>CAYXUT010000092.1:0-11215 GCA_964468005.1 uncultured Magnetovibrio sp. | reverse complement strand
GGCTTCAATGCACTGCCGGACTGGCACCCGGCAATGGAGAAAAGCGAACTTGAAGAAGAAGGCCAGCAGCGGCGCCTGAGCCTTGTTGGCGGTGGCACCATCATTGAACGATTGGAGAACGTCGATGAGGACAGCCGCACCTGCAGCTACACTATTGCCGACAGCCCCCTGCTGCTTGCCAACTACAAGAGAATGATCAAGGTCACTGGCGAGGGCGAGAACTGTAACGTTGAGTGGTCAAGTGACTTCGCTGGCGCCAGCGACGGCGATGCCATGGAAGCGGTGCGCGGCATCTACCAGGCTGGTTTCGATAATCTGCAAAAGATGTTCGGCGGTAATTAAACGGATACGAGACCGGACAAAAAAGCGTCGCTGACCGGATGCTGGGGAGCTGCTTTCTTGTGTTTTTGCTATGCTATTTCTTGCGCAGGCGGACGGCGACGAAACGCAGGCCATTCTGACCGTCGAGGTGTAAAAGCACCGACTTGCGTTTGGCCTTTTTGGCGGCGTCAATCTTGTCTTTAACCTCCGCCGGTGTCGAGACCTCTTGTTGGCTGACTTCAATGATGACGTCGCCCCGGCGAATTTCCTTTTGCGAGGCGTCGCCGTCGGCATCCACCTTGGTAACAACGACGCCCTTGGCGTCCTCTTTCAGCTTGAATCGCTCACGCACTTTGTCTGTGATGACGGCCAGGGTCAGGCCCAACTCGGCGATGGTCATTTCGCTGGCGAGGCCGCCGCCGCTCTTGGAAGCAGTTTTGGGGGCAGCCTTCAGTTCACCGACGGAGACTGATAGGGTCTTCTCACCATGATCGCGCCAGACCTCGACATCGACCGGCTTGCCGACCTCGGTTTCTGCAACGATGCGCGGTAGCGAGCGCATTTCCTTTACGACCTTGCCGTCGAATTCAAGGATGACGTCACCGGACTTGATGCCGCCCGCAGCTGCCGGGCTGTTCTCGATGACGCTTGCCACCAAGGCGCCCTCAGCCTTTTTTAGGCCCAGCGGTTCGGCTATTTCTTCGGTTACGGCCTGAATGTGAACGCCAAGCCAGCCGCGTTTGACGCTACCCGACTTCATTAATTGGCGGATCACTGGCTCGGCGGTTGAGGCAGGAATAGCAAAGCCGATACCGACGCTGCCGCCAGAGGGTGAGAAGATTGCCGTATTAATGCCGATCACTTCGCCCTTCAGATTGAACATCGGGCCGCCCGAATTGCCGCGGTTGATGGAGGCGTCGGTTTGGATAAAATCATCATAGGGGCCAGCATTGATGTCGCGGCCGCGCGCCGAAATGATGCCGGCGGTGACCGTACCGCCGAGACCAAACGGATTGCCGATGGCAACGATCCAATCACCGACCCGAGCCTTGTGGGAATTGCCGAACTTTACGGCTGGAAACTTCTTGCCATTTTTAATTTTGAGTACGGCAAGATCGGTTTTCGGATCACGCCCGATCAATTCCGCCTTAAGCCGCGTGTCATCTTGCAAGATGACGGAAATCTCATCGGCATCGGCAATGACATGGTTGTTGGTAACTACAAAGCCATCCTCGCTAATAATGAACCCAGAACCTAGTGACGTGGCCCGGCGCGATCGCTGCTGCGGTTGGTTTCGATCAAAGAACTCCTTAAAGAAATCCTCAAACGGCGAGCCCGGCGGCAGTTGCGGCATCGTCGGGCCCTGGTGACCCTCGATGGTCTGGGCGGTGGAGATGTTAACCACCGACGGCAAAAGTTTGGTGGCGAGATCAGCGAAACTTTCCGGCGCCGTCTTGGCCTCGGCAGTGGTTGTCCAAACCAGCAGGACAGTGGCGAGAGTGGCGATGGACTTTTTCATCATCGTATGATACCTCGTCTTAGAACAGCTTCATCTTACCGCGATATGGCTCTCAAATGTGGCTGAACTTTGGCCTGAGGGGGATGATTTTTTGATGCTCATCCCCTGACCATCCACACGGCGAAGACCCCTAGCGACGCAGCTAACAGCCCGGCCGCACGCAAGTTTGATGATGGCTGCTCAAGAACACTGACCATCATCCGCTTCATGGCATCGGGGAACATAGCGTAGACAATGCCCTCGATCGTGACAGCTAGGGCGAGAGCGGTCAGTAGGTCGGCCACGCTCTACTCTGGCTTGCTCGCCCCGAAGAAACGGAAGAACTCTGAATCGGGGCTCAGCACCATGGTCGTGCCTTCACCCAGGGCCTCGCCATAGGCTTCCATGGACCTATAGAAGTCAAAGAACTGCGGATCTTTACCAAACGCCTTGCCTAGAATTCTGTTGCGCTCACCTTCGCCCATACCACGAAGGATCTGAGATTGGCGTTGGGCCTCGGCGATGATCACCGTTCGGTCACGATCAGCTTCGGCCTGGATGCGGAGCTTCTGTTCCTCACCGACCGCGCGCAGTTGCGCTGCATGGGCGACACGGTCGGAACGCATGCGGTTGTACACCGATTGCGCCGTGGCGTCCGGCAAATCGGTCCGGCCGATACGCACATCTACCACCTCGACACCAAACTCCGGCGCGAAGGCCTTCATCTGTGACGCGATGATATTCATCACCTGGGCGCGTTTTTCGGTCAACATGTCTCCCAGCAGAATCTTACCAATGCCGGCACGGATGGCGGCGTTGAGCCGGGAGCCGAAAACGTCGCGGAAGTTGGCATCCGTCTGCGCGCGTTTTCTGTACTCCAATGGGTCTTTGATGCGGTAGCGAGCGAAGGCATCGACGTTGACACGCTTCTGGTCGGCCAGAATAACTTCTTGGGCCGGCGGGTCTAAATCGAGGATACGGGAGTCATAGAACTCGGCATTCTGGACGAAGGGCATTTTGGCATGCAGCCCGGGCTCCTTGATGACACGGATTGGATTACCAAACTGTAGGATCAAGGCCTGTTGGGTCTGGTGAACCGTGAACAATACACTGGAAATCGTGAAACCAGCGACGACAATGATAATGCCGATGATAGCGAGAGTAGCCCTATTCATGATTACTGCCCTCCCGAGCGTTTTTTGAGTTCCGGTAGCGGTAAGTAGGGAATGACCCCACTGCCGCCGCTTTGGCCCTTGTCGATGATCACCTTTTCGGATTTTGAGAAGACGTCCTGCATGCGCTCTAGGAACAAGCGCCGCGTGGTCACATCCTTGGCCACCAGATAAGTCTCAAAGACCGACAAGAAGCGTTTCGCTTCACCTTCAGCTTCCTTGACCACTTTCTCTTTATAGGCGGTGGCGCCTTGGATCATCTTCTGCGCTTCACCCTTAGCCCGAGGAACGATATCGTTCTTGTAGGCTGTTGCTTCGTTAACGGAACGCTCTTGGTCCTGTTTGGCGCGCTGCACGTCGTTGAAGGCGTCGATGACTTCTTGCGGTGGGTCCACCTTTAGAAGCTGGATTTCCGCAATGGCGACGCCGGTCTTGTAATCATCCAAAATCTTTTGCAACAGCGTTTTTGCTTCTTGCTGCACAGTTTGGCGCTGGACCGTCAGTGCGTTTTCCAGAGACGTATGGCCGATGACCTCACGCATGGAACTCTCCGCCGCTAATTTGATGGTCAGTTGCGGATCGCGGATGTTGAACAGAAACTCAGCCGCGTTCTTTATGCGCCATTGCACGACAAAATCGATGTCGATTATGTTTTGATCTGACGTCAACATCAAGCTTTCCAGCGGCACGTCACGGTCCGTGCTGCGCGTCACGTCGCTGGTGCCGCGGAACCCGACATTTAGCGTGTTGGTACGCTCGACGTCAGGCTTGATAACCTCACCAATCGGGGACGGGAACCAAATATGCAGGCCGGGCGCTGTGCGTTTGACATATTTGCCGAACAAGAGCTCGACGCCCTGCTGGCCTGGTTCAACCCGGTAGATGCCGCTCAGTGACCAGAAACCGACCACTGCGATCAACAGGAGTACCAATCCTTTGGTGTTGCCGCCGCCAGGTAGAAAGCGCTTTATTTTGTCCTGGCTGCGCTTGAGCAATTCTTCGATGTCCGGAGGCTGTGGCCCACGGCCACCGCCACCTGAGCCGCCGCCCCATGCGCCGCCGCCCCCGCTACCGCCGCCCCATGGGCCGTCACCTTGTGATTTCCAGACCATTAAATGTCCTTTCCCGAAAATTTCGCGCGCCCGATTTGACTGTCGCGCTTGTAAAACAGAAAACTTGCGCTACTTCCTATAGCGAATGCGCCGTTCACCGGCGCGATAGTGGGAATATCGGTCGATCAAGCGGAGTTTGCAAGGTATGGCGGAAATCAACGAACAAGATATCCTCGGCGCTCTTGAAAACGTAAAAGTCCCCGTTAGTGGTGAAAGTATCGTCCAGGCGGGCTTGGTACGGGGCCTGCAGATGAAAGATGGCCACGTTGCTTTCACCATTGAGGTTGACCGCGAGCAGGGTCCCAAGATGGAACCTTTGCGCAAGGAAGCAGAGAAAACCGTGCATGCGCTTGATGGCGTACTCACAGTCACGGTGGTTCTGACGGCGGAAAAGGCCGCTGGCGCGACACCACCGCCACAGCAGGCACCAATCGATCCGGGCACCACCGGCGCTGCCCCCCAGCAAAGCGGTAACCCGATTCCTGGCGTCGATGCGATCGTCGCTGTGGCTTCGGGCAAGGGCGGCGTCGGTAAATCGACCACTGCCGTCAACCTAGCCATGGGGCTTGCCGCCGCCGGTAAGAAGGTCGGCCTGATGGATGCCGATATCTACGGGCCCTCCATGCCGCGCATGATGGGGATAACCGGCCAGCCGGTTTCTAACGACGGTAAGAATTTGGAAGCCATGGAAAACTATGGCGTCAAGGTGATGTCCATCGGTTTTCTGGTCGAGGACGACTCGCCGATGATCTGGCGTGGGCCGATGGTTCAGTCGGCGCTCGAACAAATGATGCGCGACGTCAACTGGGGTGAGTTGGACGTGCTTGTCGTCGATATGCCGCCGGGCACCGGCGACGCGCAACTGACCATGGCGCAGCGCGTGCCCTTGACGGGTGCGGTGATTGTCTCAACGCCGCAGGACATTGCACTTTTAGATGCGCGCAAGGGCCTGAACATGTTTCGCAAGGTCGATGTGCCGGTGTTCGGCATCATCGAGAACATGAGCTACTTTAATTGTCCGCATTGCGGCGAGCGCTCCGAAATCTTCGCACATGGCGGCGCGCGGGCCGAGGCCGAGCGGCTGGATTGCGATTTTCTCGGCGAGATTCCTTTGGATATCGACATCCGCGTGACGTCCGACGGCGGCTCGCCGATCGTCGTCTCGCAGCCCGATGGCGAACACGCCAAGGCCTACCGCGCCATCTCCGAAGAGGTCGTCCAAAAGATCGACCGGGCTCTGGCGCAGCGCGAGGCCGAGGCGCCGAGGATCGTTATTCAATAAGGCGTTCAAGGGTAGCGCTACCGCCCACCCTTCAACACGGGCCTGCGGTCTGGCTCAGGGTGAGGATATTCTATGGAAAGCGCTCCGGTAGAGCGTTTCGAGTAGCTTGTCCCCTGGGTAAGTATATTGATCCGCTTTGTCGTCGTGCTAAGCCCGTTGAAGCGTGGCTTGACGAATCCCATTAAATTGTTTCCGCAAGGCTGACCAGCATGTCGACGCATTCTAACATCGCTGACTCGAATTACAGTTCGCCGATCATGACGCGCATGGTTATATCGACGAACTCGTCCTTCTGGTTTGCGTAGGCGGCCAGATCGTCTAGCGTCTCGCCGCTGACGATGATCGATCCATATCGGCGATCAGAAGTTTCTTCGCCAGACGACTATGCCTTGCGCGATTAAGTCGACGGCTGTCTTTGCCAGGATGGACCGAGTGGTGCTTTCAGTCCCATTCGGCTCAATGCTGGAGAATGGAGTATCAGCCGCTTGTCCTGACGCTAGCCAATCAATGATCCCGGATTTGGCACCTCGGGTGTTGAGGGCAGACGCTGTCTCGGCAACAATGGTCAGGTTTAGGCCGTCCGGCAAGAACGGGACACATGGCGACCCCCTTAGACAAAGGTTTCGGTGGGTGTAAGGACTGATCGGTCAGTGGTGGCAGAAAGGCATAGGGATAAACAAGTCATCATCGTTGCCGGCCCGACGGCAAGCGGCAAATCGGCCTTGGCACTGGCTATTGCCGAGCGCTTTGGCGGCGAAATTATCAACGCTGACAGCATGCAGGTTTACCGAGAGTTTCGGGTGCTGACGGCCCGTCCGGATACCACCGAAGAAGCGCGGACGTCGCATCATCTCTACGGCATACTTCCGGCGATGGAGAGTTGCTCGGCCGGCTTCTGGCTCGAAATGGCGCTTGACGTGATCGCCGATCTGCATAGGCGGAGGAGGGTGCCTGTGGTCTGCGGGGGCACTGGGCTTTATCTTAAAGTATTGATGGAGGGGATCGCGCCGATGCCATTGGTGCCGCCGGAAATTGTCGATGAGGCGCGCCAGCTTTTTGAGCAACACGGAGGTGATGTATTCCGCGAAAGGTTGGCCGAACTCTACCCAGGCGCTGGGGCGAAACTGGGGGCCGGCGACCGGCAACGCTTGATCCGCGCCTATAGCGTGGCCAAGGCGACCGGCCTGAGCTTAGCTGATTGGCAGAGCGAACAGCCAAAAGGGCCGCCGATTGGAGCAGATTTTACATGCATTGTCCTGACGCCCGAAAGAGAGGCGCTTTACCGACGCATCGAAGAGCGGTTCGATGCCATGGTGGCGGCTGGTGCGGTCGACGAAGTGGCCGCGCTGTTGCCAAGTCATCTCGACCCAAACCTACCGGCGATGAAGGCCTTGGGCGTGCCGGAGTTTGCTCGGTATTTGCGGGGCGAGTGCCAATTAGCCGAAGCGGTCGAGAAAGCCAAGCAGGCGACGCGTAATTTCGCCAAGCGCCAGTTCACCTGGTTCCGCAACCAGATAGCGGCGGACTTGGTGTTCGAGGGATTCGGCGACACGGAGGCGGCCACCTCTGCTGCGTTTCGGCTACTGGAGCCACTGTAGGAATGATAAGGTCACGTGATAACGCAACTTTTAGTTGTCTTCGACATCCGAAGCCAGCTGACATCGCTGAACTGCACGGGCCTGATCTTGGTCAGCACGCTCTATGTCAATGATCCCGCGCCGACATGCCGAAACCCGGTGTCCCGACTGACGCGGCGTGGGTCATTGTCGAATTAAATAGCAAAATCAATCAAGTGGTACAGGATTTTAGAAAGAAAAAACTAATTTAATAACGTAAAGTAATTATTTAACGAAATTTATGAAAAGGTTATATAAAGGAATCTTTTCATAAATTTTCTTTTTTTATATTGACCATCCGGGTTTCTGTGACTAGGTTCCCGCTTCTTGTCAGCCAGGAATACCATTCCCGCGGCATTGATGAGCGGCGATACCGGCTTGAGCGGTGCCAGCGGGTTCCGTGAAGGCTAGTTCTTGATTAAAACGGCAGCTCCCATCGGGTCAGGTGAGAGAAGGCTACCAAGGAGTATGCAGACATGGCCAAGGACAAGATGAACGGGTCGGAAATCGTCTTGAAGGCGCTCGACGAGCAGGGCGTCACCGATATTTTCGGGTATCCGGGCGGTGCCGTATTACCGATTTACGATGCCATCTTCCAGCAGAACCGTATCCGCCATGTCCTCGTCCGCCAGGAAGGTGGCGCCGTTCATGCAGCCGAGGGATATGCGCGTTCGACCGGTAAGGTCGGCGTCGTCCTGGTCACCTCCGGCCCCGGAGCCACTAACGCGGTAACCGGCCTGACCGACGCCTTGATGGACAGCATTCCGATCGTCTGCCTGACCGGTCAGGTGCCGACGCATCTGATTGGCAACGATGCCTTCCAGGAAGCTGATACCACTGGCATCACGCGCCCCTGTACCAAGCACAATTATCTAGTCAAGAACGTCGCTGATCTCGGCCGCGTCATGCATGAGGCTTTTCACGTGGCGAGAAGCGGACGCCCAGGCCCAGTGGTTATCGACCTGCCAAAAGACGTGTTGATGGCGCTCGGCGACTACACACCGAAATCCAAGGTCAAGGTCAAGAGCTACAATCCTCAAGTGAAAGGCGACATCAAGCAGGTCAAGGCAGCCATCGCGGCACTGGCCAAGGCCAAGATGCCGATCATCTACGCCGGGGGCGGGGTGGTTAATTCCGGCCCGGCCGCATCACAATTGCTGACCCATTTCGTCAAGATGACCGGCGCTCCCTGTACGCTCACCTTAATGGGGCTTGGCGCTTTTCCAGCATCGAACAAGCAATACCTTGGAATGCTCGGAATGCATGGAACCTACGAGGCTAACCTCGCGATGCACGCCTGCGACGTGATGATTTGTGTTGGTGCGCGTTTCGACGACCGGATAACGGGCAGGCTCGATGCCTTCGCGCCCAACGCCCTTAAGATCCACATCGATATCGACCCGTCTTCCATCAACAAGAACGTGCCCATCGATATTCCCATCGTCGGCGATGTCGGTCATGTATTGGAAGACATGATCAAGGTCTGGCGTTCGACGCAGTCCAAGGTCGATAGTAAGGCGATGAACGCCTGGTGGGAGCAGATCGACAAATGGCGCCATGTTGATTGCCTGAAATTCAATCAGGGCAAGGACGTGATCAAACCGCAGTATGCTATCCAGCAACTTTGCGAACTGAGCCGCAATCTGAAAAAGGAAGTCTATATCACCACCGAAGTCGGTCAGCACCAGATGTGGGCTGCGCAGTACTTCGGCTTCGAGAAGCCGAACCACTGGATGACCTCGGGTGGTCTCGGTACCATGGGTTACGGGCTGCCGGCGGCCATGGGTGTCCAAATTGCGCACCCGAAATCGCTTTGCATCGACATCGCCGGCGAAGCATCATTCCTGATGAACATGCAAGAGCTTTCGACTATCAAGCAATATGGATTGCCGGTAAAATCTTTTATCCTGAACAATTTCTATATGGGTATGGTGCGCCAGTGGCAGGAACTGCTGCACGGCGGGCGCTATGCGGAAAGCTACATGTCGAGCTTGCCAGATTTTGCTAAGCTTGCCGAATCATTTGGCATGGTCGGCCTGCAGGCGACAAAACCGAGCGAGGTCCGCGATGTGATCAAGGAAATGATCAAGATCGACAATGCCGTAATTTGTGACATCCATATTGATCCGACCGAGAATTGCTTCCCGATGATCCCGTCGGGCGCGGCCCATAATGAGATGCTACTTGGTCCTAACGATGAGACCGAGAAGCCGGTCTCCGAGGAAGGGATGGTGCTGGTCTAGGCAATACGCCTGGTTCGGTTGCATTCGACTGATTGTCATTTATAAGGAGGGCTGCTTGGCGGCTCCCTGGAAGTAAAAAGACGTGAACGCCCAAACCCAAACAGAGAATACCCATACCATCGCCGTGCTCGTGGACAACGAACCCGGTGTCTTGGCGCGCGTCATCGGCCTTTTTTCGGGCCGGGGTTATAACATCGAGAGCCTCACCGTCGCCGAGACGGATGCCGTGAACAATTTGAGCCGCATCACAGTCGTTACCACTGGTACGCCGATGGTCATTGAACAGATCAAAGCGCAGCTTTATCGCTTGGTTCCGGTACATGAGGTCAGTGATCTGACGCTCGAAGGCGACAGCGTCGAGCGTGAACTGGCTCTGGTGAAAGTTGTCGGCACCGGTGAAATGCGGGTTGAAAGTCTAAGGATTGCGGATATCTTCCGCGCACGAGTGGTTGATAGCACTAACGAATCATTCGTTTTTGAGATTGTTGGCAAATCCAGCAAGGTCGATGCCTTCGTCAAGCTGATGCAGCCGCTGGGCCTTGTCGATGTATCGCGTACCGGGATTGCGGCAATTGCGCGCGGCGTCGTTGGCATGGAGCACGTGGGCTAGTCCGCAGCCTAATAAGAGAGTTTATGGAATGGGCTTATCAAACAAGGGGTAGATAGATATGCGAGTTTATTATGATCGCGATGCCGATGTGAATCTAGTCAAGGACAAGAAGATTGCCATCGCCGGCTACGGTAGCCAGGGCCACGCCCACGCGCTAAACCTGCGCGATTCCGGCTGCCAGGACATCGTCATTGTCCTGCGTCCAGGCTCCGGCTCGGCGAAGAAGGCGGAGAACGATGGCTTCAAGGTTATGATCGCTGTCGATGCGGCAAAAAAATCCGATATCTTCATGGTGCTGACGCCAGATGAAGGGCAGGCCGCTCTTTATAGCAATCATCTGCATGAAAACCTCAAGGAAGGCAGCGCCATAGCTTTCGCGCATGGCCTCAACGTGCACTTCGGCCTGATTGAAGCGCGCGCCGACTTGGATGTCTTCATGATCGCGCCCAAGGGTCCGGGCCATACGGTGCGTTCCGAATACGTGCGCGGCGCTGGTGTGCCGAGCCTCATCGCTGTCGCCCAGGATGCGTCAGGCAATGCTCAGGAAATCGGCATCTCCTACGCCGCCGGCCTCGGCGCAGGCCGCGCCGGTATCGTCGAGACGACCTTCAAGGAAGAGTGCGAGACCGATCTCTTCGGCGAGCAGGCAGTTCTTTGCGGCGGCTTGTCCGCGCTGATCATGGCTGGTTACGAAACCCTGGTCGAAGCTGGCTACGCGCCGGAAATGGCTTACTTCGAGTGCTGCCACGAAGTGAAACTGATCGTCGACTTGATCTACGAAGGGGGTATCGCCAACATGCGTTACTCGGTCTCTAATACGGCCGAGTACGGTGATTACATGTCAGGCCCCAAGGTTATTACTGACGAGACTAAGACGCGCATGAAAGATATTCTGGCCGACATCCAGTCCGGACGCTTCGTCAAACAGTGGATGCTTGAGAACCAGGCTGGTCTACCCAACTTCAAGGCCGAGCGTCGCATCGCCGCCGAGCACGGCGTTGAGCAGGTAGGTGAGAAACTCCGGGCAATGATGCCGTGGATCGCCGAAAACGCGCTGGTTGATAAAGAGAAGAACTAGAGTTTAGCGAACCGCCGCTGTATTAAGAACCGCCCACTCGCTCTATGGTTACAACGTCCCATACCCTGAAAAGGGGGCGGGTATTTTGTTAGGTATCAATTTTGGGTAACAAAACTGATTTAACACCGTTTTACGATGTCATGGCTCAATGAGCAGCAAGTGGCAGAAGCCCTCCGTACTGCCTTTAACAGACCAGCACGATCTGCACCCGAACGTTGTGCAAGACATGTTGCTAACTGGGTGGCAGCGATAGCTAGGTTGCTCGACTACTGTTGCGACAACG
>CAYXUT010000091.1:0-11397 GCA_964468005.1 uncultured Magnetovibrio sp. | reverse complement strand
GGCAAGCAATTTACATGCCAAGAATTCCGCGTTATGAAAATATCAATACTTAGGCCTGATAGAGGCTCGTCACTATATCTAGGCTGTAAAACATCCGGAAATACTACTTTTTGTAGCAAATTATTTCTGGCAGCAGAGTCTACCTTCGTTTAAACTTCGTGCCCGATAAAATCTGGCAACGCCTTTGCCCTTGATCCACTGGCTCACTTGGGGTTACGGGCTTAACAGAAATGCAACCGAGGCCAAGAAGAGCGAAAACAGTAATGAGTTCACGCTTAGCTAGATATTCAGCCGCACTGTTGGCGTTAGCGCTTAGCGCGCAACCCGCCGCTGCTGGCCCTCTGCGTGATATCCTGATCAAGCTAACACAAACCCACAAACGCATACTTGCAGCCGACGCCGACGTGCGCGCCGCAGAAGAGACCCTTAAGGTTACCTGGGGCAATTGGTATCCGAACCTTTCTATCACCGCCAACATCGGCAACGAGAAGCAGAACAAACCGACCGACTCCGATGACACAAACATGGTGCCACGCAATGTGGAAACCACCATCACTCAGAAGGTCTGGGATTTTGGCTCAACCAATTCGGCCATTCGGGCATCACGCCTGGCTTTGAAACAATCCCTAGAAACCCGAGAATCGTCAAAGCAAGCTGTGCTGCTCGAAGGGTTGACGGCCTATCTCAATGTCGTGCGCGCCAACAAGTTATCCAACTTCGCATCCGGTTCAGCGGACAACATCAAACGTCAAGCCGAGTTGGAAGATGCCCGCGTAAAGCTCGGCTCCGGTTTGTCCACCGATGTCCTCCAGGCGAAGACACAACTCGCCGGCGCCGAATCACGGTTGATACAGTCGCAAGGCGTATTGAAAACAGCCCTCAATCGCTACCGCGCGGTTTATGGCCGTTCGCCTGAGGATATCGAGAGGATGACCGATCCCCGATTGCCGCTGGAGCTGCTACCCGAATCACTCGACGATGCAATACGGACTTCAGTGACAAAAAACCCGCAATTGCGCGCAGCGCGCACTGGCGCGTCGGTGCCGCGCGAGACCGTCATCAAGCCACGTATCGATGAATTCTTACCCAGCTTCGATTTCACAGCCGAGCAAAAAGTCAAGGAAGACAGTGGCGGCTCCGCCGGCTCGCAGCAAGAGCGCCTGATCAAGATTGAGGCCACTTATGACATCAATATGGGCCTCACCGCAGTCAATACGCTTCGGGCCTCGCAAATGAGCCATGTCGCCACGGTCAACCGCTTTGGCGACACCCGCGACCAGATAGAAGAGCAAGCCCGCAATGCTTGGGACAGCCTGCAAACAGCCCAGGCCAATGCTGGACAACTTCACAACCAGGCCAACATCGCTGCCGAATTCCTGGAACTAGCCCGCCGTGAACGACAGCTGGGCAACCGTTCCTTGATTGATGTTCTTGCTGGAGAAACCGCGCTGATCAATGCCTCTTCGGACGCCACATCGGCAGATACGGATGTCGCCATCGCGATATTCACGTTGCTCAATGTCATGGGACTACTTACGCCTTCCATCGCCGATTAAGCCCCTCCCATTTCCCAAGTGAATTTGATCTTTCATGCAACTACAGCGTGATTTTTCTCTAAAAATTAATTTCATACACACCGTGGAACAGACGCGCCCTGCTCCACCCGGCGGGTGAAAGCAGATTTTCCACTTTCCACGCCATATATTTTTTCAAGCACATCCCTCGGCATCGTCACCTAGCCACCGGTCAAAACTAGGCTGTTGGGCAAAAAATCTCGCGCTCAAGCATCATTGGTGGCTCGGCTTCGGTCTCGAATCGTCCAGGATCGAGCTCTGCGATATTGGCTTTAGTCCTCGAATTTCTCCTCTTTTCGAAATGTGACACGAACACTTGCTGTTTTGAAAAAATCCCCATGGAATGGGGTCATGGCTCTTTACGAACCGCCACCAATAGCCAATATATGCACCACCAAAACCGATAAGGAGGGACCGGTCATGGGTTGGCAGGGTAGAGTTTTGCGTATTGATCTCGGCGCGATGACGGCAAAAGAAGAACCGCTCAACATGGAGTGGGCAGAACGCTATCTTGGCCAGCGAGGTCTTGCCAGTAAGTATCTGTTTGAGGAAATGGACCCAAAAGCCGATCCTCTGTCCCCCGAGAACAAAATGATCTTTGCCACCGGACCTCTAACCGGCACTTTTGCCTCGACCGGCGGGCGCTGGTCTGTGGTCACCAAAGGTGCTCTGACCAATGCTATCGCCGCGTCCAATTCGGGCGGTTATTTCGGCGGCGAACTCAAGCTGGCCGGCTGGGATTTCATCATCTTTGAGGGCAAGGCCCCGCATCCAGTCTATTTGATAATTCGCGACCGCGACGCGCAAATTCTAGACGCCCGCGATTTCATCTGGGGTGAGACCGTCTGGGAAACCGAGGAACGCATAAAGAAGCGCCACCAGGACCCAATGATACGGATCGCCTCAATCGGTAGCGCCGGCGAGAGCCTTGTGCGCTTTGCCTGCGTCATGAACGACACGGACCGGGCGGCCGGCCGCTCAGGCGTTGGTGCGGTGATGGGGTCAAAGAACCTCAAAGCTGTTGCCGTGCGTGGCACGTTGGGCGTCAAGGTACACGACCCAGAGCGCTTCAAGACTGTAGTCCGCGAGAAACGTGCTAAGCTCGACGTCCATGCGGCACGCGAACGCTTAGGCCGCGTCGGCACCCATGCCATGATCGACAACACCCACGCCTATGGCTCGCTGCCGACCCGCAATTCACGCGACGTGCAGTTCGAGGGCAATCCGAAGGTCAACGCTAAGGCCGCGCACACGCCGCGCCGTTCTGACAATAAGCCCAACGTGATCGCCACCAAGGCCTGTTTCAGTTGCTCCATCGGCTGCGGGCGCATCGCTACAATCGACCCCGAGCACTTCACGCTGAAATCGGAAGAGAACAAGAAGCGCTACGGCAAAGCCATGGGCGGGCTAGAGTATGAGAGCATCTTCGCCCTCGCCCCGATGGTAGGCTCCGACGACCTGGACGCCGCCACCTATGCCAACGCACTTTGTAATGAGCACGGCATGGACCCGATTTCTTTCGGCGGCTCGGTCTCGGCGGCCATGGAACTGTTCGAGGAAGGCGTCATCACCGCCGAGGACACTGGCGGCATCGAACTCAATTTTGGCAACGCAGAGGCGCTTTGCAAGCTGGCGGAAATGACCGGCATTGGCGAGGGCTTCGGCAAAGAAATCGGATTGGGTTCAAAACGGCTCTGTGATAAGCACGGCCGGCCTGAATTTTCGATCTCTGTCAAAGGCCAGGAGATCCCCGGCTACGACACCCGAGCCATGCAGGGCATGGGCCTCGCCTATGCAACCTCCAACCGGGGAGCGTGCCACATGCGTGCCAGCCCCTTCGTTGCCGATTTCTCCAACCTCGAAACGGAAGGTCGTGCCGAGATCGTCAAGAACACCCAGGACATGGCCTCGGTCAAGGATTCAACTGGGCTTTGCGCCTTTGCCGGCAATGCCTGGGATATCGCCGACTATGCCGACCAGGTGGACGCTGCTTGCGGCGGCGGCTGGACCGAACAGCGGATGATGGAGACCGGTGAACGCATCTGGACGCTGGAGCGCCAGTTCAATCTTCGCGCCGGCATGACCAAAGCGGACGACACCCTGCCCGAGCGCTTCCTCAAGGAAGCCGCCAAAACCGGTGTCGCCAAGGGCCGGGTCACCGAATTAGACAAGATGCTGCCAGAATACTACCACCTGCGCGGCTGGACAGAGGACGGTGTGCCGACCAACGAGACGATGGACCGCGTCGACATCTGATGAAGATTACCGTCAAACTGCTGTCCATAGCAGGCAGCCCGCCATCAGGGTTCGACGAATTTGGCGTCCGCGCCATGGACATGGTGGCTGGCAGCACTGTGGTTGAGTTGTTGGCTGGCTTGTCTCTTCCCAGTGAAGAGGCTTATACCACCATCATCAACGGCGAGATGGTGCCGCCGAAAGACCGCGCCGATACAAAGCTTGCCGATGGCGACGAGATAACGCTGTTTGCGGCGATTCAGGGCGGCTAAGTTCCAGAACCAGGCTAGGCCGAAAAATACGACGATCGCGCGCTCCGACCGAACCATATCATCACGATAAATTTCTCAGATTTTCTCGCCAAAGCGTTCTTTGGAACCAGCAGTGACTTTATCTGCTATCATGCGGGATGCTGTTTTCAGTCACTTCTACTGGCTTGATCCCACCATAACACGAAACAACGGCGCATCCGTCGCATCGAATTTAAACACGCAAACCATTACCGAAGCCATCGTGTCAAAGCGGTCTTCCGACACTAACACCGCGGGCCGAGCCTGACCAGTAACGCAGAGCCCGCTCGAGCCTGTACACTGACCAATCATGACATCCCTGTCTATATGTAAGAAAACGAGATTGGTTTCATCCAATGATTTCTTATCATTTCTGTAAAATCATTGGTTTCCAACCTGCATTTATCAGACCTTCCCAACAAATACGTTGGTAAATTAAGACAAGCTCACGCCTTATCAATGAAATCACGGTAGTCGTCGATTAAATCCTCCACTGCGGCGTTGAAGATGCGCTCGCCGATTTCGGCGTTGGCGCGGCCCGGGTTAGAGCCGATACGGCCGTCCGGGAAGTTGCGTCGGTAGTCATCGGCATCATAGATCACTCCTGTCGGCGCGCGGTCTGGATCAAGAGCCGCCTGGGAAACACGCGCGCCATCTTCAGGATAACCGAAATAGCTCAGCGCCACTTCGGACGGCGTTGCATGCGAGCCCTCGTCTTCACCGAAAACCTCCTTGGAAAGATCCCTGACCCGCGAACCCATGTACCAGTTGCGGAGCGCGCATCGGAGGGAGGGGCGGTTCGAGGCGGCAGTGCCAAAGCTGGCTTCAGCATAGATCTCGGAAAACGCCGCCGTCACCGTGGCAATGTTACCTCCATGGCCATTGATGAAATAGAAACGCTCGAAACCTTGGTGTGCCAGTGAATTAACCATGTCCTGGATGACCGCGATCAAGGTCGAGGGACGGAGCGTCATAGAGCCCGGAAAACCCAAATGGTGCTGGGCCATGCCGACGGATATGGTTGGCGCGACCATAACGTTGAGGCGCTCACCGACGGCGATGGCGATCATTTCGGCGGTCAGGGCGTCGGTACCAATAAAACCGGTGGGACCGTGTTGCTCCGTTGAGCCGATAGGCAGGATGACGTGCGCTGAGTCCTTCAAGTAGATCTCAACCTCCGGCCAAGTAGCCAATTGCATACGCATGTTTATTCCTCCGAAATTTTGTGGATTGTCGCCCCCGCGCGCCCGCGCTTCAAGTCACGGATTAGGAAACGTCCTGGATGCATGGCCTCAAGCACCTGGCGGGGCTGTGGCACTGGCGCGCCAGTAATCTGGGCCGCCAGAACATCGGCTGTGAGCGGTGCTGTCATATAACCCCGCGAACCCAAGCCGGCTAAGATATAGAGCCCCGGCCGGTAACTGGCCGGCAGAAATTCCCGCGCATCCGGACCGTGGCACAGGTCAGCGTAATTCTGACGATAGAACGCGCCGTTGGGAACTCCGCCCAAGACTGGGAGCCGGTCCCTCGTAGTTGCCCGGAGCCCCACCAACGATGCCGCCTTGGCCGGAAGACCGGCAGCCAGCGCAGGCAACCGACCCGCCAGAATGGCGATGTTACCATCATCGTCACTGGCACGTGGGGCCTGCCAGTTCATGATTTCGGGATCGGTAATACGCTCGTAGCTCGAGCCCAAGACCTGTAACGGCTCGCCGCCGCCCCACGAAGCAGCAGGCGTCAGATAACCACCGTAGGTGACGGGCACCTTCTGCCCGGCGGTTGCATCACTAGGTGGGAAAAGCGTCACCTGGCCACGGTCGGCGAAAAGCCCGAGCTCCGAAAATCCAGACAGTTTCACCGACGCATACGCCCCGGCAATAACCACCGCCGAGGCATCGCCCAGCACTTCACCCTCCGGCCCCATAAGCCGGCAGCGATTATCATGACGGACTATCTCCGAGACCTGAGTGCCCGTCTTGATCGCAACGCCCTCAATTAACGCGCGACGAAGTTTGTCACTTTCGACCGAGCCGGCACTGGGAAACCAGGCCCCGCCAATTGGAAGGTCGAGCCCGCTTCGCTCCGAGATTGACCCGGCATCAAGCCAGTCTACCGCGCCACTGGCCAGCCTGTCGCTCATCGCAAAGCGCTTGTAGCGCTTGGCATCTGCGTCATCACGCCCGAAAATCAGCAGGCCACGATTGAGCCAAACGTTGTGGCCAGAGCGTTCGAGATCGTCATAAAACTTTGTGGCCCGCCCATAGGCGGCGGCATGGAACGAGCCGTTGGCATCATCACCGGAAAACGGCCTTGGCTGCACGATAGCCGGCGGCGTGGCGACCCCAGCGCCGGGCAAGTCGCCGGCTTCATAAAGGGTAACGCTGAGACCTCGCTGTTCAAGGGCGAAGGCCAAGTTGCACCCTGCGATCCCGGCGCCGATGACGGCAACCTTGGCACCCGCTTCGATGGGCTTGGGCGGCTGGAACCAGGGTGCGGATTGCGGATGTTCTTGCGCTTCGGCCAAAGCGCCGGCCAGGGATTCGCGCTTGGCACCAAAGCCCGAGCGCTTTTGCATCGCGAAGCCGACATCCATCAACCCACGACGCACATCTCCGGCGGAAGTAAAGGTCGCAAGTCTGGCGCCTGATGCGGAGAGCCTCGCGATCTCCGCAAACACGCCGCACGTCCACATGTCGGAGTTCTTGGCCGGCGCGAAACCATCTAAGAACCAGGCGTCGATGCTGGCAAGCAAATTACCGAGCATTTTCTCGACGTCTCCATAGAGCAAAAGCAACCGGACACTTCGATTGTCTAGGAGGATTTCATGATAACCGCCCAAGGCCGGCGGTAGCTTCTCGCAGAGTTCGCGCACTAGGCCGGTGAGAGAAGGATGCGCGGCGTGTGCACGGACCAGTTCAACCACCGTCAATGGATACGCCTCAACGGAAACATAATTGAGGCGTGCCTTGGGTGGCGCGGTCTCGCGCCACAGTTTCCAAAGGCAGAGGAAATTAAGCCCGGTGCCGAAGCCCGTTTCAGCGATGGTAAAATCTCCCCGACCACGCCAGATATCTGGCGCGCCGATTCCATCCAAAAAGACATGACGGGTCTCGTCCAGGCCGCCACCACTGAAGTAGACGTCGCCGAAGCGTTCGGAAAAGGGCACGCCGCCGTCGCGCCAGATGAGGTCAGGTGGAGAAAGCCGAGCCATGTCTGGGTGATAGCGCAGCACCTCACAAGGTGCAATTTCTAGCTGTCCACTGGAACGCCGGACCCATCTTAGTTAAGCTATCACCCTCGAGAACGGACCATTCGGGAGGAAAAATCATGAGTGGCACTATGAGCGTCACATCAGACGCCTTCAACGATGGGGATCCGATCCCCGAACGTTATGCCTTTTGCGTGCCTTGCACCGAAAACCATTCCAAGATGAGCACTAATATTAGCCCGCAACTGAGTTGGTCCGGCGCGCCGGACAACACCAAGAGTTTTACGGTTATCTGTGTTGATGTTGACGTACCTACCGTGTTCGACGACGTCAACTCCGAGGTACGCTCGATCCCGGCAGACATGCCGCGCCAGGACTTCTACCACGGGCTTTTAGTAGATGTGCCGGCAACACTTCACAGCCTGGCCGAAGGCGCCGAGTCGGAAGGCTTAGTCGCCGGCGGCAAGAGCCCCGGCAGCGTCGCTCATGGCATCCGGGGCATCAACGACTACACCATGTTCATGGCAACGAACCCGGACATGGCTGGAGACTATGGTGGATACGATGGCCCCTGCCCGCCGTGGAACGACGAATTGCTGCATCACTATGAGTTCCAGGTCTATGCCTTGGATGTGGAAAGCTTGGGTCTGGATGATAACGGCGATTTCCGCGGTCCGGACGTGATGGCGGCAATGCAAGGCCACATCCTGGCCAAGGGTAAGATCGTCGGCACCTATACGCAAAATCCGAATGTTTCGGGTTAGACGCGTTCGGGCAGCGTCGACGTCACGCGCAAGAGGCCATTGGAGCAGCCATTTTGGCGGATATGGCATGAGCCATAACCATCATGGCCATGCACGGTGGTGGGCATGGCACCGCCATGCGGCAAAGATTTGACGTCGATGGCGCCGGCAAGATTCCGATCAAGGGACTGACCTTGGTTCGCACCAAGGCCATCCCCGATTATGACGCCAACAAAAAAATCACGGAGGGTGAGTAAAAATGTCAGGAATGCTACCAACCGACCATGAAACAGCTACGCTGTTGGGCCGGGCATTTGTGCCGGATGCCAATGGCCCCTCGGTCGTCGTCGTTTCAGGAGATCGGATCGTCGACATCACCTCAACGGATGCACCTACAACCCGAGATGTCTGCGAAAAACTGAGCCCGACCGAATATGTGCGTGACGCCTTGACGAGTAGCTCGGATATCGGCAGCGTCAAGGACCTCTTGGACAACGCCTACGAGACGACGCGCGACCCCACGAGACCTTGGCTTCTGGCGCCTTCAGACCTGCAAGCCCTGAAGGCATCGGGCGTCACATTCGTGGTCAGCCTGTTGGAGCGGCTCATTGAAGAACAGGCGCGCGGGGCACCGGACAAGGCAGCAGCCATCCGGAACGACATCAACAACCTGATCGGCCAGGATCTATCAAAACTGAGGCCGGGCTCTCCGGAGGCCATGAAGGTCAAGGAAAAGCTGATTGAACGCGGTGTTTGGTCGCAGTATCTGGAGGTCGGCATAGGCCCGGACGCGGAGATTTTCACCAAGGCTCAGCCGCTCTCAGCTGTTGGATCAGGCGCACACATTGGTATCCTGCCGAGTTCCGTTTGGAATAACCCGGAACCTGAAATCGCTGTTGTTGTTGCCAGCAGCGGCAAAGCCGTCGGCGCAACGCTCGCCAACGACGTCAATCTTCGCGACCTAGAAGGCCGTTCAGCGTTGCTCTTGGGCAAAGCCAAGGACAATAACGCGAGTTGCGCAGTCGGGCCGTTTATCCGGCTGTTCGACAACTCCTACACCATGGATGATGTGCGTTCGGCTGACATCGCATTAAACGTCGACGGCGATGACGGCTTCCACTTGGAAGGCGCGAGTTTCATTAGCCAGATCAGCCGAGACCCATTGGAGCTTATCGACGCGACGATTAGCGAGAACCACCAGTACCCGGATGGGTTCCTGTTGATGCTCGGCACCATGTTCGCCCCGATCCAGGACCGCGACATCGAGAACGAAGGTTTCACCCACAAGGTCGGCGATGTGGTCACTATTTCCAATGAAAGACTTGGCCAACTGGTGAACACGGTGCACCACTGTGCCAACTGCCAACCATGGACGTTCGGTTTTTCAGATCTTATGCGAAACTTGGCGAGCCGAGGGCTGCTCTAACCTTTCAACAAGCTTGTCTATAGGACTTCACGGCAGCGAACCGTCTTTGGTGGTGGCCGCGTATCGGAAAATGCCGTCGACCTGGTGCAGTCAGGGCAGTGGTTCCGCTATGAGCACATAGAACCGGGGATCGAAGACTTACGACGCATCAAAACCAGTTATCAGCCCAGCCGACGAGAGTCACAACCGGTCAACCGGCGCTTCGGCGGACCTCCGGCAATAACAATGCTCCACCCAAGGTGGCTCGACACCGGCATTGAAAGTAATATCAGGGCATGAGCACCTACCCGTAAATCGATCGTTTGCATCGCCCATTGTGAGGTCTTCCGCCCTGAAAAATTTTCTCACGTAGATCCCAGAACATTCGAGATCGTGGTCATGCCATAGTTCGACTTCGCCGCGAGAATGCGTCATATCCAGACTTCCCAAGTCATTCGATTCAATCTAAAAACGTCTTGTCATCCCGAAGCAAGAAACCAATCAGCCCCATCTGGGGTCCCAAGGGGGGCGATTTGCTAGCATTCCGAACCATCCAGAGGCGCGGGTCGCAAACTGCTTTAAGTCCATAGGAGCACGCCATGGCATTATCAGAATATAGAACCGCGCTGGTGACGGGGGCGTCAAGTGGGGTTGGCGCTTCGTGCGTGCGTTTGATCCGCAACAAAGGTTTAGATGTCATCGCCCTGGCCCGGCGCGAAGACAGACTTGCTGAACTTGCCAAAAATACGGGATGCCGGACCCTGGCCCTCGATTTGACGGACACCGACGCCATCTACAGTGAGCTTCCACATTTGGATGCAGACATCTTGATCAACAACGCCGGCCTGGGGCGCGGCTATGAAGGTTTCATGCATTCCACACCCGCCGAAATCGATGAAATGGTTGATCTCAACGTCAGTGCTGCTTTCCATACGACCCGGGCCGTCGGTGAAGGCATGGTTGAGCGCAAACGAGGACATATCGTGCAAATTGGCTCCGTTGCCGCGCTCTACCCACTCGGCCTTCCGGTGTACGGTGGAACCAAAGGAGCAATTCACTCGTTCGCCCAGCACTTCCGCATGGAGCTATCCGGGACTGGGGTTCGGCATACGGAAATATGCCCCGGCCGTATCGCCACAGAATTTTTCGACACCGCATTCAAAACCAACGAGGAACGTGAATCCTTTATGACCGGCTACACGCCACTGACGCCAGATGATGTGGCGAACACTGTCATTTACGCATTGGATACGCCTTGGCATGTCAATATCTCAACCATTGAACTCACGCCCGTCGAACAAGCGCCTGGCGGCGCGATTATTAAGGCTGCAAGGAATAGCTAGGCGCATGTCATCACCGAATTTTTAATCCACGGCATAGGGAGGAGGGATTAAACATCAGAAAGTTCAGCAATACCGATTTGGATACTCTCGCCGTGGTGTTTAGCGGTGGGTTCGTTGGCGGCATTATCATTCATGCTGATCACGAGACACGGCTCAAAGCCGGACGCATTCGTTCCACGCAAGTCTATTACAATATGATCAAACCAAGCGCGGCGCACTCAAAGGGAGATGGCTTCCCGGGCCAGGGTTTCTTCGATCCGTTGGCGGCATACCCGGCAAACGACGCTTCGATATTTCATGGCAGAACCGGAAGTCAGTTGCGCCATCGTCAGACTTGCGGAGCCAAACCACCTCAAGGTGGTGTTGGATGCCACCGAAGAAGGACTGCTGTCGCCCTAGGCGATTACGGCACTCGGATGACAACTACGCAATCATCAAATTTCATAACCACTCGAAGAAAAGAAAAAATGCCATGAATGCCAATGGGTTTCATATTTTTCGTACCAACCATACGAGTTTCACTGTTTCCAGCCTTGATGATTCAATCGGCTTTTTTTGCGGAGCACTAGGATTCGAACTCTTGTCCCGTGCTCCTAGAG
>CAYXUT010000090.1:9126-11410 GCA_964468005.1 uncultured Magnetovibrio sp. | reverse complement strand
AACGCCATCTACCAGCGCGCGTGCTGCAACCCTTGACACCAGGCACAGACTTACTGAAAGGTCATCCAGCGAGCATCAAGAGCCAGATCAAAGGCTGAGCCACTGCCTACTTGTGCAGGGGCACGGTCTGCTCCATGCCAGTCACGGGCATGGACGGGCTTGACGAAATCCTAGCTGTCTTTAGAAGAGACCCCAACTAACGGTTCGATGGTTTGCCGTTGGCAAGGGGTAGTGGATGAGCGACAAAGCGATCCGGTTGTGTGCATTGGATGAAGTTCCGGTGAACGGGACAAACGGGTTCTTGGTTGAGACCGACGAGGGCCGCTTTAGTGCCATGGTTATCCGCAAGACTGACGATATATTTGTTTATGTCAATTCCTGCCCTCACATCGGCTCGCCACTTGATATCAAGGCGGGTCAATTCTTGAACCAAGATAAAACCCACATCATCTGCACCACGCACGGCGCACTGTTTCGCATTGATGACGGTTATTGCGTCTTCGGCCCTTGCGCGGACGCCAGCCTGATCGCACTCGAATCGTCGCTGCAAGAAGGAGAGATTTTCATCACCTTACCGGAACGCAACGATACAGGGTGAAGCTCACGCAACCTTGGTCTAACTTGTGATTCCCGCTCGATTTGCCATAATCCGGAGCCAAGCAGAACAAGGCTTTCGAAATGCGGGGGGCTGTAACGAGGTGCCACGCAGATTCGACCCGAACAAGGGAGAGCGATCAAGATGAGCGAAGTTCAAGTCTATCCGGTTCCGGATGCATTCGCGGCCCAGGCCAATTGCAATAAAGAAAAATATCAGGAAATGTACAAGCGTTCCGTCGAGGATCCAGAAGGGTTCTGGGGAGAACACGGCAAGCGCATTACCTGGTTCAAGGATTACACCAAGGTCAAGGAAGTCAGTTTCCAGAAACCTGAAGTCTCGATCAAATGGTATTACGACGGCACGCTGAACGCCTCCTACAACTGTATCGACCGCCATCTTGAGACGCGCGGTGAGCAGGTTGCTATCATCTGGGAGGGTGACGATCCTTCTGATGACAAAAAAATTACCTATAAGGAATTGCATGAAGAGGTCTGCCGTCTCGCCAACGCCATGAAGGACCGTGGCGTTAAACGAGGCGACAGAGTGTGCATCTATATGCCGATGGTGCCGGAAGCGGCTTTCGCCATGCTGGCTTGCACGCGCATCGGCGCCGTCCATTCGATTGTGTTTGGCGGCTTCTCTCCGGATGCTTTGGCGCAACGGATTGATGATTCGAAGTGCTGTGCGGTGATTACCGCCGATGAAGGCGTGCGTGGCGGCAAGCCTATTCCTCTGAAAGCCAATACTGACAAAGCGTTGGAATCCTGTAACAGCGTGCATTCAGTGTTCGTGGTCAAGCGGACCGGTGGCGATATCGCCTGGAACGATGTCGATGTTTGGTACCACGAAGCCACCGCTACCGCCTCGCTGGATTGCGAACCGGAAGAGATGAATGCCGAGGATCCATTGTTCATTCTCTATACTTCTGGTTCCACCGGCCAACCAAAGGGTGTGCAGCACAGCACCGGCGGCTACATGGTGTTTGCATCAATGACCCACGAGTACGTGTTCGATTATCATGATGGCGAGATTTATTGGTGCACGGCGGATGTCGGCTGGGTTACCGGCCACAGCTATGTCGTTTACGGCCCCCTGGCCAACGGTGCTACCACGGTGATGTTTGAAGGAGTGCCGAACTACCCCGATGCATCGCGCTTTTGGCAAGTTTGCGATAAGCACGATATCTCCATCTTTTACACCGCGCCGACGGCGATCCGCGCGTTGATGGGCGCGGGTGATAAATTTGTCACCAAGACTAGCCGCAAGACGGTGCGGCTATTGGGTACGGTTGGTGAGCCGATCAACCCGGAAGCTTGGAACTGGTACTACAACGTAGTTGGCGACAAGCGCTGCCCGATCGTTGATACTTGGTGGCAGACGGAAACTGGCGGCATTCTGATTACGCCGTTGCCAGGCGCCACAGCCTTGAAGCCGGGCTCGGCGACGCGGCCGTTTTTTGGCATTCAACCGGTGCTGGTCGATGCCGATGGCAATGAGATTGAGGGCGCCGCCGATGGCAACCTGTGCATTAAGGAATCCTGGCCGGGCCAGATGCGCACCGTCTATGGCGACCATCAGCGATTTATCGATACCTATTTTGCCTCCTATCCCGGGCTTTACTTCACCGGTGATGGCTGCCGTCGCGATGAGGACGGCTACTACTGGATCACCGGCCGCGTTGACGAT
>CAYXUT010000090.1:0-9116 GCA_964468005.1 uncultured Magnetovibrio sp. | reverse complement strand
CGGCCACCGCATGGGTACGGCGGAAGTGGAGTCGGCATTGGTTGCTCACAAAACCGTGGCAGAAGCGGCCGTCGTTGGCGCGCCGCACGACATCAAGGGCCAGGGTATTTACGCCTACGTCACGTTGACGGCCGGTGTCGAAAGCTCTGACGAGTTGAAGAAAGAACTCGTACAGTGGGTGAGAAAGGAAATCGGCCCGATTGCCAGCCCCGACTGGCTGCAGTGGGCGCCGGGACTGCCGAAAACGCGTTCTGGTAAGATCATGCGTCGGATTCTCCGCAAGATTGCGGAGAACGATTACTCCAACCTCGGCGATACGTCGACGCTGGCCGAACCGGCGGTCGTCGACGATTTGATTGATAATCGCCAGAACCGCTAACTAGTTGCTCACACACTGAAAAAGAAAGGGGTAGGGACTTGAAGTTGCCGATTTCTATTTCATACTGGCCCTGGCGATCATAAAGTACTCGACCCTGGCGCGGTTTGACATGATTACCTCCGCGCGTTTGGCGTCACCAATCTCCTGGTAGACTTTGGCGGCGCTCTTAAAGCATTTTTGTGCTTCATGCAGCAATGCAACTGTAGCGTTTCGCTTGGCCAGCGAACAACACGCCGCGCCAAGATTATTGGCGGTCTGGGCCCGGAGCTGAGGCGCCTTTTTACGCTTTCGCATCTTGAGGACCTTGCGAACTTGCTCACCGCCACCTCCAGTGTCACGTTGCCCGTCACCTGCTTACCCAGCGCCAGCAAGATAATGCCGTGCTGGCTCATAACATCGGGCCAGCTGTCGGGCACGGTCTCTTTGGTATTGACCGTCAGAGCTTCCTCAAAGGCTTTAAAGAGGCCGCTCCTCAACTGGGCGGAATCCATTCTCTCTGTTCGGGCCAGCATTGATGTGGAGATGCCGAGACTTCCGATTATCATGATCTGTGAACGGCCGCCAGCCGCCGCTCAATTAGAGCGGATGCCTAATCTAGAAATCGATACAGCGTCCCTTGCGTTCCCAGTCGCCGTAACGGGTCGGTTCCTTACCTTTTGGGCCGCCAAATTCTCTCGGTCTATCCTCAGCCGGCATTGGGATACAATCGGCGGGGTCCTTTTCGCTGTCATCCATAGTCACGAGCGAATCACCGCGCAACATCGCTAACGAACGGCTAAGGTACGGGGAACCGCCTGTCGCCTTGATGTTTGGTTTTGAACCGCCTTCGTCGGCCATGTCCCCTCAACTCCCTCAAAGTCAAAACAATTCAACAGATGATATTTTTAGCCGTGATTGCAATGAGAATTAAGCGCGAGCTCCGCCATTCATGGGGTTGAGGCGCGAGACGATTTAGGGCATCAACGGGCATGGCCGATGATCCTCGCAGTTGTGCCCTCGAAATATTTCAAGATGTCGTTCGTCGACGCCAACCCATGGATGCGGCTCTCTCCAGCCACGCTGAAATGGCTCACTTGCCGCCGGCCGGTCAGGCCTTTGCCAGGCGGTTGGTCATCACAACGCTCAAGCGATTGGGCCAGATTGATGACCTCCTAAGCTATTGCATGGAACGCCCGCTGCCGACTAAGGCGAGAATCGTCCAAGACATCCTGCGTCTTGGAGTGGCGCAAATATTGTTTACGGAGGTTCCAGATCATGCCGCTGTCGATACCTCGGTGCGTCTGTTCCGTGAAAAAGGTGAGGGCGGATATGCCAAGCTGATCAATGCGGTGCTTAGGCGCCTCACACGTGAAGGAGAAGTCTGGCTTGAAACCCAGGATACAGTTCGCCTCAATACGCCGGACTGGCTGTGGCAATCCTGGTGCGATGCTTATGGCGAGACTGCGTGTCGTGCCATCGGCCAGGCAAATGCCGAAGAACCACCATTGGATATTTCGGTGAAAACCGATCCGCATAGCTGGGCAGAACGGCTGGGCGGTCAGGCTCTTCCCGGCGGCACGGTCCGGCTCCGTGGCGCAGGCGCGGTGTCCGCCCTTGAAGGATATGACGAAGGTGCTTGGTGGGTTCAGGATGTAGCGGCGCATTTGGTCTCCTGCCTGATCGGCGACGTCGCAGGCAAAAAGGTTATCGACCTTTGCGCTGCCCCGGGAGGCAAGACGGCCGCAATGGTGAGTGCTGGAGCGAACGTTATCGCCGTCGATCGCTCGCGCAATCGGCTCCGACGCCTGCAAGAGAACCTTTTGCGCCTGAGCCTATCCGCGGAAATTGTAGAGACGGATGCAGTCCTTTGGCGGCCTGATGACCTGGTTGATGCCGTCCTTCTGGATGCCCCCTGCAGCGCTACCGGCACGCTGCGCCGCCACCCCGATATCGCTTACGGCAAATCGCAGGCCGACATCATCAAACTGGCCGCGTTGCAAAAACAGCTTCTATTAGCGGCAACTGAGATGCTGAAGCCTGGCGGCACTCTAATTTTTGCGACCTGCTCGTTGCAATCCGAGGAGGGGCCTGGGCAGGTCATGAAAGCTCTGGAAAGGGGCCTGCCTTTGAAAGTTGTTCCCCTGTGCAACGATGATGTTTTCGGCCTGGACGAAGTTATCGATGCGGAGGGTCATTTTCGCTCCCTACCCGCTCACCTGGGTACACAGGGGCACATGGATGGCTTTTTTGCCTGCCGTTTTGAAAGACTTTAAAAAATCCGCCATCCGCTTTGCTTTTCCGGTATAAACACGATAAACAGCCGGCGCACTGAGGTAAATGAAATGACTGATTCATCGGGGTTTCACGAAGACTACGGCCAGAGAAACGACGTCAATGTCGGCTCCGAGCGCACTTTCGGTATAGTCTTCGCGGTCGTGTTCGTGCTGATTGCTGCTTTTCCCCTTATCGGTGGCCATGCGCCAAGGCTATGGGCGCTTGGTGTCGGAGTGATCTTTCTTATTGCCGCGTTCGCTTTTCCCGCTGCCTTGCGGCCGCTCAATATCGTGTGGTACCGCTTCGGCATGCTATTGCACAAAATAGTTAACCCCTTGGTCATGGGGTTGTTGTTCTTTATTACGGTGACGCCAATAGCCTTGATCATGCGCTTGGTTGGCAAAGATCCGCTAAATCGCCAGTTCGATCCGAACGTATCCAGCTATTGGGTCGAACGCGAGCCCGGCGATCTGCAACCTGAGACCATGCGCCGACAATTTTAGGGGTTTATGATGAGTTTTCTCGCCGAACTATGGTTGTTCCTGTGCGTTCGAAAGAAGTTCTGGCTGTTGCCGATTATCGTCATGATGGTTGTATTCGGCGGGCTCATAGTGCTTAGCCAGGGTTCCGCCGTCGCACCATTTATCTACACGATTTTCTAGAGCGGGCGTTAAGCCTTGCACATCCTTGGTATCTCAGCCTTCTACCATGATAGTGCCGCGGTGCTGGTGAGCGACGGTGCCATTACCGCCGCCGCGCAGGAAGAACGCTTCACCCGCAAAAAGCACGACGCCGGATTCCCCGAACACGCCATCCAATTCTGCCTCAATCAAGCGGGAATAACTCTAGTCGATATCAACAATGTCGTTTTCTACGACAAGCCGTTCTTGAAGTTCGAACGACTATTGGAAACCTACTTGGCGTTTGCACCACGGGGTTTCAAATCCTTCAAACAGGCGATCCCGGTGTGGCTCAAGGAAAAGCTTTTCCAAAAGGATCTGCTGAAAAAGCGATTCCAAAACTTTGATTCAGCGTTCGATTGGCAGGGAAAGCTTCTATTCGCGGAGCATCATCAAAGTCATGCTGCATCGGCATTTTTCCCGTCCCCTTTCGAAGAGGCTGTGGTGTTGACCATGGATGGCGTCGGTGAGTGGGCAACCACATCGGTCGGGCTCGGACACGGCAATCAACTCGACATGGTAAAGGAAATTCATTTCCCCCACTCGCTTGGCCTCCTGTATTCGGCATTCACTTACTACACGGGCTTCAAGGTCAACTCGGGAGAGTACAAGGTCATGGGCTTGGCGCCCTATGGCGAACCCAAATATAAGGATCTGATTCTCGATAACCTCATCGATGTGAAAGAGGACGGCTCGTTCCGCCTCGACCAATCCTATTTCGACTTCTGCACGGGGCTGCGCATGACCAATGAGCGGTTTGATGACTTGTTCGGCGGCCCAGCACGGAGACCGAAAGAATTGCTTACGCAAAAGCAAATGGATTTGGCCGCATCCGTGCAGGCGGTTACGGAAGAGGTCGTGCTCCGCCTGACCCGAGGACTTGCCCGCGAAACCGATCAGAAGAATCTTTGTCTCGCCGGCGGTGTGGCCCTCAATTGCGTCGCCAACGGCAAGGTGCTTCGCGATAACGCTTTCGAAAACATATGGATTCAACCCGCTGCCGGTGACGCAGGTGGTGCGCTCGGCGCTGCGTTGGCCGGCTACCACCTGTTCCAGGACCAACCGCGCCAAACCAACGGTGGCGACGCCATGCGGGGTGCCTACTTAGGGCCTGAGTACGATCAAACTGAGATTGAGGGGCAGCTCGCCACGGCCGGTGCTAATTTCAAGACGCTTGATGATGATGCCGTTATCGACATCACGGTGGAAGCGCTCGAGGCCGGAAAGGCGGTCGGCTGGTTTCAGGGCCGCATGGAATTCGGTCCACGCGCACTTGGCGGGCGTTCGATCCTGGGCGATCCGCGTTCACCGAAAATGCAAAAGACGCTTAACCTGCGGGTCAAGTACCGAGAATCTTTCAGACCCTTCGCACCTTCGGTATTGCGAGAGGACGTGGCCGATTGGTTCGAGATGGAAGCCGACAGCCCTTACATGCTGTTGGTCGCCGATGTTGTGGAGCCGAGGCGCCTAAAAATGACAAACGAGGAAAAGACTTTGTTCGGCATCGACAAACTAAGCGTTCCGCGCTCCGATATTCCGGCTGTAACACACGTTGACTATTCGGCGCGAATCCAGACCGTCCATGCGGACACCAGTCCGCGTTATCACGCGCTACTGTCCCGCTTCAAGGAACGGACCGGATGCCCCGTCGTGGTTAATACCAGTTTCAATGTGCGCGGCGAACCGATCGTTTGTACGCCGGAAGATGCGTTTCGGTGTTTCATGGGCAACGATATCGAAGTGTTGGTTGTGGGCAACACCATCTTGTTGAAGGAAGACCAGAACCCCGCCCTGAAAAAGAATTACAAGAACACCTTCGAATTGGATTGACGCCATGGCCCGAGGCCTGCGGGATCGCCTGTTCGCAAGCTGGCTTTACGACCTAAGTCTCGGCAACTCAGCGTCCATGCCGGAGGGCCGACCACCGCTCAGATGGCCGGCGTCGATATCAAAAAATGCGCCGGAAGCGAGCTTCGAGTGGCTGTCGGGGCTTTCGGACAGCAATGCGCAGCTCAGAGCCGATCAAGCACGCGAACGCGTTGGCAACTGGCTGGCGAACAACTTGAAATGGGATGCGGTTTCTTGGCGTCCTGATCATTTGGCCGACCGTTTGGCCTTCGGTCTCACTCACTTTGACGAGCTCTGTGCAGGTGCGCCCGATGGGTTTGGAGAAACCTTTGCTAAAGCACTGAACCGCCAAGCACGCCATTTATTCCGGCTCGGTGAGATCGGTCGGGCCGAGGCTGATAATTTTAGGCTGTGGCGCGGTGCCATCATCGCCGCATTGCACTTACCGGGTTTCCGGCGCCAGTTGCCCGAAGCGATCAAGCGATTGGAGATCGTCGCAAGTGAACAGATTCTTTCAGATGGTGGCCACTTCGCGCGATCTCCACAAGCTCATCTGGATGCCTTGGCCGCCCTCATCCAGACCCGAGCAGCGCTTTTCGCCGCTTGCGTGGAAACACCAGAGCGTCTGCAAAGCACCATCGACCGCATGGCGCCGATGTTACGGGCATATTGCCACGCGGACGGCGGCTTAGCACTCTTCAACGGTGCGCACGAGAGCAACAAGGTAACGGTCGAACGCGTTCTCGATTTATCCGGAAGCGTTGCCAAGCCGGCATCAAGCGCACCACACACTGGCTTTCACCGTATCAGCGCCCAGCGGACCACCGTGATATTTGACGTCGGCACGCCAGCCGATAGTGCACCCCTGGTCCCCGGTCACGCCGGCACGCTCTCGTTTGAAATGAGCGTCGGCCCACATCGCATGATCGTCAACTGCGGCAGTGTCCACTACAGCGGTGGGAACCATGAACTCGCTCAGGCACTACGCGCCACCGCCGCCCATTCAACTTTGACAGTCGCCAACACCCATTCCGCCGATCTCGTGCCGGGGGCGGGGTACGGTGACCGCCGGGCGCGCAATGTCTTGGTAAGGCGCCGGGAGCAGGACCGCAACGTTCTAGTCGAGGGCCAGCACGACGGCTATGTCGAAACTTTCGGCCTGATACACCGGCGTTCGCTTTATCTGGCCCGCGATGGCCTGGATCTTCGAGGCGAGGATATTCTTGAAAGTACCAAGTCCACGGGACAAAGTTTTGACATTCGCTTCCATTTGCATCCCAGCGCGCGGGCCTCGTTGGTCGGGGGCGGACGATCCGTTCTCTTGCGTCTGCCGACGGGGCGCGGATGGAGGTTGGAAATCTCCGAAGGCACACTTAGCTTGGAAGGCAGCATCTATGCCGGTGGAGACCTATTACGGCAAACGTCCCAGATCATCATCAATGATCGACATACCCGCCGGCGAACCATTAACAAATGGCGTCTGGCGCGCGAGGAGTAGATGCCGTCAAGGCGTACGCTCACCGGGGTGCTTGACTGATGCAACACTTTGGCCAATGGGAAATGAATGGCCCCTGCGAAATCCTGGGCACGCCGATACATACGGTGTCAATCTGCACCGGGTACTGGCATCGCGATGTGTTTGCGGCAAGAAGCGCCGGCAAAGTTAGGCTAAGGCGCCGATAAGGTTGTAAGAGCTTCTCCGAAACCGAAATAAATGATATCGGCCTACAGCAGCTCCTTATCAGGTTTTCCGATCAAACCGTCTAGCTTAGCCACCTCCGCCCTGTCTCGTAGCAGACAATCACGTACGGTTTCCTTATTGCTTTGTGGATTTATTGTTGAAACACAATGGTCGTTGGTTAAGGTGTTTACGACCTGCCGACAATCGCATTCTTGTTTTATTTGCCACGGATGACTACGTTAGGGCGAACTTTCGGCGCCGACAGCGAATACCGCACGACCCGCAACGTGGTTCCGTTGACAGATGTGTCGGCTGGTATGAGTAACGGTGGCATCAGCCACCGCATTATAAACGCCATCGACGGATATCACCGCTGATCATTGTTTCTTGCCATATTCCCTTGATATCAACGAGCAAACCGCGCGGCGCAAACAATGCCTGTAGGCGATCTCCGGAAATTTGCCGGAATACATCATGCCCGACCGCGCCGACAACAGCATCATAATCAGCCTCCCCCTCAAGGTCGGGTATCAGTTTGAGACTGTATAAAGCTTGTGCCTGGCTAGGTTCGGCGAGCGGATCGTGAACGTCGACGTCATGTCCCCTGTCTTGGAGTTCACGGATCATATCGGCAACCTTGGAATTACGGAGGTCGGCGACATTTTCCTTAAAGGTCAATCCGAGCACCAGGATGCGCGATGGTTTTTCCAAACGTCGATCGATTTCATTGGCGACAAAAATAGACATGGTGTCGTTGATGCGCCGACCTGCCAGGATCACCTCCGGATTATGACCGACGGTTTTTGCCGCATGGGCCAAATAGAATGGATCGACGCCGATGCAATGACCCCCAACGAGGCCGGGCTGGAAATCGAGAAAATTCCACTTGGTGCCCGCCGCTGCCAAAACCTCCTGGGTGTTGATACCCATGCGCTGAAAAATCATCGTCACTTCGTTCACAAACGCGATATTGATATCGCGCTGGGCATTTTCGATCACCTTTGCAGCTTCAGCTGTGCGGATGTCGGGAGCCACGTGGACCCCGGCTGGCACGGCAGCGGCGTATATATCGGCGAGAAACTCGGCGACCGCCATCGTCTGACCGGCGACTACCTTTATAATCCGACTCACGGAGTGGATCGTATCGCCGGGGTTTATGCGCTCGGGCGAATAGCCGAGGAAAAAGTCACTCCCGCAGACTAAGCCGGAGGCCCGTTCCAGCTCAGGCCCGCAGACGTCCTCGGTGACACCAGGATAGACCGTGCTCTCAAATACAACGACGGCGCCTGGCTTTAAAACCTCGCCAACTATCCGGCTGGCGTCGCGCAAGGCCGACAGGTCGGGTTTTTTGTCAGCATCGATCGGTGTTGGGACGGTGACGATAAACACGTTGCAGTTGGCGAGTTCCTCGGCTCCATCGACGAATAGTATCGAAGCGTTAGTCAAATCGGTCGCGCTGACCTCACCCGTGCGGTCAGTCCCGGCGATAAGGTCACTGCGACGCGCCGGATTGACATCATAACCGCTAACGGGAAAATGTCGGGCCAGTGCCAGTGCCAGGGGCAAGCCCACGTAGCCAAGGCCGATAACAGCGATGTTGGCGTCGGATAATTTTAATCTTGCCATTCCCTGACCTTGTTTTGAAATTGGATCGTGCGGGCGCTGCGTTCTCCACGATCGACAGCGGGTATAAAGGGAAATGGCGGGTCTGACTAGCAGAACATATTTTTCTATGGTCGGGCAATTGTTGACCCCTAAGGCTTCAACGGTAGTAGATGAAGCTTGTATTGTCGATCTGACAATAGTAATCGGACACTTCCGTGAATGAGAATTCCGAATTGTTTAAACTGCTGCCTTCATCCTTGGCCATGTTGTTTGCTGCCCTCATTGGTGCGGCGATCCCAAGCTTGGTTTTAGGGCGCGCCGTATTTGCCGTCGTCGTCGGGATGGGGGTTGTGGCATTGCTGGCGAGCGAGTTACGGGCGGTTGCATGGCAACACCTGATCAAACAAATACGATCACCAATCGGCATATTGATCCTTGCGACATTAGCTGTGTGGACGATTAGTTCACTGGGTTCGAATTTTCCGGTACGCTCGCTTGAGGCTTCGGTCCGTTCAGGACTGTTTATCGCCATCGGAGCCATGATCTACGCCGGACTGCAAGCCAATACCCTATTGCATCGGTGGTGCTTGCGCGCATTTATCGCAGCTTCATTCATAGCCATCGCCGTCGCCATGGTCGAGATCACGTTCCTGCCCGAGCTTTATTGGGC
>CAYXUT010000089.1:0-11489 GCA_964468005.1 uncultured Magnetovibrio sp. | reverse complement strand
TTAGTAGGGTGAAGATCGTAACAAGAAAAATTTAAGAATGCTGTCATGGTTGAGAAATCACCACATGTTTCGACAGGTGATAAAAGCTGTTGGATGCACGTTTTCGACACGTTTCGCCATCTCGGCGCCAAGGTCGCTAACTTCTTTGCGCCTAGCGCAAGAGGTGGGATCAGAGCCGCCAAAGCGATCAAGGCTGCTAATCAGCCGCCGGTAACACTCATATGACGGTTGACGGCGGGGCCAGATTGGCCACGTTCGATAACAAAATCGTGTCCCTTGGGCTTTCGGCCAATAGCTTCGTCGATGGCACACTCAAGCAATTCGTCTCCCTCGGATGCGCGAAGCGGTGCCCGCAGATCGGTGGCGTCGTCCTGACCAAGGCACATATAGAGCGTGCCGGTGCAAGTCAGGCGCACACGGTTGCATGATTCGCAAAAATTATGGGTCATCGGCGTAATGAACCCAAGCTTGCGGCCGGTCTCGCCAACTTCGACGTAGCGCGCCGGTCCGCCCGAACGGTAGGGGATGTCGCTCAGCGTCCAAGTCTTTTCAAGTTGTTCGCGGACCTCGGTAAGCGGTAAATACTGATCGGCCCGCTCGCCGCCGATATCGCCTAACGGCATGGTCTCGATCAGCGTTAGGTCGAAGCCCCGCTCGCCGCACCAGGTCAAAATGCGGTCAAACTCATTATCATTGAAATCGCGTACCGCAACGGCGTTGATTTTGATCTGCAGACCGGCGGCTTTAGCGGCGCGAAGGCCGGCCATGACCTTGTCAAGCTTGCCCCAGCGCGTGATTTTGGCGAACTTTTCGGCATCCAGGGTATCGAGCGAGACGTTGATGCGCTTGATGCCGTATTCGACCAACTGCTCCGCATAACGAGCCAGCTGCGAGCCGTTAGTGGTCAGCGTCAACTCATCCAGGGAGTGGTCATCAATGTGGTGGCTCAGGTTTCCGATTAGGCCCATGATGCCGCGCCGCACCAAGGGCTCTCCACCCGTTAGCCTAATCTTGCGCACTCCTTTTCGCACAAAGGCCGAGCAAAGCCGTTCCAACTCCTCAAGCGACAAGACCTCGCTTTTCGGCAGGAAGGTCATGTCCTCCGACATGCAGTAATGGCACCGGAAATCGCAGCGGTCCGTGACCGAAACACGTAGATAGCTCACATGCCGCCCGAACGGATCGATCATCTGGCTCAATGTCAAAAACCTTCGTTGCAAATTCTTATACCCAGTAACTTAGGGATCGAGCTCTGGCTTGTCGCCCCTAATTTCTCAAGGGTTTTCGTCACGCTTCCGGTTCGATACCAAAATCCGCGGGCTTGAGCGACAGGAGCTCGAGGTCTGCTATGACCATTCCGCGGACTAGGTTCGCGAAATTTGCTTTTGGCTTCAAGCTCAGAATCTTGCGTGCTTTGGAAGCGTAGACTGGCCGCCCACCGCCTGTCAGTTCGTCAGTTCGTCAGAGTGCATATGCAGCCTTTGGCCAACAACAGATCAGCGAGATAGGAACCGTCCTGGCCGGTAATGCCGGTAATTAGTGCTGTCTTCATGGTGTCAGCCTCCGTCGTCGGGCTTTAAACCTTGTGCTTCCATATCGGCCTTGGCCTGTTCGCGCAACTCCTCGCGCTCGCGCAGGTAGTCGTCGGTGGTTCGGGTCACTGGCACGCTTCCCATTGCCATGGGTTGCTCGTCGTCCGTGGCGATCGCGATGACACGGCAGTCCTCGCACATTTTCAGTCTATCGGTTCCGCCCGCATCTCCGAACATGGGGTGGCCTTCGAGCTTGGCGACCATACGCTCGATGGTGGACTTGGTGCCGAACTCCTTGCTGCAGCGAATGCACTTGAAAGGCTCTTCCTCTTTGATGATCTGGTGCGCTAGGGCTGCCTCTTTAAAGCTCAAGCGCGGCTCCAAAGAAATTACGCTTTCGGGACAGGTGTTGCGGCAAAGCCCGCACTGCACGCATTGCGCCTCGGCAAAGGAAAGTTCCGGCCGGTCCGGGTTGTCCTTCAACGCGCCAGTGGGGCACGCGCCGACGCAGGACAGACATAATGTACAGCCCTTTGTTTCTACTAGCACCGCACCGAACGGTGAGCCAGAATCCAGCGCGATGCAGTCAACCGGTTCTGGGGCTGAAGCGTGCAAAGCCTTCAAGGCTTGCGCCATGACTGATCGTTTGCGTCCCATGGCCAAGAACTCGCCGGCCGGCATACCCTTTTTCGGTGTCAGGCCTTGGAAGTGAGCATGCAGGGCTTCGGGATCAGTCTCATCGACGAGTTCCACTCTTCCGTCACCATATCCAAGGCCCGCTAGCACCGTTTCGACCAGCGCCAGCTCACCCTTCAGGCCACCGGTCTCGTCGGCGTCGGCCGGTCCGGCCAGTATAGTGATTCTTTCCGCGCCATAGGCATGCGCCGTGAGTAGGAACTCGGGGCCGATTTGCGTGATGGCGTTTACGGCGAAGGGGATCGTATTGGCCAGAAGGCCGCCAGAGGTCCGCGCCATTGCGGCGATCATGTCCTCGCCCCAATTGGCATTGTGCACCAGCAACCCGGGATGCTTTCCCCCTGCATCACGGTAGCTGGTCATTATAGTGCGCAAGCGAAGGAACAATGAATCTCCGGCGGGCAGCGTGTACTTGGCTGCACCCGTCGGGCAGATGCTGGCACAGGTGCCGCAGCCAGCGCAGATGTAGGGGTCGTAGGCGACCTTGTCACCATTGGGCACAACGGCCCCGGTTGGACAATTATCGATGCAGCGAGTGCAGCCTACGATGCCCGAATTGCCGTGCGCGCAGAGTGAGTCATCGTAATCGACATAGCGTGGCTTGTCGAAGGTGCCGACGAGATCCACCATTCCCAATAGCGCGTCTGATATCGCCGCCGGGTTGCCAGGGTTTGGATTGAAGTAGCCGTCGCGTTTGTCCGGCGCGCTGAACAGCGACGTGCCGCCCGTGAGATCCAAGATCAAATCGCATTCCAACTGGCCAGCCTGGCCGATGCCACTGAACGTTAAACCGGCGCGCGCCGAAGGGCTCGCGGAGTCGAATTCCTTGACGCTGAGATGGAATGCACCGAGATATCCGCTAGCATTGGTAATACGGCCATTGAACACCGGAACCGTCATGACACGCGGTGGCAGCACCGTTTCGTCGCTAGTTATCAAGACCGTGACGTCTAGACGCCCTTCGATCTTGGCGGCGGCCTCGAGCGATACGTCGGCGGGACCGATGATCAACAAGCTGCCATCCGATTGAATGCTTACCGACTGGGTATCAGGTATATCGAGCGTCGCTTCGGCCAATAGCGCCGCCATCTTAGCCGTCAGGTTAGTGGAGGCGGTTCCGTGTTTTTCTGTGCACCAGCCAGCTTTTTCGCGGATGTTGCAAAACCGGAGCTCAGGTGCATCGGTGCCAAGGTCCTCCGCCGCTTCCAAAAACAGTGGCGCTTCTTGTGTACAGGCGACAAGCAGTCGGTCTGTAGATTTTGCGACGCCCTCGAAGGCCTCGATCTGTCCGCGGCACAGTTGGCTGATACGCCGGTCTTTGCCGCCACAGGCTTTGGCCAATGCGGGCCCGTCAAAGGCCATCGTGCCCTCGCAATCACAGACGAGGACATCCATGCCATTTATCTTCATCAAGTTGACCCGGCCGGGTGTGCCGGCCCGCTCCCTAGTTTCTCAGAATGCCCCGGGGCGTCACGCCACCCGGAGCGGAAATTTATACTGGTTATAGTTCCCCATATGGGGAAGCGGCGGCAGTTTGTTCAAATTTTCCCGTCGGCGTCAATGCCCATATACTCACATATCTAGCCGATAGGCATCACCGTCGCGCACGATATGCCCCGCCGCGGACGTCGCGAAATGCGTGCCGATGACCAGTGTCGGCGTGTCGGCAAAATGCGAAACGATGTCGTGACGGGTCTGAATAGCCTGCGGCGCATCTTCATTGACCACTGCACCCTATTCCGGGTACCCCATCTGGCAGGGATGGTGTAGCATGTCGCAACTGATGACTAAGCGGCGTTCCGGGCGGAACTAGGGGCCACCCGACTTGCTGGCATTCGGAAAAAAGCTCTGTTTGCCCTTAATACGGTAGGCGGCAATGGCTGCTTGGCCGGCATCCGAAACCAACCAGTTTGCAAAGGCTTCCGCGTCGGCGCGTTTGACGTGCGGATGCTTGGCCGGGTTGACGACGATGACGCCGTAGGGATTGAACAAACGTTTGTCGCCCTGGACCAGGATGGTCAGTTCTCCCTTGTTGGCGAACTTTAGCCAAGTGCCTCTGTCGGTCAACGCGTAGGCGTTCATGGCAGACGCTATATTCAAGGTGGCGCCCATGCCGGAGCCTGTCTCGCGGTACCAATTGCCAGTGCCCGATTTCGGTTCACCGCCGGCCGTCTTCCATAGGCCTAGCTCTTTCTTGTGCGTGCCACTGTCGTCGCCGCGTGACGCGAAGGGGAGAGCCGCGTTGGCGACAGCGGCAAGCGCTTTGGCGATGTCTCTGGAGCCGCCAGCTTTCGCCGGATCGGATTTCGGTCCGACGAGGACGAAATCGTTGTACATGACATCAAGACGTTTGATGCCAAAGCCATCGGAGACGAACTTCTCTTCGGACGGCTTGTGGTGCACAAAAAGCACGTCCGCGTCGCCATTGCGCGCCAGCTTGATGGCCTGCCCGGTGCCGACGGCAACGACCCGAACCTCAACGCCCGCTGCCGTGGTGAACAGTGGCAGAATGTAGTCATAAAGACCGGAATTGCGTGTCGAGGTGGTGGATGCCACGGTGATGAACCGTTCGCCGGCCCAGGTGTCACTAATTGCCGACAAGGCCATCGCCATAGTGGCGGCCGCCAAAAGAAAACTACGTCGCGCGAACTTAGTGGTCATGCCTAAGCTTTCCCGATTTGATTATCGTCGCCTGGCCATATAGAAACTTAGTAGCGCTATGTCAATATTAGCACAACGGATTTTTTTTGGTTACTCTCGAATGGAGGAAAGCATGGCGCGCAAGCGTGACGAGGAATTGGCGGACTCGGGAGCGGGGTTGAAAATCCAACTTCGGGTTGGCGGCGGAGTCATTGGCCCCGGCAAGATCCAGTTGCTGGAATGCCTGGATGCCGAGGGTGGAATTACGGCGGCCGCCAAAGCGATTGGGCTTTCGTATCGCCGTGCCTGGTACCTAATCGATACCCTAAACGCGGCGCTCGGCCAGCCCGTAGTTGAGACCAAGGTCGGTGGCGGAGGCGGTGGTGGCGCTAAGCTGACGCCGTTTGGTCGCGAGTTGGTGGCGCGGTACTACCGGGTTCTCCGCACGGTTGATGACGCAGCAGAGCCGCTGCTCGGCTGGTTGGGTGAAATAACCGGCGAGACGGCGGAAACGGATTAGATCAGGCGTCGCGAGCCTTAACGTCGGCACGGCGGTTGTCTTTGCCGAGCCGCCACCATAATAGTTCACCGCGCAGGAAGGCCTGCGCGAGATCGTTCTTGGGCTCGGTGAAGAACTGTTCGGCCGGCGCGCGCTCGAGCATGCGCCCGCGATGCAAGAACATTACATCGTCGGCCATGCGTCGAACCTGGCCGAGGTCATGGGTGGTCATGATGATGCGTGTGCCCTCCTCGTGGATGGCCTGGATGATTTCTTCGACGTCATGGGTGGCGGCGGGATCGAGGCTCGCCGTTGGCTCATCCAGGAACAGAACCTGGGGCTTCAGTGCCCAGGCGCGGGCCAACGCCAATTTCTGTTGCTCGCCGAAGCTGAGGACGCGCGCCGGCGAAGCATCCAACCGCCTGAGTCCGACCCGGCGGAGCACCTCATTGATGCGAGCCTGGCGTTCGTCGCGCGAAAGTCCACGTAGCTTGAGCGCGAAGTCGATATTAGCCCGAGCTGTGCGGCGCAGCATCACCGGGCGCTGGAACACCATGGCCTGGGCGTCACGAGTCGATGCGCCGTTCACTTGCCAGGTGATGGTGCCGGCGCTCGGTTGTAAGAGGCCGTGACATAGCCTCAAAAATAGGCTCTTACCGGCACCATTGGGACCGATGATAGCAGTACGCGGGCCAGCGTCGAAGGTGCAACTGATATCCTTGATTAGGCGTATGCCGCCGATTTCGAATGATACGTTATCGAGTGCCAGAGGCAGGACGAAAGCTGTCATGGCGAGCCCTCCATCACGCGTGCCGGCGCTGTGCCGCTTCCTTGATCAGAAAGGCGGCGGCATTGATGCTTGCCGATAGCGCCAGCAAGATTATGCCAAGCCCGAGCGCTAGCGCCAGGTCACCTTTGGAAACTTCAAGTGCGATAGCGGTGGTCATGACTCTCGTTACGTGGTCGATATTGCCGCCAACGATCATCATCGCGCCGACCTCAGCTGACGCGCGGCCGAAGCCGGCAAGCACGGCGGTCACAAGTGAAAAACGCCCGTCCCAAAGCAGCGCCGTCAAGGCCCGCCCGGGTCCGGCTCCCAAGGAACGGAGCTGTTCTTCGTATTCGGTCCATAGATCCTCGATCACTTGGCGAGCCAGCGCGGCAATGATCGGCGTCACCAAAATGACTTGGGCGATGATCATGGCGCTTGGCGTGAATAGGAGCCCAAGCGTGCCCAGCGGACCGGCCCTCGAGAGCAACAGATAAACGATCAGCCCGACGACCACGGGAGGCAGCCCCATGAAGGCGTTGAGCAGCACCACGATGGCGGTGCGACCCGGGAAACGAAACAACGCCACCGCCGCCCCCAGCGGCAGGCCGATGGCAGCAGCAATGAACACCGCCGCCAAGCTGACCCGCAGAGACAGGCCGACTATCTCCATCAATTCGGCATCTCCGCTCATGACGAGCGCCGCCGCGGAGGAAAGGGCATTCCCGAAATCGTTCACGCGAGGACTCCCAAATTGTTCGGAGGCACACAATACGCGCGGACGCGCCGGGCGCAAGTTTGCAGAGCCCCTTGCGCCCTCGCGCTTGGATCGACATCATTCCGTACTTAATCTATTTCTCGAAGGATGATGGCATGAAAAACAGTGACGAATTCTGGGTCACGCCGAACCCTGAGGATCCGAAGTTGACAGAGCGGGTTTCCGGGATCGACCACGCCGGCGCGCCCGTGGAAACATCAGTGACGGTAGAGAGGCCGTTGACGCTGTTTCTCAACGGCCGCGAGATCGTCACCATGATGACCATCTGCGACTACCCCGAGTACTTGGCGCTCGGCTATCTGGTCAATCAGAACATGCTGGTTCCTGAAGACGAGGTGACAGGCGTCGATTACGATGAAGAGATCGAGACCGTCGTTGTCCGCACCGCACGCGAGACCGACTTTGAGGAAAAGCTAAAAAAGAAGACGCTGACGTCGGGCTGCGCCCAGGGCACCGTTTTTGGTGACGTGATGGAAAAATTCGAGGTCGCACGATTGCCTGAAGATGTTCAGATCAAAACATCTTGGCTTTATGGTCTGGTTAAGAAGATCAACACCGCGCCGAGTCTTTATTTGGAAGCCGGTGCTATCCACGGTTGTGCGCTTTGCCACGAGGACCGGCCCTTGCTTTACATGGAAGACGTCGGGCGTCACAACGCGGTCGATAAGATCGCCGGCTACATGTTTCGCCATCGTGTCGATGGCGATGACAAGTTTTTCTACACCACCGGGCGGTTGACCAGCGAGATGGTGATCAAGACGGTGCAGATGGGGGTCCCGGTTCTAGTGTCACGCTCGGGCTTCACTGCTTGGGGTGTCGACCTCGCTAAGCAGGTCGGCCTGACCCTGATCGGTCGGGCACGCGGGCAACGATTTGTTGCCTTGGCGGGCGAACATCGTATCGTCTTCGATGCGGACACGACTTCGGTCAGTGATGAACCGAAGCACTTGCAAAGAAAGGGCGCTAGTAAATGACCGAAAGTTCCGGCGGCGACAAGGTGATCGGTGTCTTGCTGGCCGGAGGACTGGCGAAGCGCATGGGTGGCGGTGACAAGTGTATGCGTACGCTGGCCGGGCGGCCCCTGCTCGAACACCTGATCGATGCCGTCGGGCCGCAGGTCGACGCCATGATCCTCAACGCCAACGGCGATGTGGACCGATTTGCTGCCTATGGCCTGCCGGTGGTCGCGGACGTTATCGAAGGTTACGCGGGGCCATTGGCCGGCGTCCTGACCGGACTCGATTGGGCCGCCGAGAACGCGCCCGACGCTGGCTGGGTGGTGTCGCTTGCCACCGACGCGCCGTTCGTGCCGGCCGACATGGTGGCCAGGATGATGACGGCGATAATGGCAGAGGATGCGGAGATTGCCTGCGCCGCGTCCGGTGGACGTACGCATCCGGTGTTCGGTCTTTGGCCGGTCGGACTGTGCGGCGATTTGCGTGCCGCCATGATAAATGAAGACATACGCAAGATCGATATGTGGACGGCGCGATACAAGCTGGCGGTGGTTGAGTTCGAAGAAACCAATGGCCGAGATCCGTTTTTTAACGTCAATCGGCCGGTAAACCTGGCTGAGGCCGAACGGGTCCTGACGGGCGTAGGATGACCGTAAAAAAGACTGAAAAGATGCCGGTTGGCGTCGTCGTAGAGAGGCGTATTTCCGATAACCGCTGGCTCGATTACTCATGGCATCCGGTTGCCGTGATCCCGGGCGCGCCGCCCCTGGGAGATGACGGTGAGTGGCGTTTGATGCGCGAAGGCGAGGGCTGGAGTCAGTTTCTAATCGGAACCATGAATTTGGAACTGTTCCGGGGCGAAACGGAGGGCTATCGCGTCAATCTCTCCTCCACGCCGCAGATCTATATTGTCTTGGCGCCCGGCGAGGAGGCCGACGAGTCTGATATCGTACCGATCCTTGTGACCGCTTGCCCCTACGAAGCTGAGAGCTATACCGAAAGCGGCGAAGAGATCGTCGCGGGCGTGCCGCTGCCGTCCGAGGTGCAGGGTTGGATTGAGGCTTTTGTCGATCAGCATCACGTGGATCAGCCGTTCAAGAAACGCAAGAACAAGAAGGCCTACGATCCGCGCAAAGGCGGTTTCTCCCGTACCCCCCCCGCACGCGGCAATGGCGGCGGCCATGGCTGAGGGGCCATCGATCAAGGAAGGTCGGCTGAAACGCTGGTCCAGGCTGAAACGCAGCGGCGACGAAACTGAGACCGAACCGACTGCCACCGCTACGGCGACCGTAGACGGTGAAGAGGGTTACTCAGCACCCGACCCGCATGGCCTGCCAGGTGGTGCCGCCATCCGACGCGGAGCAACGGTACCGGCGATGCCGTCGCTGATTGTCGAACACGATGAACAAGGAGAGACGGTACCGGTGTTGTCGGACAACGAAGCCGCATTGGAAGAGCAGGAACTGACACCCGAAGAGCAAAAGATCGCCAGCCAGTTGCCACCGATCGAAAGCCTAACTAAGGATTCGGACTTTACGCCATTTTTGGCCGAAAAGGTGCCAGAGCTTATTAGGAAGCGCGCGATGTCGATTTTATGGCGCTCCGATCCAGTATTGGCCAACCTTGATGGCCTCAATGACTATGATGAGAACTACCGAATTATCGACACCTTAATCTCCGCGGCACAGGATACTGTCTACCGGGTCGGCAAGGGGCACAAGACGAACGAAGAATTGGAAGCCGAGGCCAAAACCGAACTCGACCCTGAATCTGAAGCTTCCGACGAGCTAGGAGCTGGATCTGGGCATGAACGCAAGGTGGATTTCGAAGAATCGACACCTGATGGAAAACTCCCAAAGGATACGGAACTGAACGCGCAGATCTCTGCGGATGCCCCGGATGACCCGAATGAGATGTCTGACATACAGGACAAAGAAGCATTAATATCTAGCAGTATTCGAAAACCAAATAACCCAGTTTGAATGTGCTGCACATTTTATGGTGGTGTCTGGTACGATTGGCACGTCCGGTGAATTAATGAGACATGCCAGTAATGACCTACAAACAAATACCCCCGTTCACCTATCCAATATATAGCAGCTAAATTAAAGGTTCTGTTCTTGGTTTTGACCCGGGGGAGCAATCTTATTCAGGTGAGATGAGATGGGGTGAGGTTTTTTTCTGCAAGATTCGCTTTAGCCACATTGAAAATTATAATGACGATCATCACTTGGCTGAATGGCTATCATTGCTGGGCTATATCTCCACCATTACCATTGTTAATGACCCGTATTATTATTGCGAATGACTTTCATTATCAAACTACTGAAAAAAAAGGGTTTTTTTCATTTCGTCCCTCGTTATAATTTCTCTGTCTGTAGTGACGATGCGTTTTAAGACAGATGCGCTGCGGGCGTAATGGTTCCTTTTAGGGAGGCTTTGAGGAGGCATTTTGGAGGCAGGTAACACCATTGAAGGGTCTGCGTTGCGGGGTCACGCTGAAATAGAGAGCGTAGATCGGTGCGATGTTTTAACCTCGGAAGCTGACAGCTTTCGAGCGAACGTCTATGGCCTCTTGGCGCGGTTGCTCACGGAACCGCCATCCGATGAAACCATGCAAATTCTTCGTGATCTGGATGGTATGGACGATGGTACTGAAATTTGTAAAGCCCTGGCCAATTTGGGCTCGGTTGCCGTTCGTACCCCAGTCGGCAAAGCTGAGGAAGAATACACCTCGCTGTTCTATGGCCATGGCGCCGGGGGAGAGATACATCCTTATGCATCTTTTTACCTAACGGGTTTTATATACGAAAAACCACTCGCGGAAATACGGGCTGATCTATCCGAAATCGGTATTGAGCCAACCGGACGTACCAGTGAACCGGAAGACCATATCGCTTTTCTTTTCGAAGTAATGTGTGGGCTCGTTACTGGGGGATTTGGTGGTGTGCCAAACTTGGGGCGTCAGCGTGCGTTTTTTACCAAGCATTTGGCCCCTTGGGCAGGGTTAATGCTTAAGGATCTAGAGGCGGCCTCATCTGCGGTCTTGTATATGCCCGTGGGTGCGCTTGGACGGTTATTTTTAGCTGTCGAGGCAGAGGCATTTGAGATGGCGGCGTGAGATAGCCGTGAAGATCAAGGGTCGGCGTTGCTCTAGCGCCGGTTTTTGTCGGCGTGTTTTTTAAGAGAGCTGAAAAGCGTGGGAGAGAATGATAATGGCGAAAAATGAGAAGAAGACGTCGCGTCGTGACTTTCTGAAAGTGGCCGGTGTGACCGGCGCTGCCGCGGGAACAGCGGCGGTGTTGCTTTCGGGCAGTCAGGCCGAAGCGGCGAAGCTGGATGACGGCCAACAGGCCGGCTACCAGGAAACAGAGCACGTTAAAACGTACTACGAGCTTGCACGGTATTAATTTCCAAAAAAGGAGAAATTTTGATGCTCACGAAACGGAGCAACGGGGTGGCGAATGGCCCCCGTTTGAAAAAGGCTCTAGCTGGCGTGATCGGCGGTGCAATGGACCGTCGGGCGTTCCTGAAACGCTCAGGAGTGACCGCCGGTGGGGCCGTGCTCGCGGCTGCGACGCCATTGGGTGTTGCCAAAACGGCGAAAGCCCAGGCCGCG
>CAYXUT010000088.1:0-11492 GCA_964468005.1 uncultured Magnetovibrio sp. | reverse complement strand
CGCAATACGGGCCAACTTTAACGTTGCTCCCGAGTTCGGCTTTCGCGTCAACGACTGTAGTCGGATGAATATCTAACATTGGACTATCCAATCACTTGTCGATGATCATAGCGGAGAACACGGCTTCGGCCTTTAAGTTGCCATCGACGTGCGCCTCGCCCTTAAATTTCCATACATTGCCGCGGCTGCGTTCCTTGCGCACCGTCAACTCAAGACGGTCGCCAGGTAGAACGGGTTTGCGAAAACGTGCTTGATCCACGGTCATAAAGTAAACCAAGCGATTTTCCTTCTTGCCCATGGCCTCGACGACCAACACCGCCGAGGTCTGCGCCATGGCTTCTATGATCAATACGCCGGGCATGATCGGGTGGCCAGGGAAATGGCCTTCAAAATAGGGCTCGTCGACGGTGACATTTTTAATGCCGATCGCGCTTTCACCCGATTGGATATCTTTCACCTTATCAATTAATAGGAACGGATAGCGATGCGGGATCATCTCCATGATCTCGTTGATGTCGATTATGCGTTCGTCGGTATTGATGCTGTTGTCCATCGCCGTTACTTGCCCTTCTTCACCAAGCGTTCGATGAAAGCCTGCTCCCTCAACCACTGACGTTGTGGTTTTGCCGGAAAGCCGCTTACCGTGGTCCCGGCGTCAACATTTCTGAACACGCCACTTTTTGCCGCGATCTTAACGCCATCGCCAATCTTGATGTGCCCTGCAAATCCCGCCTGACCACCAATAACAACGCCATTACCGATTTCTGTGCTTCCGGAAATTCCTACCTGGGAAACAATGACACAGTACTTACCGATGCGGACGTTGTGGCCAATTTGCACGAGGTTGTCGATCATGGTGCCAGCCCCGATAATCGTGTCGGGACCAGAGCCCCGGTCAATCGTTGTGTTGGCGCCTATTTCGACATCATCTTCAATGATGACCCGTCCGAGTTGTGGAACTTTGACAGCGCCGGTTGAAGAAATGGCAAAACCGAACCCATCTTGTCCAATGCTGGCGCCCGGGAAAACCTTAACACGCTTACCGATTATACAATGGCTAAGGGTGACATTAGCGCTGATGGTAGAACTTGCCCCAACCAAACAACCTTCGCCGATTACTGCATTGGCACAAATTCGGCAATTGTCGTCGATTTTCGCCTTATCTCCAATAACGGCGCCGCCCTCAATCGATACATCATCACCGATGATTGCTTTTGGTGACACAACGGCCTGAACGGATACTCGGTTGCCTTCGGATCCGTCAGGATAAAACAGTTGGGCGATCCGCGCGTATCCAAGATAAGGATTATCAGTAACCAAGAGGGCCATGCCTTGCGGCGCCTTGTCTGTCATCTCAGGTTTAACAATACAAGCGCCCGCCTTCGTTTCTTCGAACTGGCCGCTATATTTCTTATTGTCCAAGAAACTGACGTCGTTGACGCCTGCATCGGAAAGCGGCGCCACATTTGAAAAGACTTGATCCGGTGAGCCGTTGACGATCTCCGCGTCAGCCTCTCGTGCCAGACGGGCCATTGCTATTGGCCCTGATAAACGGAAAAAACGGGAATCTGCCATCCTTGTCAGTCGCTGGGTTTCTCTACAGACACTTTGACTAGTTCCTTATTCAGGCGCTTGAGAACGACGGCCGTGATATCCAAGTCGCGCGCGACAAGAACCGTGTCGGTTCGGCGCAATACCAACAAGGCTTGGCGTTTTGTCGCGATATCGGAAACAATCCCGTTCATATGTTTCTCAACCGCGCGCATGGCTCGGACCCGGGACTTGTCTAGTTGCCGTTTGCGCTTCTGAACAAGTTTCTGTACGGCGAGCACGCGTTGTTCGAACTGCCGTCGTTCCTTGGCAAATGCCTCCAGAGAAAGAATAGTACGCTTCTTGGCCAGTTCTTGGTTAGCTACACGAAGCGCTTTTTCTTCCTTTTCGATATCGCTCTGATACGCATTGCGGAAACTAGAAATTTGCTCACGAATCCCTTTTACCGCTTTCGACAGTCTTCGAATTTCCTCAAGATTCAAGACGAGGATATCCATCCGGCGAACCTTTTCGGCCAAGCCGGTTGCATTTTGTTGCGCCGATGCATTTGTCGTAAAGAATATGGCGAGTATAGCGAAAAGCCAAAGCCGTCGACAGAAAGACAATATAATCTCCTAAAATTGAGCACCGAAATTCAAACGAAATATTTCGGTGACATCGAAATCCTCTTTGGCGAGGGGGAAGCCGGTATCCATACCAAGGGGACCTAAGGGTGACACCCAAGTCAATCCAACCCCCGACGATGCACGAAGGCTACCGGTATCTTTTGTATTGGAATCCGAGGGATCGATTTTCCCGGAACTACCAAAATCAGTAAAGATACGTCCCGTAATGCCGAATTCCGCCGGTAGCCCAAGCGGAAAGGTCAACATCACAGTGCCCGTGTACATCCATTCGCCACCAAGCGCATCATTTGTCGATCCATCTCGAGGACCGACGCCCGCTGATCTAAATCCGCGGAGGTCATCACCACCAATAAAATAACGCTCCTGTAGGTGAACGTCTTCGCCCAAGCCCACGACATACCCAGCTTTCCCACCGATATGAAATACCCATTCATCAGCAATAGGATAAAAATATCCTGATCTGGCGGTGTTTCTGAGATGCTTAAGTGTCCCACCAAGCCCCGCGAGGTCAGTTGTCAAGGAAACGACATAGCCTTCCGTCGAGTTAATCCGGCTGTCCCGTTCATCAAGTGTGATGGTGTGGCCCACCTCCGACACATACTCGACCCCGATGTTCGATTGGATTAACGGCGAGGCATTTGATGACACGTCATCAATCTTTTCCTTCCTAATCGTGTACTGCCATCTTTGGGATAGTTCTTCGGTGATAAGATAACCGGCTCGTAATTTGAACCCGGACCGGCTGGTGTCAATGGAACTCGTATCCTGAAGATCTTGGCGTACGTGGAATACATCGAAACCCGCCATGATCTCTCGGTCCATTAAATAAGGTTCTGTAAATGAAAAATCGATCTGGCTTCGTTCGGTTGCGGCGGTAAGCTTTAGGGCAACCTTATGGCCACGACCAAGAAAATTTCGTTCACGTAATCCAAATTCTGCCACGGCACCCGCGGACGTGGAAAAACCGGCGCCAATTGAAATTGAACCTGTTGACTTTTCTTCGACCTCAACCTTCACAATTGCCTTGTCTGGGGTCGATCCAGGAATTTGTTGCAACTTGACAGTTTCAAAGAAAGCCAAATCCTTGAGGCGCTGACGAGATCGGCGAAGTTTTGCTGAGTTAAATGCGTCGCCCTCCACCAAGCGAAACTCGCGTCTGATTACTTTGTCCAGCGTTCGAACGTTGCCAGATATATCTATGCGTTCGACAAAAACCCTGGCCCCTTCCTTCACCTCAAAAGATATGTCGATTTGTTTGGTCTTCCGGTTCCGTGTGACCTGTGGCCGCACGTCAACAAACGCGTATCCGAGTTCACCGACTTTGTCCGTTATGGCGTCAACGGCATCATCGACTTCGGTAATATCATACCAATCACCTTTTTCCAGCTCGACAACAGATTGAATTTGCTCTGTTTTCAGATCGCGCAACTGTGCAACAACCTTGATGTCCCCAAGCGCATATCGCACTCCCTCATCGACCGTGTAGGTGATAAAGAAATCTTTCCGGTCCGGCGTTAACTCAGCCACGGCCGAATTAACACGGAAATCGGCAAAACCCTCGGACAGATAAAAGCGCCGCAGCAATTCCCGATCAAGGGTCACTCGGTCGGGGTCGTATACCGTATTGGTTGATAAAACCCGATACCAAACAGCCTCTTTTGTTTCAACGACTTTTCGTAATCGCCGATCGTTGTACTCGCGGTTTCCGACAAACCGTACACTGCGCACTTCCGTCTCCTGGCCCTCTGAAATCTCGTATAAGAGATTAACGCGGTTTTGCGGAAGCTGAATAATCTTTGGTTCAACGGTCACCGCAAAATAGCCTTTGAAACGATAGAGCGTCAACAGGCGCTTGACGTCAGCTTGCACCTTTGAACGTGTGTAGATAATCCGTGGACGCAAGGAGATTTCCGAGTTGAGTATCTCGGTATCAACCACGTCATTACCTTCAAACGCAATTCGGTTAATAACCGGGTTTTCAACAACTCGTACGATCAGAACATCGCCTTGACGGCGGATACTGACGTCCTTAAATAGCCCGGTTGCAAACAGGCTTTTTAAAGATCTGTCGATCCGCTGAACGTCAAACCGGTCACCTTGAGCAATCAAGAGGTATGATTTGACGGTTCCCGGCTCAATCCGCTCCGCACCTTGGACGATAATATCGCGAACATAGGCGGCTTGACCCAACTCCGTCGTAGCTCCCGCGTAGCGGGCGTCGACAACCGCCAGCACAATGAAAATGCTGCATACCGATAAGAAGGTGCGACTTAGAGCCCGCAAGTAAATCCCCCAATAGACCTTTTATGTAAATTATGTAAAGAAAGCTTTTAGATTTTCAAAGTGCGGCAAGACACTTTTTACGATGTCGTTCCATGTAACGAAAACCATGAGAACCAATACCAGAATCAGCCCGAATCGAAAACTGTATTCTTGCACCCTCGGGCCTAACGGTTTTCCACGTATCGCCTCCGCAGCGTAAAAAACTAAACGGCCGCCATCCAACACGGGGATAGGGAACAAGTTAATGAGGCCTAAATTTACCGACAACATCGCCATCAACAGCAAGACATACTCGATGCCTTTCTGAGCCATATCTCCTGAGATTTGTGCAATTCGAATGGGGCCGCCAAGGTCATCCGTACTGCGCGAACCCGAAACCATATCACCGACATAAACGAGAATATTTACAGTGAGATTTACGGTCTGCTTGACCCCTACCCATAGGGCCGAAGCTGGATTATGAACCTCATGGTCAATCTGCTTGGGATCCGGTGACACGCCCAAAAGGCCAACAGTCCGCCCTTTTCCGGACTCATTGGTGCGTAACGTTGATTTAGGCGTGGCTAAGAGTATTTGCCGATTACCGTCTCGGATGATATGGAACGACATCTTCTTGTCGGCATTCACCGAAACGATGTTACGCAGTTCTGAAAATAATCGAATTTCCTTGCCGTTGACCGCAATGATGCGGTCGCCGGACTGGAACCCAGCTTTTTCCGCGGCACTATTGACTTGGATATCTCCGACCGCAGCCAACGGATGTGCCGAACCCTGAAAGATCGCTAAAGCCGTAAAAACCAATACCGCGAATAGGTAATTTACTGCCGGACCCGCAAAAACAATGGCGGCGCGCTGCCCCAAAGTCTTGTGGTGGAATGAGACGGCTTGTTCTTCCAATGTCAGTTCGACGGGTTCACCGGTTTCTTCGTCTTCAATGTTCTCGCCAAACATTTTGACGTATCCGCCAAGCGGGACCATACTGAACTTCCAACGAGTGCCCGCAGCGTTGGTCCATCCGAAGATTTCCGGTCCAAAGCCGATAGAGAATACCTCAACGCGCACCCCATTGCGCCTTGCAACCCAGTAGTGGCCCCATTCATGGACGTATACCAGAATTGTCAAGACGAATAAAAAAACGACAACGTAATACCAAGTGAAACCAAGGAAACCCATAAATGGCGGCCTTTTCGTTGAGCTTTCGATTGAGTTGGTCAGAAGTTCCGAATATGTCAACAAACCGATTGCGCTTTTTGACGCGCTTCTTCGTCAGCTTGCATCACGTCTTCGAGGGTATGGATAGAGGATACGGGCGTGGCTTCAAGGGTTTTTTCAACGGTTTCGGAAATTTCCAGAAAACCGAGTTGGCCAGTTAGAAACTGGTGAACGGCTATTTCGTTGGCCGCGTTAAGCGTGATGGGTGCTGAACCACCGGCGCGTAAAGCCTCACGCGCCAACCGCAATGCAGGAAATCTATCCAGATCCGGCATTTCGAAAGTCAGCGAGCCGATCTCTGCTAAAGATAGTCTTGGTGATGGTGTAGCCATTCGCTCGGGCCAGGCCATGGCATAGGCAATGGGGGTGCGCATGTCAGGAGCGCCCAACTGAGCAAGAACCGAAGCATCAACGTATTCGACCATGCTATGGATCACGGATTGTGGGTGAACCAAAATTTCGATCTGCGGCTCATCAATAGGAAAAATATGATAGGCTTCGATCAGTTCAAGGCCTTTGTTCATCATAGTTGCAGAATCGATCGATATCTTGGCGCCCATGTCCCAATTGGGATGAGCGACAGCTTGTTCCGGCGTAACACGTACCATGGAATCCTTGTCTAAGGTACGGAATGGTCCGCCGGAAGCCGTCAAAATAATTCGCTCGACTTTGTCTGCCTGGTCAAACTCGAACACCTGGAAAATGGCGCTGTGTTCTGAATCCACAGGCACCAGCGTTGCGCCATGGTGTTCAACCTCGTTCATAAAAATCTCGCCCGCCGACACTAGGCATTCCTTGTTCGCTAAGCCAACGGTAGCGCCACGGCGTACCGCTTCCAATGTTGGAGCTAGACCGGCTGCGCCAACGATAGCCGCCATCACCCAATCAGCAGGCCGCGCCGCCGCTTCTGTTAAAGCTTCAGAACCGGCGGCAACCTCAATACCGGAACCCGATAGGCTGTCTTTGAGGTCTCGATAAAGATCAGGATTGGCTATCACCGCCAAGCGAGCATTTAGGTCTCGAGCTTGGGCAGCTAGGAGATCAACATTGTTGTTGGCGGTCAGGGCTTCTAATCTAAATGCATCGCGAGAGCGGGTGATCAAATCAATGGTATTACAGCCGATCGAGCCGGTGGAACCAAGGATACTGACGCTCTTCGGTTGGACCGATTTGACTAAACCTGTCACTTCTAAAGCCATGCTAAAAATACCTTACCGCTCGTTTCCTGTCCCAACCAACATACTAGCGATGCGGCAAGCAAACCATCAACCCGGTCAAATAATCCACCATGACCGGGAATTAGGGCACCCATGTCTTTTCTGTGGAATCGACGTTTGAACCAAGATTCAAGCAAATCTCCAATCTGTGAAACCGCGCCAAGCCCTGCGGAAACAAGCATCAATGACCAAATATTTGTTTTCGATAGATATAGTGCAACACCAGACCCAGCAATAGCTGCGCCAAGAATTGCTCCGACGAAGCCGGACCATGTTTTGTTTGGGCTAATTTTCAACGCAAGTTTTGGCCCACCCAATGAACGACCTACAAAATAGGCGAGAGTGTCCGCACCCCAAACCAAAACGAACACCCAATAAATCGTCATCGCGCCGTGGTCGTTGGATTGACGAAGTGACAGCAAGCTCACAATAGCCACAGCGACATAACTACCCCCGGCTAGCGTCCAGGCGATTCGTCCGCCGCTTGCCCGATACAGTTCGTATAAAAGGATAGCGCCCCCAACCAATACAAGGGCGTTAAAATACGGCCCACCAAAATAAACCGCAGCCATAACCGGGGGAATAAGTACGGCGACCGAGATCAGCCGCGTCCCCAAATCTGACGGTTTGGCATCAGTTTGCGGTTGTTGCGCCATACCGCCGTTCGCGGGACTGGAAGGTTTCAAGTGCAGCGACTAGTTCTTGAACGGAAAAGTCCGGCCAGTGGCTATCGAGAAAAATGAACTCCGTATACGCTAATTGCCACAATAGAAAGTTGCTGATCCTTTGTTCACCACTGGTTCGGATCAACAGATCGGGGTCCGGGATGTCCGCCGTATAAAGATGATCATGAACCAAGGACTCGGATATCTCATCCGGGCGAAGGCGACCATCCGCCGCCTCATCTGCGATCCTGCGGACAGCGCGTGTGATTTCGGCGCGGCTGCCATAGCTCAACGCGATGGTTAGAACCAGCTGATCGTTTTCAGCGGTTTTCTGCTCGGCTTCTTTGATGAGCGTGACGATATCTGTATCCAGTTTTTGGCGGTCACCAATTACCTTGAACTGAACGCCTTGTTTGTCGAGTTCTGAGATCTCGCGGCGGAGATACATACGCAGTAGCCCCATCAGATCCCGTACTTCTTGAGCTGGGCGATCCCAATTTTCGGACGAAAACCCGTAAAGCGTCAGATATTTGATGCCATGCTGAATGGCGCCTTCAACGGCACGTCGCACGGCCTCCGCGCCCTCTGAGTGTCCGGCCGTTCGCGGCAACCCGCGTGCCTGTGCCCAACGCCCGTTACCATCCATGATAATGGCAAGGTGCAAAAGGGTCGGCGCCGAATGGCCAGTCTTCTGTACTGCTGTCTCGGGCGGTGTCATCAAATCGTCAAACCTGCATGATCTCGGCGTCTTTTTTAGCCAAGGATTCATCGATGTTACCGACAAATTCGTCCGTCCATTTTTGGACTTCATCTGCGTATTCGTGAAGCGCGTCTTGGGAAATTTGACTGTCCTTCTCGGCTCTTTTTAGGTCATCCATGGCGTGGCGTCGGATATTGCGCACGGCGACACGTGCGTCTTCGGCATATTTGGCAGCCACTTTGGTTAGTTCCTGGCGACGCTCTTCGGTTAGTACGGGAATGGGGACACGAATGACTTGGCCTTCCGTCGAGGGGTTCAAGCCAAGACCTGATTCCAGGATTGCTTTTTCAACCGCCAGGACCAGCCCTTTGTCCCACACTTGAATCGATAGTAATCGTGGCTCTGGCGCACTGATTGTGCTGACTTGGTTCATGGGCATGTCGGAACCATAGGCATGTACGGTTACCGGTTCCAGAAGGCTAGTTGCCGCCCTTCCCGTTCGTAGACCGGCAAATTCCTCATGCAAGACTTCGACTGCGCGTTCCATGCGGTGGCGGATGTCTTTCTTTGCTGTATCAAAATCTGAAAACGTCATCTTTTCGTCTCCCTATCTCCGCGTTCATCTTGCCGTTTGCTATTAACCGACGCGGGTGAAAGTTCCGCCTCCCCGCACAATCTTTCGCAACCCGCCAGCCTCATGAATGGAGAACACAATAATCGGTATTCCGTTCTCACGCGATAGTGCAATCGCAGAGGTGTCCATGACCCGAAGGTCGTGGGCAATGACCTTATCATAACTCAATGTATCGAAACGTTGAGCATTTTCGTTTGTCGTGGGGTCGGCATCGTAGACACCGTCGACCTGCGTGCCTTTGATCAAAGCATCGCAATTCATTTCAGCTGCGCGAAGTGCTGCTGCCGTATCCGTCGTGAAAAATGGATTCCCGGTGCCCGCAGCGAAAATAACGACACGGCCCTTTTCCATGTGACGCAACGCACGGCGGCGAATATAAGGTTCACAAACGTTGGCCATAGGAATGGCAGATTGGACGCGAGTAGGCACGCCCTTGGATTCCAAAACGCTTTGTACTGCAAGAGAATTGATGACTGTGGCGAGCATGCCCATGTAATCGGCACTGGTTCTTTCGATGCCACTCGCCGCACCGGAAACGCCGCGAAAAATATTTCCGGCACCGATAACAACGCATACCTCTATTCCATCATTGTATACGTTGTAGATTTCCTGGCAAATTCGGTCGACCGTCTCGGCGTCGAGGCCGAATTCACGATTGCCCATCAAACCTTCGCCGGAGAGTTTCAGCAGAATTCGACGGAAGTTCTTGTCGGTGGCCATTAGAAAATCCTGCTTAAACGGCTTTGATATCGGTCGGTAACCTATGGGGTGGCACGATGCCCAGTGTACACGATGGTACCGGAGCGCCAAGTGCCCGCTACTAATTGTCAAGCCGTTCAGATGCTGGCGACAGCAGCGACTTCAGCCGCGAAGTCCTCTTCTTTCTTCTCGACGCCGTCGCCTAATACTAGCAACTTAAAGCCAGCAAGGCTTACGGGTTTGCCGAGGTCTTTGCTGGCCTTCTCCAAGACTTGTGAGATCCTGGTTTCGCCATCGATAACGAAGGTTTGGTCGATGAGGCATACCTCTTCGAAAAATTTTCGAAGGCGACCTTCAACCATCTTCTCGATGATTTCTTCGGGTTTACCCGATTCGCGGGCCTGTTCGGAGAGGACAGAGCGTTCACGCTCGACTACGGATGCATCAAGGTCATCGCGCGAGATGGCCATCGGTTTGGTGGCGGCAATATGCATAGCCAATTGTTTACCAAGCTCTTGCAATTTAGCCGGATCACCTTCCGATTCCAGAGCCACCAGGACGCCAATCTTGCCCAAGCTCGGTGCCAAGGAACCGTGCAGATAACTGGCCAGTACACCGGTATCGATCGACAGGGACGCTACGCGTCGCAGCAACATGTTCTCGCCGATAGTGGCGATTTGATGGGTGATCTCCTCATCAACATTGCGGTCCGTGTTCGGATATGCGGCCGCTTTGATGGCTTCGATATCAGCACCTGTGCTCAAGACAACGGCAGCAACTTTGGTAACGACATCCTGGAAAGTCTCGTTGCGTGCAACGAAATCGGTTTCCGCGTTAATTTCCACCATGGCGCCAGTGTTACCATCGACTTGCAGACCAATCAGGCCTTCCGATGCGGCTCGATCGGCTTTCTTGGCGGCGGCGGCCAAGCCTTTGGTACGTAGCCAGTCGACGGAAGCGTCGATGTTACCATTGTTCTCGGACAGCGCCTTTTTGCAATCCATCATGCCAGCGCCAGTTTTTTCGCGCAGTCTCTTGACGAGAGCAGCTGTAATCTCTGCCATCATAATCCTCTAATTTCTCGATAAGTTTCGGTTCTATGGGCCGGCAGCGGGAACATTGACCCGTGACCAAAACCAATCACTTGTTTTCGGCTTCAGCATCAGCCGCCAGTGCTTCTTCAGTAATCGGAATTTCTTCCGCCGGCGTAGCTTCGGTTTCCAGTTTCGCTGCTTCGCTGGTCGCTTCCGGCTTAGGCGGCAGATCTTCAACCGGCGCCTCAAAAGCCTCACCCAGATCACCACCGCTCGCCGTCACTTCACTCTGTAGGCCGGAAAACACGGCACCCGCAACCAAATCGCAATAGAGATTGATGGCGCGCAGGGCATCGTCGTTGCCTGGGACCGGAAAATTTATGCCCTTGGGATCAGAATTCGAATCGATCACGCCGATTACCGGAATGCCAAGTTTGTTGGCTTCAGCGACGGCAATGTCTTCCTTGTTGGTGTCTATAACGAAAAGAATATCGGGAAGGCCGCCCATTTCCTTGATGCCACCTAGTGCACGCTCAAGCTTGTCGCGCTCACGTGTCAGATTGAGAACTTCCTTCTTGGTCAGACCTTCGGTCTCTCCGCCCAACTTTTCGTCTAGATCACGCAGACGTTTGATCGAATTCGATATGGTTCGCCAGTTGGTCATCATGCCGCCGAGCCAGCGATGGTTGACATAGTACTGGCCGCAGCGTTTCGCTGCGTCGGCAATCTTGGTGCTGGCCTGGCGCTTGGTGCCGACAAACAACACGCGACCACCAGATGAAACGGTTTTGGTGACCGCCTCAAGGGCTTGGTGCAGCATGGGTACGGTCTGCTGTAGGTCAATGATGTGAATATTATTGCGCTCACCGAA
>CAYXUT010000087.1:0-11499 GCA_964468005.1 uncultured Magnetovibrio sp. | reverse complement strand
CAACCCTCCGCCTGTTTGTTGCCATCGACCTCACATCCGGGCTAGTCTAACTTGTACTCTATGAAAGGATCAAAATTTAGTCGCCACACAGTTCCCGCGCAGCTTCGTGAAAGCGCTTTCGTGTCGCGGTAAAAACTAATGTTCACAAGGCTTCAAACATTGAGAAAATCAAGTTACAGTGCTGTTGGCTGTTCCCGTTATTTTGCATACTCGAGATATTGAAGTAGGCAACCAATGTCCCACAAATCCATCACGCGTGCCGACCTGTCCAACGCCCTACATCAAGAAGTCGGGCTATCCCGCTATGAAAGTGGAAAGCTGGTAGATGAAGTGTTGTCCATGATTGAAGACGCTTTGGTCACGAACCGAAAGATGAAGATGTCTGGTTTTGGGAGCTTCACCGTTAGACAGAAGAAAGAACGAACAGGACGGAACCCTAAGACCGGCATTGAAGCCGTTGTATCTGCTCGTAACGTCGTTAAGTTCAGACCAGCCCTGGAGCTCAAACGCCTGGTCAATGTCAGAAAGAAATAGGGTAATACGTTATTATGTTTCCTGGCCTTGATCTGCGCCTCAAATCTTGCGATGGCGAAAGAGAGTTATTTTTGCATCACCGAACTGACCTGGGCCCAAAAATTAGCCTCCACCTTAAGTTAGGATTTGGCTTAAGGTGACATGGGCCTTTATGCTGATCGATCAATCTTCGCCGAGTTCTTCGACACCGGTCTGGGCAGTGATGCGTCCGTAGTGTTCGATGCGCCGGTGGCGGGCGAAATCAAAAATTGTTTTCTTGCCGAAAACCGTATCGTCCAGGTCACAAGCATGAAAGATCAGCTCATCGTCTTCGCTCTTGGCCTGGGCGACGATCTCACCATCCGGGTTGACGATAACACTGCCGCCAAATAGCGGGTGACCGTCCTCGACCCCGGCCTTGGCGATCCCCACCACCCAGGTCGAGTTCTGGTAGGCGCCAGCCTGCATCACAAGATTAGAATGGAAGGTCCGCTTCTCCGGTCCCTCGTCCGATTTCTGCGAATTCACCGACGGCGTGTTGTAACCCAGCGTCACCATCTCGACCCCTTGCAGGCCCATGACCCGATAGGTCTCCGGCCAGCGCCGGTCGTTGCAGATACACATGCCGAACACGCCTCCGAGCGTGTGATAGACGGGAAAGCCCATATCACCGGGCTCAAAATACCGCTTTTCAAGATGCTGGAAGTCGCGCTCTGTATCGAATTCATCATGGCCCGGCAGATGGACTTTTCGATACTTACCGACGATTTCGCCAGTGCCATCCACGTGTACCGAGCTGTTGAAGTGATGGCTGTCAGGCGTCAATTCCGCATAACCGAAAGTCATCGCCATGCCGTACTCACGCGCACGCTCGAATAAAGGCCGTGTCGCGGCGTTTGGCATTTCGGCCTCGAACCAGGTATCGACCTCGCTCTGATCTTCCATGTAATAGCGCGGAAAAAAGGTAGTCAGGGACAACTCCGGGTAGACGATAAAGTCGGCCCCCGCCCCATTAGCCTCATCCATCAGGGCAATCATTCGCCCGACGACGTCCTGGCGCCCTTCGGCCTTTTGGATTGGCCCCATTTGCGCCCCAGCTACCTTGACCAACCGCATGGCTGACTCCCTTTTCTATAGTATGTTGTATACTGCCGTTAATGCGGCACTAAACGAATGCAGAGGCATTAATGACCCACATCAAGATTTCGTCAACCGCCGCTGATAAGAAAAGCCGCGCCGGACGACTTTTCGAGCAGTTGCGCAAAATGGCCGCTTCGTATCAGTTCAAACCCGAACAGCGGATCAATGAAAGCACCTTGGCGAAACAGCTCGGCATCAGCCGCACGCCACTTCGCGAGGCCCTCAACCGATTAAGTATGTAAGGTTACCTTGTACCGAAACCGAGAAAGGGTTTTTACTGCCGCGCCCTTGACGCACAGGAAGTGTTCGAGCTTTTCCAATTGCGGAACTTTATAAACCGGCGGCATACGGCTTGCCGTCGAAGCTGCAACGGACGAAGACATCGTCCACCTCAATAGCTTTTAAAGGAGACTGGCGGACGCGGCATGGAGCGCGACAACGCTGATCTCGTCGCGCTCGAAGAGCAGTTTCACGAAACGGTCATGCGTATGTCGGGAAACGGCGAAATGCTCCACGTCTTGCGAAATATTAACGGGCGTATCCGCTTCATGCGCTGGATGGCCATGAAACAACGTGGCCGCACGTCAACCCAAAACGAGCGCATGGCCATTGCCGATGAGTTGTGCCTGATCAACCATTACAGCGTTGATTTGCTCCAGTATCGGCAACACCGGATAACCGTGCAGCGAAGACACACCAAAATCCCGAAGTGCTTCGTTGAATGGGTTCACATGCTCGGTAAAATGGACGTAATTCTCCGATGATGTGCGGTTCATCGTAATCACGCTCAATAAAATAAAGATACTCGATCCGACATTGCGCAATAGGTAAAACATGGTCGAAGTCTCAGCCATATGGGCGCTGCCGATGTTTCTGAAGTTGGCGAGCGTCAGCGGACCCAAACGAAACCGACACAAAGCCCTTGCGCGCAAATGGTGATCAGCACTTCCAGCATCGAGACCTCGGTGGTAAAGTTCATCATCATCCTGCCGGACCAGCCCTGCAGAAGATAGCCACCGGTAATACCGACAAGCAAATCAATGCGGCCAAACCAGTTGACTAGAAAGTAACCGCCGAGGGCGTTAGTAGTTCCGCGATTGATACACTCGTCACCTCTGTTGGCTTTCTTTACCGAGAAATCGGAGGCGATCACCAACCTTGATGACAAGTCGCGCCGCCGTGCCAGCCCGGAGTTCAAGCACATATCTGGCGGGTACGCGCGAGGATATGATTTTCCGAGATTGCGGTTCGGTATTGTGGGTAATGGTAACAATACGCCCATTTTGGTCGGCAAAAAGCATATCGAGTGGGATGAAGGTGTTCTTCATCCACATGTGCTGTATTTCGGTATTGTCGAACAAGAAAAGCATTCCAGTATTTAGCGGCAACGACTTGCGTTCCATCAGTCCTTGTTCGCGCTGGCCAGGTGTCTGAGCAAGTTCGACGACAAAGAGGTGGCGTTTTTTTCCCGAGACGATTTCCAGTTTGCCGCGCGCAAGCTGCTCCGCCAAGCTTGAGGTCGTGAACACGGCCACAATGGCGATTAGGATTATGGTACTGAAAGACCGTATGATAGCGCGGTAATATTTCATTTAGAGCATATAATTGTGGGATAAATTATACCATATTTATTGCTTCCGCCACTACATTTCGTGGTATGAAACGCTCAAAACTACTAATTATAGGCCACACGAACGTCAGTTTTCTCTGGATTAGCTCGGACCTCATGATTATCCTCTCCGGAAACAATAAATGGCGTGCTTCCATATAAAACGCCATCGGTTGAGACAGGTAAAGTACGGGGTCGTTTCTTGCTTCACATAGGCGCGTTCGCGGTCAGCTTGTCGGCCCTTTGGTTTTTGCTCTCGGGGTACTTCACTCCCCTGATTCTCATTCTCGGCGCCGTCTCTATTACCGCCGTCATTTGGCTGGCATACCGCATGGATGTCATCGACCACGAGAGCGATCCCATCCACATGGCACCTAAGAGAACACTCTATTATCTCTGGCTCATGTGGGAGATCGTCAAGGCCAACGTTGACGTCACACTTGCGATCCTGCGCGGACCCGGCGCATTACAGCCACGCGTATTCAAACTTAAGGCGGCTCAATCATCTGACGTTGGGCTGGTCACCTACGCTAACTCAATCACTCTGACACCCGGCACCGTGACAATCTTTGTAAACGGTAGCGAGATCACGGTGCATTCCCTGACCCCAGTCGCCAAGGAAGGTCTTGAAACAGGTGAGATGGACAAGCGGGTGTCGGCCCTTGAAGGCTATGTCAAACCCGGGACGGGGGGTGCGGGATGAGCATGTTCGACGCCGCGGCCGCAGCCGTTCTAGTTTCCATGTTTTTAGTGCTAGTCAGGGCATTTCGAGGTCCCACGGTGTTTGATCGGATACTCGCCATCAACAGCTTTGGCACGCTGACTGTTCTGCTGATCGCAGTTCACGGCTATTTGGCGGGCAGGCCCGAGTTCCTCGACCTTGCCCTGGTCTATGCACTCATCAATTTTGTCGGCACCATTGCCGTGACACGGTTCATGCAGTTCCAGAGATTCGGCAGCCGCTACGTCGGCGACGAACATCACGGTGATATCTAATGGAATTGGCTCTCGATGTCCTCAGTTGGTCTTCGATCATCTCGGGCGGTGCTTTCTGCATCATCGGCGCCATCGGCCTGATACGCCTGCCTGATGTATTTTGCCGTATGCATAGCGCTAGCATCATTGACACCATGGGGCTTGGGCTGATCTTGTTCGGGTTGGCGCTGCAGACTGGTTTTACGCTTGGGCTGGCCAAGCTGGCGATGATCTTCCTGTTTATCTTGTTTACCAGCCCAACTGGGACCCACGCGCTAGCACGCGCCGCCTTGTACAGCGGCGTTAATCCGGAAGCGGCAACCAAATCGAAGCCGAAAAAGCCCTGATGAGCGAACAGCTGATCATCCTCTGCCTGATGTGCTTCATGGCCATGACCGGCATCGCCATTGCCCGGCTGCACAACCTGTTCGCCGTCGTCATGCTGACAAGTATCTTCAGCCTGCTTGGCGCTGCTACCTACGTAGTACTTGACGCGGTCGATGTAGCCTTCACCGAAGCCGCCGTCGGTGCCGGCATCTCGACCGTCCTGATGCTCGGCACCTTGGCGTTGACCAGCAGTGAAGAGAAACCGGCATCTCCAAAAAACAGGTTCTCGGCGCTTGTTGTGGTCGTTGTTACGGGTGTCGTGCTGATCTTCGGCACCTTGGATATGCCGCGCTACGGCGATCCAAAGGCCCCCATCCACCATCACGTGGCCCCTCGCTATCTCAACAACTCCAAACAGGAGGTAGGGCTGCCCAACGTCGTGACGTCAGTTCTGGCCAGTTACCGGGGATATGACACATTGGGCGAGACCTTCGTAATCTTTACCGCCGCCGCTGGCGTGCTCGCCATCATGGGCCGCGTTCGCCGCCCGCCCCGCCGTGAGAAAAAGGCGCAAACGACGGAGCAAAACGGCTCATGACCCAGCCGATGAAAGAAAAGATCATCCTCCGGGTGATCTCAAAGTTTCTGATCCCGTACATCCTACTGTTTGCGCTCTATGTACAGTGGCATGGAGATTTCGGTCCTGGCGGCGGGTTTCAAGCAGGCGTCATTTTTGCCTCGGGGTTCATCCTCTACGCCTTAATTTTTGGTGTCCCCACCGTGCGTGATGTGATCCCGGCCTATGCGACCCGAGCGCTGCTCGCCATCGGTGTTCTATTATACGGCTCGGTCGGTGTTGCCGGAATGCTGATGGGCGGTAAATTCCTCGACTACAACGTCCTCGCCAGCACGCCCACCGGTGGTCAACATATCGGGATACTGCTGGTCGAGCTTGGGGTTGGCATTACCGTGGCGGCAGCCATGATCACGATTTTCTTTACCTTTGCCGGCCGCGTCGAGGTCAAGGAAGAAGCCCGAGAAGAGGTTGGGCTCGACGAGAAAGACGGCATATGATCTCGACCGGCCTGCTCAATTACTGGATCATCGTGGTATTGATGATGATCGGTTTTTATATCGTCATCGCACACGGAAACCTGGTGAAGAAAATCGTTGGTCTCAACGTCTTCCAGGTCTCTGTATTCCTGCTCTACATCACTATGGGAAAGATTGAGGGCGGCACAGCTCCGATCCTGGCCGAAGGTATCCAGGCTTACTCCAACCCGCTGCCGCATGTGCTTATTCTAACCGCTATCGTCGTCGGCGTCGCCACCACTTCTCTCGGGCTGGCGCTCGTGGTCCGGATCAAGGATGCCTATGGCACCATTGAGGAAGATGACATTGAAAAGCTGGAGAACAACGAGTGATCTCTCAGCACCTGCCTATTCTCCAGATCGTTCTTCCGTTGCTGGCGGCGCCCATGTGCATTTTTATCCGCCACCCGAAGGCGGTCTGGATCTGGTCGGTGGTAATCACTTGGATGTGCCTGCCGATGTCCATCGAGTTGTTGGTCCGGGTGTTGGATTCCGGCACTATCGTCTATGAGCTCGGTAGCTGGGCTGCACCTTGGGGGATCGAGTACCGTGTTGACACACTGAATGCGTTCGTGCTGGTGATCGTATCGTCGATCAGCACTGTGGTAATGCCTTTCGCCCGCAAGACGGTGGAACGCGAAATTCCGGCGAACCGGATTTATCTCTTTTACGCAATGTTGTTGCTGTGTATGACCGGCTTGCTTGGCATTACCATTACCGGTGACGCCTTCAATCTGTTTGTCTTCCTCGAAATTTCGTCACTTTCGACATACGTACTGATTAGTTTCGGGAAAGACCGCCGGGCCCTGACCGCCGCCTATCGGTACCTGATCATGGGAACCATCGGCGCCACCTTCTACATCATTGGGGTCGGCCTGATGTATATGGTGACCGGCAGCCTCAATATCACCGATCTCGCCAACCTTGTTCCGGCAATTGCCGATAACCGAACGATCCAGGCAGCGCTTGGCTTTCTGACCGTTGGTCTGGCGCTCAAAGCAGCGCTGTTTCCCATGCATATGTGGCTACCCAATGCCTACGCCTATGCACCCTCTGCGGTAACTGTTTTTCTCGCCTCAACCGCTACCAAGGTCGCCATCTATGCCTTTATCCGCGTCGTCTTCACGATCTTTGGCGACATCGACATCCTGGCCGTCTTGCCGGTACGCTCCTTGCTCATGTCTTTGGCTGTCGTAGCCATATTTGCAGGCTCAGCCGTCGCAATCTATCAAACCGATGCCAAACGCCTGCTGGCTTATTCTTCAGTGGCGCAGATCGGTTACATCGTGCTCGGCGTGAGCTTCGATTCCGTTACCGGCGTAACTGCGGGCATTATCCACCTGTTCAACCACGCGCTGATGAAGGGTGGCCTATTCATGGCTATTGGCGCCACCACCTACCGTATCGGTTCACATGAAATCGAGGATATGGCCGGCATAGGAAAACGCATGCCCTTTACGATGGCAGCCTTTGTCGCCGGTGGATTGAGCCTGATCGGCATGCCGCTGACGGCGGGATTCATATCGAAATGGTATCTGATTCAAGCTGCGCTTGAGGCCGGTTGGTGGCCGCTCGCGGTGCTAGTGGTGCTGAGCTCTCTACTCACTGTGATTTACGTCTGGCGCATTGTCGAGGTCGCCTACTTCAAGCCACCGCCGCAAGATGTCAAAAAACTAGACCCCGCCCCCTTTTCGTTACTGTTCCCCATGTGGGTTCTAATTGGCGCGACGATATATTTCGGCATTGATGCGACAACTACCCTCCACGTGGCGAGCACGGCGGCCAAGGTCTTGCTCGTGGGTGGCACCCCATGACGCCCGAAACAGCGATTCTTCTCGCCATCGCCGCGCCCCTCGTCGCTGTGCCGCTACTGGTGATGACAGGAACCCGGCCGAACTTGCGCGAGGGCGTGACCCTGGCGACCGCAACGGTGACGTTCCTCGCCGTCGCCAGCCTGTTCGACGATGTTTTTGTTGGCGTCCGCCCTTCCGTGGTTTTGGGCGAGATGATCCCGGGCCTATCCATCACCTTTACGCTCGAGCCACTTGGTATGCTGTTCGCGGGCATCGCCAGTTTCCTTTGGGTTGTGACGACGATCTATGCGGTGGGTTACATGCGCGGTCATGCTGAGCGCAATCAGACCCGCTTCTACATCTATTTCGCTATCGCCATTTCCAGCTCCCTCGGCATCGCCTTCGCCGGCAACATGCTAACGCTTTTCGTGTTCTACGAAGTCCTAACCATATCGACCTTTCCGCTGGTCACCCATGCCGGCTCCGATGAGGCTAAGCGCGCCGGACGTGTTTATCTCGGCATCCTGATCGGTACTTCCATTGTTCTGCAACTAACGGCAATTATCTGGACCTGGTCGATCACCAATACACTCGACTTCATGGTAGGTGGGATCTTGGAGAACAAGGCGTCCGCTGGCCTGACGACGGCACTACTCGCCATGTATGTATTAGGTATCGGCAAGGCAGCATTGATGCCGTTCCACCGCTGGCTGCCAGCCGCCATGGTCGCACCAACACCGGTCAGCGCTTTGCTACATGCCGTTGCGGTCGTCAAAGCTGGCGTGTTTACCGTACTTAAAGTAACCATTTACATTTTCGGTATCGAAAACTTGGCGCAGATCGGTGGCTCGGTGTGGCTACAATACATGGCTGGCGGAACCATCCTGATTGCATCCTTGGTTGCCATGCGCCAGGACAACCTGAAAGCTAGGCTCGCCTACTCCACCGTCAGTCAGCTTTCCTACATCGTGCTGGGTGCCATGTTGGCAAGCGGTACCGGCGCCATTGGCGGCGCCATGCATATTGCCATGCATGCGTTTGGCAAGATCACGTTGTTCTTCTGCGCCGGTGCCATCATCGTTGCCAGCCACAAGACCGAAATCAGCGATATGCGGGGCCTCGGACGCAAGATGCCGCTGACGTTCCTCTGCTTTCTGATCGGCAGCCTCTCTATCATCGGCTTGCCGCCACTGGGTGGCGTTTGGAGCAAGTGGTACTTGGTCCTCGCCGCTGCGGAGACTGAACAGGTGATCTTCGTCGGTGTCCTGATGATCTCATCGCTGCTGAACGTCGCCTATCTGATCCCTATCGTCATTCGCGGCTTCTTCTCCGTGCCTGACAGTCATCGCGATGATCACCACGACCACCACGATGACGCGCATGACGGTCCACCGGCCAACCCTGGCGATGCCTCCGCCTCCAACGTTTGGCGGGTGTTCGGCTACGAGGAAGCTCCGTTGGCTTGCGTCGGTGCCCTGACCTTTACGGCAATGGGCTGTTTTGCCCTATTCTTCTATGCCGACACCATTTACCGGTTCTTACTGCCTTTGGCAGGGGGAAGATTGCCATGAGTGGACAACCCGGCGAAAGCCCGCGCTGGCTCGATGACAAGCGCAACGTCCGAAAAATCGTCTGGGCGCTGGTGATCATTTGCGCCGGCCTGTTCGCGGCCGATGGTTTCTATGAAAAGCACCCCTACTTTGCCGCCGAATACGTGTTTGGCTTTTACGCCATCTATGGCTTTGTGATGTGCGTAGGCCTCGTTCTGTCAGCAAAGTGGCTGCGCACCATCATCACGCGCGACGAAGATTTCTACGACAAGGATCAGGACGATGATTGAGTTCAACCCAGGCTTAATCATGATCCTCGGCGGCCTTCTGTTGCCGCTGATTCCACGTGCTGGACGCCGCGCACTTTTGTTGGCTCTACCGTTAGCGGGCTTGGCCTATACCACTGCCCTCGCCCCGGAAACCCTCGTCACTTCGACGTTCTTCAGCTATACGCTGGAGCTATTGCGCGTCGACAAGTTGGCGTTGGTGTGGGGCTACATTTTCCATATCGCTGCATTCCTGGGCGGTCTCTATTCGCTGCACGAGGACGACACGCTGCAAGGCAGCATGTCCCAGATTTATATGGGAAGCGCCGTTGCAGCCGTGTTCGCCGGCGATCTGATCACGCTATTCGTATTCTGGGAATTGACTGCCGTTTCTTCCGTTTTCCTGATCTGGGCAACAGGAACAGAACGCTCTTTCAGAGCCGGCATGCGTTATTTGATCATTCAAGTTGGATCGGGGGTGTTGCTGCTTGCCGGCGCCATTCTGATCCTTGCCGATACGGGTTCCATCGCCTTCGACCACATCGGCATCGAAAGCCTCGGCGGCAAGATCATCTTCGTCGCTTTCGGCATCAAATGTGCCTTCCCCTTACTGCACAACTGGCTACAGGATTCATATCCAGAATCGACCGTCACCGGCACGGTTATCCTCAGCGCATTTACTACCAAGCTTGCGGTATATTCCCTGGCACGGGGTTTCTCCGGCACAGAAATCCTGATCTATATTGGCGCCATCATGACGGCATTTCCGATCTTCTACGCGGTCATAGAGAACGACCTGCGCCGGGTGCTCGCCTACAGCCTCAACAACCAGCTCGGCTTCATGGTCGTCGGCGTCGGCGTCGGCACCGAGTTGTCGCTCAACGGCACCGCCGCCCATGCCTTCTCACACATCCTCTATAAAGCGTTGTTGTTCATGTCCATGGGGGCGGTGTTGTACCGTACCGGGACAATCAAGGGCTCGGAACTCGGTGGCCTGTACAAAACAATGCCGTGGACCACGGGATTTTGCATCGTGGGCGCGGCATCCATCTCGGCATTTCCCCTGTTTTCAGGGTTCATTTCCAAGTCGCTAATCTTGACTGCGCTGGGCATTGAGGGCCACTGGTTCATTTGGGCTGTGCTGCTGTTTGCTTCCGCCGGTGTGTTTCACCACTCCGGCATCAAGATTCCCTATTTCGCGTTCTTCGCCCACGATTCCGGCAGGCGCCCCAAGGAGGCGCCGGTCAACATGCTGTTGGCCATGGGCATTACGGCGTTCCTGTGCATCGGTATCGGCGTCTATCCCGATCCGCTCTACGCGATCTTGCCCTACACGGTCGATTATGTGCCCTACACGACCGTGCATGTTATCACCCAGCTACAGCTTTTGATGTTCTCGGCGCTCGCCTTCACATTTCTGATGTTGACCGGTCTCTACCCGCCGGAACTGAAGTCGACCAATCTCGATACCGATTGGATATACCGCCGCCTGCTGCCACGTGCCATGGCTTGGCTCAGACATTCGATTGCTAAGATCGACCGCTCGGGACGCGAAATCTTGCTTGGCCTGGTCCACCAGGTGATGCGATTTGTATACAAACATCATGGCCTGGATGGTACCTTCGCGCGTACCCACCCTGCCGGCACCATGGTATTCTGGACGGTGGCTTTGCTTGGGTTGTTCTTGTTGCTGTATCTGCTTGGCTAATTGGGCTATTTAGTGCCCGGCACCCATGATCTGACGGTCACTGCCTTGCCTGACTGAGTGCGGTGCAGTTTGGGTTTCACCACGGTCTCGACCCCAGGTGTCTTATCGGCGCGGATAAACGAGAGTTGCATGTCACCAAGATCGATCTCGGCCCTGTTGCCACGCTTACGAGCGTGTTTGAAGGCTGCTGTTTCCTTGCTCATCGTCATGATCTTGTCGGTCGAGTAATGCCCGAAGCGACGCCAGATGCCGTCGAGGAAACTCTCCACCTCTTGCGGTAAAAACAGATCGGCATCAATATCCGGGCGTCCTTTCGAGAAAGCCATGTATACGTTAGGCTCCAACGGGCCACGTTCGTCCGCGACGAACACTGCCGGCATCAATTTTCGTCCCTTGAAAGCTGCGACATAGTAGCTTTGTGCGAGAAACATCAGGCCTTGGAGTTTCTGCGGCTGAAGGTACTCGTTCTCAGCCAGCGCCATATCGGCGAAAAAGAAAGCTACGTCGAAGGCATTCGATACGTCTGC
>CAYXUT010000086.1:6345-11501 GCA_964468005.1 uncultured Magnetovibrio sp. | reverse complement strand
TATCTGCCCCATCACGTAGCCCATTTCTTCAAATTCGGCTCCCATTTAGCCGCCGTCGGCCATGGTACCTTGAAAGGCGGTCATTCCCTCGCCCATCGCAGCTGCGAAGGCTCCGGGATCTGCACCAACTGCATCAATAATTTCTTGAGGCATTTCTGGCATAGGCATTGGAAACATTGTCATGAAAATTTAACTCCTAAAAACGTTGTTTATGATATTGAGGTTCAAACCTCCCCCAAATCACACGTTAGATCTGTGACGTGCGTCACTTTGTTTTTTAATTTCTTTTTCAAGTTTAATCTCTCATTAATTTATGAGTGTGTCAATAAGCGGAAAGTTAGAAAAAACTGCTTTCTAATTAAGGCTATATGTTTTTTTTGTGCCCCAGCTAATGCACGATAAAAATACGAAAAAATGCGTTTTAAACGGCAGTGGAGACGTGAAGTCTTTAAATGGAAGCCACCTAACGTCACGTCGGGCAACTCATCAAGCCATTCTCTTGAACACGAATGCGCAAACTACGTTAGAAACGCCGGATATAATCCAAACTAAATCCAAAAAACGCTAGAGTGCGGCCTCGTCCATTCGCAAAATTAGCGGGACGTGATCCGAAGGCGGATCCCAATCGCGCGCATCAACGACGACCGCCATTTCTCGCAAGGCTGGTACTAGGTCCGGCGTCACCCAAATATGGTCTAGCCGCCGACCTTTGTCGGCTTCGCGCCATTCAGGCGTACGGTAGCTCCACCAAGTGAACAACCGCTCGTCGTCTTTTAAAAAATAGCGGATGGCGTCGACCCAATCACCTGAGCAGCGAAGCGCCGCGAGGTGCTCTATCTCGACCTTGGTATGGGTAACGATGTTTTTCAGTCTTTCGTGCGACCAGACATCGGCGGCTAACGGCGCCACATTGAAGTCGCCAGCCATGATCCGGGGCGGACTTCCTTGCGGCTGGTCGACGGGCCCGCGCGCCGACCACCAGTGAGTAAGTTCGTTCATGAATTCGAGCTTGTGGGCAAACTTGGGGTTCGTGATCGGATCCGGCTTGTCACCGCCGGCCGGGATATAGAGGCTATGAACCTCGAATGTTGGCTCGTCATCGCTGAGCTCCACGGTGGCATAGATGTGCCTACCGTCGGCACGCCCGCACCAGATGCCGGTTTGATGGTTACTAAGCGGAAACTTGGACAGAATGGCGACCCCGTTATAGGCCTTGATGCCGCTTATGGCTTGGTGCTTATAGCCGAGCGCCGCAACCTTTACGGTGGGAAATAGTTCATCGACAACTTTCGTTTCCTGCAGGCAAATAATATCTGGCGCCAGTTCTTCCACTAGTGCCGCTAGGCCATCCATTCGGCGGCGGATAGAGTTCACGTTCCAACTTGCGATAGTCAGTGTCATATTGGTGGATATTCCTGCCCTAATAAATTGGCGCCCGGCAAGGGGAAGCCGGGCGCCACAACTCCACGAAGGAGTATGAGGATGGTGGGGGGAACCATCCGAAAAAGGCCTCGCGCCCAAAGGCTCGAAGCTTTCATGGCGTTAATATGGTTCCACTTCGAAAAACTTTCCACCCTTTTTAAAAATTTGAACAAGTTTCTCATACGATCGGGGGCAGAGTTCTCTATTTTACGTTAATCGTCGGTCTTGAATGGGTCCGGCATCTCGTAGTCAAATAGTGTTTTGTCGACTTTGATGCCGAAACGCGAACCGAGTAGTGAAACGGTGGTCTTGACGCCCTGCGCATCATTTACTGCCCATTTGCGAAGCTCCAGGGGCATGTCACTAAATACCAGGGTCAACTGACCATCCAATGGGGACTCGGCCTTGACCAGGGAAACTCGGATAATTCCTGGCGAGCGCTTAAAGCCGGTAATCAGAATTTCCTCTGAAGTAAAAGACAGGTTTTCTCGCAACAATAGGTCCGCTGGCGTCAGGCTCAAAAAAACCGCCGTGGCCTGTTCCATCTCCTTGTCAACGTAGATCAGACTGGAACCGTCGGCGATTACCATGATCGGGTTGGGGGGATCATACTCAATACGCATGCGACCTGGCCGGGAAAGGTGGATCATGCCTTCGGAATAACTACCGTCCGATGATATCTGGAGAAACCGCGCTTGCATCGTCTTGATGCCGTTCAGGTACCGTTCGATCCGGACCAGGTCGGCAACGTCCTGCTTGGTCAAATTCAGTGTGCGGGCAATGACGGCGTAGACGTCGTGCCCGGCCACTAACGTGGCTATCAGGACAAGGGCGGCCAACACCATACGTATGGCTTTTGGAGATCCAAACATGATTAAGGTTTTAAACAAGGCTTCGGCTTCGGTAAAGCAAGCCAAGATTTAATGGTTGCTAATCAGTACCTCGCGCCGGCCAACGCGATTGGCGGAGCTGACGACGCCTTCCACCTCCATTTGTTCAATGATCCTGGCGGCGCGATTGTAGCCGATCTGCAGGTGACGCTGGATGAAGCTGGTGGATGCCTTGCCTTCGCGCGCGACGAGAGCCAGCGCTTCGTCATAAAGGGCGTCACCATTTCCACGGCTGCCACCGGGTAATGAAGGTTCGTCATCAGTGGTGACGTCGTCAATGTATTGCGGTTCGCCTTGGGCTTTCAGGTGCTGCACGACGTGTTCGACCTCACCGTCTGAGACGAAGGGGCCATGTACGCGGGTGATGCGTCCGCCGCCGGCCATAAAGAGCATATCGCCCTGACCAAGGAGCTGTTCAGCCCCCTGCTCGCCGAGTATGGTTCGGCTGTCAATCTTGGAGGTTACCTGGAAACTGATGCGGGTCGGGAAATTGGCCTTCACGGTACCAGTGATCACATCCACTGACGGGCGCTGCGTTGCCATGATCAAGTGGATACCGGCGGCGCGTGCCATTTGTGCCAGGCGTTGGATGGCAGCCTCGACGTCCTTGCCCGCGACCAGCATCAAATCTGCCATTTCGTCGACGACGACGACGATGAACGGCAGCGGATCGGTCGGCAGCGGTTGATCCTCGAAGACCGGCTTTCCGTCATCATCGAAACCAGTTTGAACGTGGCGGGTCAGGGTTTCTTTCTTCTTGGTAGCTTCCGCCAAGCGCGCATTGTAGCCGGCAATGTTTCGCACGCTTAGTTGCGACATAGCCCGGTAGCGATCTTCCATTTCACGCACCGCCCATTTCAATGCCACGACGGCTTTGTTGGGTTCGGTGACCACAGGCGTCAACAGGTGCGGGATACCTTCGTAGACTGAAAGCTCCAGCATCTTTGGATCAATCATGATCAGTTTGCACTGGTTGGGGTCGAGCGAATAGAGCAATGACAAGATCATCGTGTTCATGGCGACCGATTTACCCGAACCTGTCGTGCCGGCGATCAAGAGGTGTGGCATCTGCGCCAAGTCGGCGGTCACTGGCGCGCCACTAATATCCTTGCCAAGGGCCAGCGGTAATGCAGCTTTAGTCTTTTCGAAATCCTGGGATGACAATAGCTCGCGCAGCATCACAATCTCGCGGCTGATGTTGGGAAGCTCGATGCCGATTACGTTCTGGCCTGGCACCACGGCAACCCGCACCGACACAGCGCTCATGGAACGCGCGATATCATCCGATAGACCAATGACCCGCGAGGTCTTGGTGCCCGGCGCCGGCTCAAGTTCGTAGAGCGTCACAACGGGGCCGGGGCGCACCTTGACAATCTCGCCTTTGATGCCGAAGTCCTCCAGCACGGTGCCCAAGAATTTGGCGTTCTGCTCCAATGTTTCCTTGTTGTGTGCAAGGCGTTCGGCGGAAGCATCTGGGGCCTCAAGCAAGTCGTGAGGCGGAAGCGCGTAGGTATTGTTTGGCTCTAGCGCCAGCCTTCCTTGGCGCTGAGCCATGGCCTTCTTTCCGGCCTTCGGTTTCGGTTTGCGTGGCGCGACCAGACCTGTGCGCTTGGTGGCGAGCGATTTATCTACTTCCGCTTCGCCGTGTTCGCCAAACAGTATGTGGACGTCAAGGCTGTCGTCAGCATCCACGACGCGCTCTTCCTCCCCATCTACCGGAACCTGCTCATCACGTTCCGACCAACGTTGTCGCCAAGCGGGGACCACGCCAAAAGCAGCACGGTTTTTCTTTACGCCTGCTTCCAAAACAGAAGCGCCGATCCCGAGAGCCTGGCCCCAGGTACGCCATTCCTGGCGGCTCATGCCGATGCCGTAGACCCAAAGGGCAATGGCAACAGCGATCATGACGGCGCCAATATAAAGCTCAGGCGCGGAAACGCCGGTTTGGCTGAGAGAGGATACAGCGCGCTCAAGAAGCAATGTGCCTGTCACGCCACCCATACCTGTCAGCAGCGGCCAGTTGGCAACACTGGGTAGCGTGCTCAGGCTAATGCACGCGGCAATGGTGGCCAATATCAAAGCCAGCGCGCGCCAAAGCGGATGCAACACCGGGCGCTTGGCAATCAACCGAAGGCCCCAGGTGCCGAAACCGATGAGCGGCACATAGGCGGCCATACCAAACGCCTGGATCAGCAAGTCCGCGATAGCCGCGCCTGCCGTGCCTAAAGTGTTCGTGGCGGGCGTTCCGGTTGCGTTGTTGAACGACGGGTCGCTGGGTACATAACTGAAAAGCGCCACCGCGATAGCGGCGACACCAATCACCAAAACCAAGCCGGAGATCTCCATAATGCGGTCATGGAGAAAACGCTTAGCGCCGGCGGGCAAAATCGACCGGGTGGCCCCGTCGCCGACAATCGCCGGTTCAAAGGATCGTAGTGCTTGAGCCATGTTTAATTTTTACGGGATAAGGATAAACAAGAGTTTAATAAACAGACGAAACAAGACCTGGAAAAGTCATGCTTTCCCGGGTCTCGCGTTTGCAACTTAGGCCGATCCCCAGGAGCGGGACCGGCTAGCTTTGGTCCGGTTTGTTAGAGCGCTGGGCGGCTTGTCCGACGCGCGCCAGAGCGGATGCAATACCGGGCGCTTGGCAATCAACCGAAGGCCCCAGACGCCGAAACCGATGAGCGGCACATAGGCGGCTATACCAAACGCTTGGATCAACAAGTCCGCAATAGCCGTGCCCAACGGGTTCGCGGAAAGTGTTCCGGTTGTGTTGTTGAACGACGGGTCGGTGGGCACATAACTGAAAAGCGCCACCGCGATAGCGGCAGCACCAATCGC
>CAYXUT010000086.1:0-6245 GCA_964468005.1 uncultured Magnetovibrio sp. | reverse complement strand
GCGCTTGGCGAACTTCATCGAGCTTGAAGGGCTTGATGATGGCCATGATCAGCTTCATATCAGTGGCTCCTTCTTGGTTAGATTAAGCGGTCGCCGGGGCGCCGCGCGGTATTGTCTTGCTAATAATCAATTGCCGTGCCAAGAATTTTTAAAGCCTATTAAAGTGCGATTTATCAGAAAGTTATTATCTATATACCATTTAGTTTATTAGGAAGATCAAATTCCATGATGATCGTTTATTAATCAATTTTTATTGCTCGATTAAAATTTAAACATTAGTTGCAGCCATTTTCCCTGGACTTAACCTCAAAACCGCTGCAGCGTTAAACGCATGGTGCAGGCGAAGAGCAAATCAAAGGACATCGATGTAGATGTGCTGATCATAGGCGGCGGATTCGTCGGCAGCTGTCTGGTTGCGGCACTGGACGAGACGCCGCTCAGTACATGTATGATTGATCGCGCCGACCCGAAAGCAGCCCTTGATGCCACGTTCGATGGGCGGGCGTTTGCAATCTCGCTTTCCAATCAAAAACTCTTGGCCGGAATTGGCTTATGGCCGCTGTTGGAAGAGACATCTGCACCGATCTTGGATATTCGGGTGTCCGACGGGCCGTCGTTGCTATTCCTGCACTTTGACCATCGAATCGTGGGCGGCGATCCCATGGCGTTCATGATCGAAAACCACCATCTACGCCACGCCTTGCATAAACGTTTGGCTGGCCAACCAGGCTTCGCCAACTGGGCGCCGTCCCAGCTCGTGGAACTTGAGCGAGCTAGGTCTGGCATATGCGCAAGTCTCTCTGACGGCCGCCGGGTGAATGCGCGCCTGGTTATCGGCGCCGACGGCCGAGGATCAGAAATCCGTCAATCGGCGAGTATTGGCTTAACCCGCTGGAGTTACCATCAGACCGGCATCGTTTGTACCGTGCGCCACGATCGCAGCCACGAGTTCGTCGCGCAGGAGCGGTTCTTACCTTCCGGCCCGTTCGCCATTTTGCCTTTGAATGGCGAGCCCGTCGAGGCCGCAAACAGGTCTTCCATTGTCTGGACGGAGCGTGACGATTTAGCGCCATCAATGATGGCGCTTGATGACGATTCTTTCGCCAAAGAACTAGGGCGCCGGTTCGGCACTTTCTTAGGCAGCATTGAAGTCGTCGGGCCGCGCTGGTCCTATCCGCTCAGCCTGCAGTTCGCCAAGCGTTCCATCGACCGCCGTCTGGTGCTGATCGGTGATGCGGCGCATGGCATGCACCCAATTGCGGGACAAGGCTTGAATATGGGGCTGCGCGATGTGGCGGCCTTGGCCGAAGTCTTGGTCGATGCCCAGCGGCTTGGCCTTGATATCGGTGACGATACAGTGCTTGAACGTTACGATCGCTGGCGCAGGTTCGACAATACGATGATGCTGGCTGCAACCGACGGCCTCAACCGGCTGTTCTCGAATGACGTTGCATCACTAAAGTTCGCCCGTGACGCTGGCTTGGCGGCCGTCGATGCAATCCCGCCGCTGAAGAAGCTGTTTATGCGTTACGCCATGGGTGTGGTTGGTGATTTGCCAAAGCTGCTGCGCGGCCAGCCGCTCTGAAAATTAAGGATCGCGGCTCAAACCTGCCTCTTCCAGGGCGGCGAGGTAATCGGACCACATTTCTTCTTGGTCTTTGCCATATTGATAGAGCGTACTCCACGTAAAAATACCGGTGTCATGCAGGTCATCAAACTTAATGCAGACGGCGTAATTTCCCACGGGCGTGACATCCATGATTCCGACGTAACGGCGGCCGGAAACCAATTGTTTTTGTCCCGGACCGTGGCCCTGAACTTCCGCCGAAGGGCTTTCGACCCGGAGAAACTCGGCCGGGAGCCGGAATGAGCAGCCGTCATCGAAGTCGACCTCCAGCGTCTTCTCCTCACGCTTCAGGCGAATCTCGACGGGCTTATGAGCTTGGCTGAAATCTAGCGTCATTAATGATGGCTCCTAGTTCTCAATCGGACGGGCTTCATCGGGCAGCATGATCGGAATGCCGTCACGGATGGGATAGGCGAGACCTGCGGACTTGCTAATCAGTTCTTGGTGTTCCGCGTCATACTCGAGCGGCTCCTTGGTCAGGGGACACACCAGAATTTCGAGAAGCTTCGGGTCTACTCGTGGCGCGGTCATCCTTGGGCTCCTTGAACCATAAGAACTAATGCCGAGCTTCGCCGTGTTCGGCCCCACTGTCATGTGCGGCCATGTCCAGCATCGCAACGAGACATGCAGTGCGTGCCGAGAGATCGGGTGCTTCCAGCAAAGCCTGCTTTTCGGCTGGGTTGAAGGAGCAGGCCATGGCCATGGAAGCAACAAGTACTTCATCAGGTGTTTTGTCCAACGCCTTCCAATCGGCATCACGGCCACGATCATCAAAATAACGCCGCAGCGCCAGGCCGAGCGCCGCGCGCTCATCAGAATTCAGTTTTGCGGATTCCAGATCGCACGAGAAGGCGCCATAATCAGTGGTAACCCGCCTAAACCCGTCACGCATGTCTAATTCCGCTTCGATTTCAAACCGGCTTACGCCGGTTATTGTTATCAGGTAACGCCCGTCAGCCGTTTCCGAGAACGTCGAGATCCGCCCGAGGCAGCCTGTTGAAAAAAGTGGGTGTTGATCTGGAACGGTTTGCGCCTTTGTGTCGCGGGGTTGAACCATGCCGAACCATCGACCCCTGCTGAGAGCTGAATCTACCATGGCCAGATAACGTGGTTCGAAAATATTTAGTGGAAGCTGCCCGCCCGGCAATAAGAGAGCGCCAGTCAAAGGAAAAATAGGAATCTCACCAGGCAGTGGTCCCAACCTAGACCCGACCATGGACGTCACCATCGCTGCCAAACCTTTCTATTAAGAGAACAACACCGACGAAAGTTGCCGGCGGCCATTAGCAGTCAGCTCATGCGTCGGCCCCAGCGCATCGAACATTTTCAAGAGCTGTTTGCGCGCCGCCTCTTCATTCCATGCCCGGTCGCGGCGAATAATCTCGATCAGCTCCTCGATGGCTTGTTCGTTACACCCGGCACCAAATAACGCCACAGCGTAATCAAGGCGTACTTGGTGTTCCTCTGGCGCAGCATCGAGCTTTTCTTTTAGCTCGGTTAGATCGCCTGAGTCTTTAGTTTGCTGAGAAAGCTCAAACGCGGAGATGGCCGCCGCCACCTCACCCTTTGCAACGATTTCGGTGGGCAAGGCTTGGACGATTTCCTTGACGGTCACCGTATCACCCATCGCTAAAGTCGAGCGGATAATGCCGGCGATGGCAGCTTCATTTTCGGGGTCCTCGACCTGAATTTGGCGGAAGATAGCTGCCGCGGCTTCCGCATCGCCGGCTTCCATCGTTGCCTGTGCTTCTTCGAGAGCAGCCTCCAAAGGAGGCTTAGCGCCATCAAGAAGACGGTCAATAAAGGTTTTTAATTGGCTTTCGGGCAGGGCGCCGGTGAAAGTGTCAACGGGTTGGCCGTTCTTGAAGGCATAAACCATCGGGATCGACTGCACACGGAGCTGCTGGGCGATTTCCTGGTTCTCATCGACATTGACCTTGACCAGCCGCACCAAACCGCCAGTTTGGCGGACCAACTTCTCAAGCATCGGGCCGAGTTGTTTGCACGGGCCACACCAGGGCGCCCAGAAATCAACCAACACAGGCACCAGCATTGAAGCCTCAACGACATCAGCTATGAAATTCGCGGTGTTCGATTCCTTGATGATGTCCCCGCCGCCAGTCGCCGGCGGCGCCGGAGGCTCGCCTTCAACGATGACCTGAGGTTGTGGCGGTTGTGCGGGGCCAGCGCTAGCGGGTTGGCCGACTGTATCTGTCGGGTCTTGCGACTTCATCGTTCCATCGGGATTAAGCTTGAATTCCATATCGTTTCCTTTGGTCCTTGCGGACAATCCTCTTGATCATAGATGGCCAGGAAAGCATGCCAGTGCAACCCCGTTAGTTTACAGCGACACAATCACCGGAACATGCCCGCAGTCTCGCACAAAGGCTAGGAGCCCTTCGGAGGAAACCCGCATTGTCGCCGTATTGACTAAGGGGTGAAAATTCAAGGGTTCCAGCGCCAGCAGATCGGCGTCCAACACCAGTGTTACGTCCTGTTCCGAGTCGTTAATAATAGAAAAGGGCGTGACCGAACCTGGCTCAATACCAAGCTTTTCGACCAGGGCATCGGGCTTGCCAAAAGACAACTGCGCTGCGCCGATGGTTTTGCGTAGCACCTTCAAATCGATGACCTTGTCTTCGTGGGTCACAACAAGCCAAAACCGACCCTTCTTGTCCTTGAGAAACAGGTTCTTTGAATGGGTGCCGGCCAATTCACCACGCAGCGCCTTGGCTTCCTCAACTGTATAGACCGCAGGATGGTCGACGGTTTCCGTCGCAATGTTGAGGTGCTCAAGACGCTTGAGAAGATCTCTACGCGTTGCAGACATGGGCCGGATAATAGCCATGCGCCCAGGCGCCGACAAGGCCTGGAGGCTTAATGGAATAATGCTGCAATATACGTCTTGCAATGAATCGGCCAATAAGTAAGATCGGCCCGCTTTATGAACATCAAAGCGCAAAGCGGGCGTAGCTCAGGGGTAGAGCGCAACCTTGCCAAGGTTGAAGTCGTGGGTTCGAATCCCATCGCCCGCTCCATAATTTTTCATTGGTATTAATACGTTACTGCTGATTACCTCTCTTATAGAGACATTCCATCAAACCAGCTTGGCCCACCTACGGCACAATGCTGGAGGATCCCCCATGGCTAAATTCTAAAACAGCGAAGACAGCCGCGCTACATTTTTACAACATAGGACACAAAACGACCCCTTAACCTGACTGTAACCGTCTTAAACTAGCAAGTAATCGCGATTAGGGCATCGTGACGCGTGTTAGATGGGCACTAGTTACAAAGATTATAGTGAGTATAAAATGTGTATAAACTCGATTTTATAACAAAATCGGTACAGTTATAGGGGGCAGGACAATGGACTTAAATGTGGTGTCGCTTGATGTCACCTCCTGTTATCTGAACCGCATTGACACCTAGGCCGCAGGGCGCAATCCGAGTATATCGCGGGCCTCTTGCGGCGTTGCCGGCCGGCGGCCGTAATCACCGGCGACCTCGACGATCTTGCTAACCAATTCCGCATTACTGACCGCGAGGCGGTCCTGGTCAAACTTTACGTTGTCCTCCAACCCGGTGCGGCAATGGCCGCCGAGTTCCAGGCACCATTTGTTGACATCGAATTGATGCCGGGCAATGCCGGCTGAAGCCCAGGTGGCGTCGGGGAGTATGTCCTCCATTTCCCGGATCAGGAATTCCAGTAATGAGCGTCGGGCCGGCAGAGCGTTGGGAATTCCGAGAACGAACTGCAAATGGACAGGCGTTTTCAAAAGCCCGCGCTTCACCAGGTTAGCGGCGTTGTACAGCATGGCCACATCAAAGACTTCGATCTCCGGTTTTACCTCGTTCTCGAGCATGCGCGAGGCCAGCCCTTCCACGAAATCAGGTGGGTTCTCATATATTCCCTTGGGGAAATTGACCGACCCCGTGGCCAGGGATGCCATGTCCGGGCGATGATGCAGCATGGCGCCGCGTTTTTCCTGGTCGCGCCCACGGCCGCCGGTGGAAAACTGAATGATCATCCCGGGGCAGCGCTTGATCACGCCCTCCTGAACAGCATGGTACTTTTCCGGATCCGAAGACGGGGTCTGGTCATCATTGCGCACGTGGATGTGAACCAGCGACGCGCCGGCCTCAAAGGCTTCTTGGGTCGACTCAATCTGCTCGCTGGGCGTCACCGGCACAGCCGGTGTGACCTCCTTGGTGGGCAGCGCGCCGGTGATGGCAACGGTGATGATACAGGGCTTGATCATGATGTTCCGTCCGTTGGTTGGGAGGGCGTGGGCATCGGGTTTTGAATGAAATGAAAGCTTGTGATCTCTGGCCGGGACGTGAGTTCACGGACCAGCGTCAGCAACGGCGTGTCCATCAGTGAATAATCTACTGGGATTGGCCCGGCGGCCTTCAGCGCTCCATAGAGGGAATCGTCGTAGAAGGCGGCGAGCAGGAGATCGTCGTCGGAAGCGAAGGGCCCACGGGATTTACGGATGGCATCCAGAGCCGGCGGCACCAGAGCGCCGGGCCGGTCTTCGATGGGGGCCTCGCCGCGGGTGATCCGGTCGTAGAGATTGGGCTCGATGTCGCCGGCGATTTCTCCGTAGCCGCCGCG
>CAYXUT010000085.1:318-11505 GCA_964468005.1 uncultured Magnetovibrio sp. | reverse complement strand
CAAAGTCTATACCGGACAGAGGCAGTTGGATTTTTGACGATATCGGTGATCAGGGCCACAACCTCGTCAATCTTGTTAGCAGTCTGGGCGAGGCCCTGGATCTATTCGTCAGCATTTGAGGTCTGATCAACGGCGTAACTGATAATCTGGAATGATTGGCTTAATTGAGGCCAGATCACATGGATTGATGTTAACAGTTCTTCGGTCGCGCTTGCCGCGGTTAGCACGCTCGCCGAATTCTGCTTTGCTGCGGAGGCGATGTTAGTAGTGCGATGGTCGGTCTGATCTGCAATGCCCGACATCAGGCTTTCTGTAAACTCCATCTGCGTTCCCGCACTGCTAACCCCACCCAGGAGTGCCGTTACGCCTTCGTCGACCTAATGATTGAGTTCCTTGGCTTGTTGGCGCCCGCTTGGCGGGGTTCCGCGTCGGCGCACTCCGAGTTACCTACGTTGACGTGCTTATCCCAGAAGTTCAAGACGCCGAACAACAAGAACCCGAAGATCGGCGCTACGAGTGCTGTCCCAATTTGGTTGCCAATACAGGCATTGGTGAAGGACGACATCACATCTCCTATAGTCCGCACTATCTGGTAAGAAGTCATAATGCCTTGTGGTAAATTAGATATTTTTACAAGGGATAAAGTTCTCGGGGGCGAAAACGGTTACCGATAGGGTGTCAGCCTTGGCTATCTGAAGTTTCTAGGGGTCATTTCCTGTGTCATTTTGTCGCGTATATTTACGAAACTTGAAACTCATTAATAGTAGACAACCGAAAATACAAAGAAAAAGCACGATTACCAGCCAGCCAACACGCGGGCTGAATGGGCATGTGCCGATCTTTGCCCCGATCCATGGTCCGCCATCTTTTGACAACACCACGTGCGCGAGCGGCAGCAGGTATCCAATGGCGATGACAGTCCAGGCAATTAATGGCGGTGACGGTTCCATTGTGTGAAAAGCCTATTCGGTAATTAACTGGGCGTTAAGGGGTTTTGCTGCAGGCTCACGGGGTGGATGGCATAAAAATCCATTCACACAACTTCGACACCTCCCTGTTGAAACCTTGCCGCCCCGAATGCGGGGCGGCTTTTTCCCTTTGTTGACGTGCCATTATAAACGGTTGAAAATCTAGCTGAATAGCATATTGACAGGTGCATTGAGCGAGATGACGATTCCCGGTCAAAATACGTGATTAGGTGAGTTTGACAGGTTTGAGGTATTAAGAATTCAAAGGGCTGCCCCTCGGGGGACCTTAACAATTTGAGCCGACGTACCGAAAAAAACCATTCGTTACCATGTCGGACGAGGGCAGTGGAATTTGCCATTGCCACGGTGTTTTATCTGGAATTCTTCTCGCTCGGATAAGGAACACGTCCATGTCGGAAAGCCGGCACGAGCATTTGCATTTTCGCCCAATTCAAACGCGATGGAACAACAACGACCTCTATGGTCATGATGACAACGTCATTTACTATTTTGATACCGCCGTGAACCAGAATCTAATTGACGAGGGTGGTCTTGATCCACGCGCCGATGACGTTATCGGCATTTGCCCAAAAACGCATTGCAACTTTTACAGCGCCGTCACTTATCCGGAGCGCCTGGAAACGGGATTGAGGGTGGCGCGTCCTAGAAACTCAAGCGTGTGCTATGAGATCGGCATCCGTTAAATGCTGTACGCGGTCAAAGCCGACGGACTGATGAAAAAGGGAGGGAATCGATAGTACGCATAGCTATATTCTCCTCTGAGCCATATGGGTTGACTGAAACTCGCCACCAAGACCAAGCTCTTATGCTAGTGCCACGAAAGTGTCGGTCTGGGTCCGATCCCTTGCATAGGCAACTGGTTCCAAAAAATAGAAAAGCAGGTAATTTTAGAGACACAAGGGGCGTGCTAAATTTACTCCGCCGCGGCCGCACCTTCGTTGCCCCAAAGCACTTCGTATAGCGTCGTGTCGCCGTCGAACCCCTTCATGGCATGATCGCCTTTGCTTTCGAACTGATAGTTCTTGCCGGTGCAAATACCACGCACGATTTCGGAAACGAAAATTTGGTCGGCTTGCGCCTTGTCGACGATGCGTGCCGACAATTGCACCACGGTGCCAAACAGATCGTTTCCCTCGACGATGGGTTCACCCGCGTTGATGCCGATTTTCAAGCCTAGCGGCAGTTCCGGGTTCTGAGCATTGTGCTGTATGGTCTCGCGCTGCATCTGAATGGATGCATCAACACTGTCGGTGACCTCGGAGAACGATGCCATGATACCATCACCTGTATGCTTGATCTCGCGGCCGTCGAAAGCCGTCAGCGCGGCGCGGACTATACGGTTGTGAGCGAGCACCACCTCCTGCACGCCAACATCGCCGAGGGTCTGGATCATGGCGGAAGAGCCGGCGATATCGGTGAACAACACGGTGACGGGGCTGGCCGCTGCTTCTTTCATTTTCGGTTGATTCCACTGGCCCATCGCCGTTTGCAAATGTTTGGCGGAATCGCCGGGGGCCCGGAGATGCGTGTTCATGGCATTACGTCCAGCCTGGAACATCTGCATGTAACGGGGGTCTTGTAGCAGGTACTCTTCGTATTTGTCGGCAAAAAATGAGGCATGGGACTTCTTAAAACCCATGACTCGGACACCGTCGGACAGGATTTTGGAGCGTGAACGCCCGTCGAGATCGCGCTTCTCAGCTAAGGTCTCGCAGATACCGGCCAGAAACAGGTTGATGCCGAATTTGTTGAAGATATCCATTTTCTTGTTTTCATCGCCGACCTTCTTCAGCGATTCGCCGAGAAAATCCATCATGTGGGCTTTTTGTTTTTCAGCGTGTGGCGACAGGGTTTCGATGCGGCCTACCGGTTTAACCTTACCGTAAGTATCCAAGTCAAGGGCGACGCCCCGTCCGTCACCACCTGCGTCATCGCCGAATTGATCGTCGACATGCGGAGCTTGCTGGAGCCGTTTCGAGGTCTCTTTCGCGACCTGATAGGCAATTCCGACGCCTTCGCTGCCGGAAATCGAAAAATCCAGAGCTTCGCGCTGCTTCTTGGCTTTTTCCTTAGCCTTTACGGTCCCCTTGCTTTGTTCGGCGTCTTCTTTTTTTAGCGCGGCTTTTGCCGAGTCGTGGGTGTTGGATTCCGGCGTATCAAGGGTCTCGCCACGGAAGAACGTCATCGTCATGATCCCGGTACTGAGTAGGAATGTGACGACTAAAATAAAAAATACCAATAGGCCTTCGTTCTGGTCGGTAATGCGATAGCCGAAGACCCTCGCACCATCCAGAACTTTTGCTGTAATCATGACGCAGATGGCTGACAGGCAAATGCTGAAAAGCGTGATCAAGAGAACCTTGACCAGATTTGTTGTCAGGCTGGAACTGCTTTTCTTCTTGCTATCCTTCTGGGCTTTGCGTTTCGAACGGGGTGCGTCATCCACATCGTCGCCCTCGTTGGTATCCACCCACTCACCACCATCCGCGCCGCGCGCGGTGTGGTCGGTTTTGCCATCACTAGCGGAGGCACCTTGGCTCTCATAGATAATGTACTTACGGTGCGTGCCTTCGGCCGTATCGTAGACCTCGCGGATGACTTTGACGCTGCCAACATTACCGGAATCGAGCTGTTTTGCTTCTTCTACGGCCTGCTCGCGTTGCAAGCCCTTGAACTGGGCATGGGCACTCCAGCGCTCATCTTGCTGGACGTGAACCTCATAACGGGTCTGCATCGCCATGTTAGTCGGGCCTCGTCAGCACGTGCGTTCATCCCTAAACAAACGGCTACACCAAATTTGGCAACAATAGCTTCTTAACCGTCTCGAGAATCTGACGCAATAGCAACCTTGCGTGCACCTTTTCCCATTTGCCGCACTTCAGCAAAGTAAATCATATCAAAATTTCTAAAACCTTTTAAAACTAGTGTTTTATCGGGTTTTGTAAGCGTGATAAAGGCCGCGCCAAACGACCGGCGCGGCCTAAATACTGGGAGAACCAAAGGTTTAGCTTTTGAGGCCGATTCCCGAGAAACGCTTGTTGAACTTCGCCAATTGACCACCGGTGTCGACCAACTGATGCGCTCCACCGGTCCAGGCCGGGTGCGTCGTAGGATCGATATCGAGCTTCAACGTGTCGCCTGGCTTGCCCCAAGTGGAGCGCGTGGTGAAGGTTGAGCCATCGGTCATTTGCACGGTGATCTCGTGGTATTCTGGATGGATGTCATTCTTCATTGGTCTACTCCCGAAAACGAGGCGCCCTGTATAGGCGATGACGGGACAGGGATCAAGCGCCGATCAGGAGTTTTCATCCGGCTTTTCCTGGCCAGGGTGGTGCGGAAACCGGGCCCGAGCTTGCCAGGCCAAGATGGTCACCATTGCCATAACCATGGAGCCGAAGAAATACGGCCAATTCATGCCCATAAAGCCGAACAATCCACCAGCCATGGCTGGTCCGGCAACCCGCGCCAGCGTCGTCGCCGAACGCGAAACACCCATGATACTACCTTGGTCTTCTTCGCCGACCTGCAGCGATATGAGACTGGAGAGTGCTGGCGATACGATGGAAAACCCGTAGCCGGCGATGGTCATGGCAATCAACAGCAGTGGTAACGTGTGCGAAAATGGGATCATTAGGATGCCGACGCAAAGCGCGCCAGCGCCTTGGATGATCAAACGCGCCTCGCCGAAGTGTCGGTTCAGCCGTCCGATCATGCAGCCCTGCACGGCGGCGCCCAGGATACCAACGTAGGCAAAAACATAGCCGTTTTGTTCCGGTCCCCAGCCAAACTGGCGTTTCGACCACATGGCGAAGGTCGCCTCCAGGCCGGCAAACGCTAGCGTGGTGAGAAATGCGAGCGCAATTAGAAGGCCGACCTTGGACTGCGAGAGGGCGGTGCGGAACTGCTCGCGCCGGATCTGCTTTGGCCGCACCGTAAGGCGTTCGCGAACTTCGGGCGCCAGCGATTCTTTGAGAAACACGATTCCCAGCCCCCAAGCCAGTATCGAAAGGCCCGCGGCGACTAATGCCGGCGTGCGGTAATCGGCGTGTAAGGGGTCGCTACCAGCTAAAATACCGCCGATGGCGGGACCGACGATAAAACCGAGCCCGAACGCTGCACCTATCAGCCCCATGCCTTTGGCACGGGTTTCGCGCGTCGTGATGTCGGCCACATAGGCGAATGCGGTCGAAATGTTGCCTGCCATGAAGCCGCCGATAGCGCGCGCGCCAAACAGCATCCAAATGTTGTCGGCATAGCCCAGCCATACATAAGACAGTGCCGCGCCAAACAGAGATATCAACAAGATTGGCCGTCGTCCCATGCGGTCCGACGTACGTCCCCAAAAAGGCGCCGCGATGAATTGCGTCAGCGAATAGGTGGCCATGACAAGGCCAACCGTTGCCGGGTCGGCATCCATGATCTCTGCATAAAGCGGCAACAGCGGGATGATGATCCCAAATCCGATCAAATCCACGACGACGATGAGGAATAATATAGGCATGGCAAGAACGTGTGGCGGAGACGGGCGTTAACGCTGGGTGAGCTTAAGTTCGATGCGCCGGTTACGTCGCTTAGCGATTTCGTCCTGGCTTGCGTCGATCGGTTGGAACTGTCCGAAACCCGCCGCCACGAGCCGGTTGGCGGGCAATCCTTGCTCGATTAGTTTTTGCACCACGGCAATGGCGCGCGCCGACGACAATTCCCAGTTGGATGGGAAGCGTGCCGTTTTAATGGGATCGGAATCGGTGTGGCCATCGACACGCAGCACCCAATCGATGTCCTTTGGAATCTTGGTGGATATCTCGTTCAGCGTGACGGCCAGTGTCGTCAACTGGCTTCGGCCGGGGGGGCCGATATAGTCGGAACCCTTTTCGAACAAGACCTCGGACTGGAAGACAAAACGGTCGCCGACAATGCGTAGCCCTTGCTGACGGCCTAGCACATCACGCAGCCTGCCAAAAAATTCTGAGCGGTAGCGCGACAACTCCTGCACTTTGGAGGCGAGCGCAGCATTCAACCGCTTGCCGAGGTTGACGATCTGCACTTTCTGATCGGTCGTTAGTTTTTCGGATGCCTCCAGCACCGCTTGAATTTTAGAGAGCTGTGCGCGGAGCGTCGCCATCTGTTTATTCAGGAGCGCGACTTCAGCCCGCGCACTCTTCGAAAGTTGCTTTTCTTCCAGCAGTTTCTTCTTGTTGGAAGCGAGGGCCTTGTCGGTCACCCCCGCCTTGGCAGCGAGTTTGGATATCTTGGTTTCCAATTCTTCGCGTAGCGCTTTCAGCGCCGCAATGTTGTGGTTCAGTTCGGAAATCAACTTGATCTGTTCTTTCAACTTTCTCTCAGCCGCAGCCTGCACACTCTTCGAAAGATGCCTTTCTTCCAGTAGTTTCTTCTTGTTGGAGGCGAGGGCTTTGTCGGACACCTCCGCCTTGGCAGCGAGTTCGGATATTTTGGCTTCCAATTCGTCGCGTAGTGCTTTTAGCCCCGCAATATTGTGGTTCAGTTCAGAAATCAGTTTGATCTGTTCTTTCAGCTTTCTCTCAGCCACTTCGCTGAGTGCTTGGGCGTCTTTCAGTTTTGTTTCGAGCCCCTGGCGCTGTTTCTCATGGGCCTGCTTGGTTTCGTCCAATTGAGATAGAAACGCCTGGCGTTCCTCCTCCCATGCCTGCTTGGCTTCGGCAAGTAGCGCCTGAAAAGTGTGCCGGTCGTCTTCGCGTGCTTTGTTGGCTTGGCCCAGGGCGTCATTGGTGGCTGATAGCTGGGCGCTCAGCCGTGCCTCGGTTTCCTCGGCACTCATCCGCATGTCATTGATTGAGGCGCGCAGGTCTTCGCGTGCTTTGTTGGCTTGGTTCAGGGCGTCATTGGCGGCTAATAGCTGGGCGCTCAGCCGTGCCTCGGTTTCCTCGGCACTCATCCGCATGGCATTGATTGAGGCGCGCAGATCATCGCGCATGGCCACGCTGGTTTGCAGTTCCGCCGACAATTGCGCCAGGTTGTCATTGAGGTTTTTTTGTGCCTTGCGTTCCAGCGCCAACAGATCGGCCAGTTCCGTCAATTGGCCACGCAGTCGATCAAGCGCTGAATCCCGGCCTGACAATGCCTCGTTCATAAAGAACTGCGCTAGCACGAAAATCAGCAGCAAGAAGATGATTACTAAAAGAAGCGTCGCCAGGGCATCGACGAAGCCGGGCCAGATGTTGGTGGCACGTTCCCGGCGTCCGAGAGCCGCCATTTTATGACCTGTTGTCTTCGCTGGCAGCGGCCAGCGTCCGGGCCAGCAATTTGATCTCGGAACGGATTTGCTGCAATAGACCCTCGTGGCCCGCACGCGCTTCTTCGCGAAGCCCCGTCAACTGCAGGTCCATATTGCGAATGTGCCCCCGTGTGCTTTCGTCAAGCCCGACATCTTGAGCCGCACTACTGCCTTCAGCCAATTGTTGTAAGATGGGGCGGATCGCGACCTGGCTCTCGGCCAGGCTTTTCATCAACGCCTGTTCGGCACGCATCTGATCGGTTAGCATTCCCAACTTCGCAGCTAGCGAGTGCAGGCTATTTTCGACCATGGCGCGGTTGTCTTCACCGCGAGTCAAGGTGCGTTGCAGGTTCTCTAGGCTGTCGGCGGTTTGTTCCAACAGCGCCTGGACGTAGGCTGGTACCGACTGTTCGCCTTCGGCTATTAGGCTGCCAGAAGAAAGACGGGTCACGCTGGAAAGCCATTCCTCAAGGTCGTTATAGAAACGGTTTTGCGCCTGGCCGGCTTGCAAATCCAGAAAACCAAGAACCAGCGAGCCGGCAAGGCCGAACAAGGATGAAGAGAAGGCCGTTCCCATGCCAGCCATGGGGGCTTCTAGGCCACGCTTCAGGGTGCCAAAAATCGCTCCGGCGTCGTCGCCGTTGACGTTGAGCCCATTGATCACGCCGCTGATCGAACCAACGGTTTCCAAAAGACCCCAAAAGGTGCCGAGCAGGCCAAGGAAGATCAGCAGCCCGATCGTGTAGCGGGACAGATCGCGCGATTCATCAAGCCTTGATGCGATGCTGTCGAGCAAAGAGCGCATGGACAGCGCGGAAAGGGTCAGTGTGTCGCGGTTTTTGACCATGGTAGCCATGGGGGCGAGTAGCTTCGGATGGCGGGTTTCTCTTGACGCACCCGTACGGACCACGTCGTCTTCCAGCGCCTGTCGATAGCCCTCAATCCAACCTACCTCAGGGTAAAGCCGGATCACCTGCCGGAAATTGTAGATGATGCCGAGCACCAGTACGCCAACGATCAAGCCGTTGAGCGGTGTGTTTGCCGAAAAAAACTGGTAGAGAGACCCGAACAGCAGCACGCAAACACCGCCGACAGCGCCCAAGAAAAGCAGCATGCGCAATAGATATGTATGAGGCCGCGTCACGCCGGGATTGTCCTTATCTTCCGAGTTGTGGCTCCCGGACGTTTGGGGATGAATTTAGGAGCCGTCCGCCTATCGCTGCGCAAGGTTGACATCGACCCGGTTGACCGGTTTTTCGGACGTCTTGTTGCCAAGTGCACGCACATCAATCTGTGTTGAACGGACGCCTTTATCGATCAGAAACGAACGCACAGCAAGTGCGCGCGACAGTGAAATGCGCCTCACCTTGGAGGTCGTGAGATCCTTGATGCCAGCGTAGGCCATCAGTTGCAGACGGTAATCCTTGGCATCACGCACGGCATCGGCGAGCGCACCAAGCCCAGCTTCGGCATCGGCTGGCAGCTTGGTTGCGGTACCATCAAACAAGACACTCAAGGCGCGGCCTGGTTTCAACGTAATGTCGCCGGGCACCGAGGCCGTTTGCGCTGGCGCCGTTGTGTCTGTGGGGGCCGCGGGCGCTGTTGGCGGTGGGGGTACTTTCGTCACTTTTGGTATTGGTGGCGGTGCCTTGACCGGTTTCAGTGGTGCGGCCGGCGCTTTCGCCGTCTCAGCTGGGGGTGCTAGTTTTGGCTTCGGCGTGGCGATGGTCTCGACCTTCGGCTTTGGTGTCGGTCTGGCAATTGGCTGCGGTGCTGGTGGTGGCGTTTTCGCCTTTGCCCGGGCGGTTTTTACGGAGGCCGCTTTCGGCTTGGCGCCAGGCTTTGGTTTCGGCACGGGAGTGGGACCTACCAATTTCTTCGGTGCCACATGCAAGCGCGAACGGATATTGCCTTTTGGCGGTACAAGCAGGCCGCCCGGCCTGGCCAGTGGTGAGACCACTTTCGCGCTCATGCCACCATCGGAAAGAGTGCTCATGTCAATGACCACGCCTTGCACGGCCTGAGCGTGACCCCCGGACGGCATGGCAACAGTGATGGCGAGCGCCAAGGCCGCGGCAACTGACGTAACCCACCGACCGGAGCCAGCGCGGGCGCAATGTTGAGTTCCTGTACCGATGGGGCGTGCCATGATCGCTTCGGTTAACCCTCAATCCTTGCTTCGCGGGGACAATGCTCCGCTTCATGTTTGTCCATCTGCGTGGAACGGGGATTCATTAGCGCCACCATAACCAAGGGCTGGTTCCCGCACAACTGCTTTAACGTGACCCGCTTTAGGAAATCAGGTTCCCTTAACCAGTTTGCGCAACTGGTTGTGCAACTCACTATTGGTTGCCAAGATTTCACCCTTGTCCAATAATTTTTGGTTTCGATTGGAGAAATCGGTCACCATGCCCCCCGCTTCGCGCACAAGAACGATACCTGCCGCCACGTCCCAAGAGTTTAGGCCCTGCTCCCAAAAACCATCATAACGTCCGGCAGCCACATAAGCGAGATCGAGCGCCGCCGAGCCAAAGCGGCGTACGCCGGCTGATACACCCATTACCCTCTTGAGTTGTTCGACGAACAGTTCATGGCCATCTTGGCCCATGAACGGAATACCGGTTGAAAACAGCGCTTCCGAGAAGTCCCGCCGCGCCGAAACGCGCAGCCGCCGGCCGTTCAAGAATGCTCCCTGACCGCGCTCGGCCCAGAACATTTGGTTGGAGACCGGCTCGTAGACAACGCCGGCGAACAATTCACCGTCGCGCTCAAGTGCAATGGATACGGCGAAATGCGGCAGGCCGTGTAGGAAATTGAGGGTGCCGTCGAGTGGGGCAATGATCCAGCGATTGGAAACATCACTGCCGGCGACGGCACGATGTTCCTCCATTAGGAAGTTGAAATTTGGCCGCGCCTTTAAAAGCGTTTCGAACAAGATTTTCTCAGCTCGACGGTCGGCTTCGGTGACGAAGTCGGCCGGGCTTTTCCTGGAGACCTGCAGGCTGTCGATGTCATGGAAATGGCGCACCAGATTGCGTCCCGTCTTGCCGGCGGCATCGATCATGACATTAAGAATGGCCGAACCACGGGCGGCGGCGCGGGCCGATTGGCGGGATTGTTGCAAAACCGTCCTGCCTCAGTCCTTGGCGCGTTCCGAATAGGTGCCGTCGGCTATCCGCACCACGATGCGCGTGCCGGCCTCGATATGCGGCGGCACCAGTACCTTGACGCCGTTGTCCAGGACGGCGGGCTTGAACGAAGAAGACGCCGTCTGACCCTTGACCACTGCATCGGCCTCGACGACCTCGGCAACGATGGTGTCCGGCAATTGCACGCCGATGGGTGAGCCCTCGTGCTGTTCCATCATGATCGTCATACCGTCTTGCAGGAAGCGCGCCTGTTCCTCGCCGATGAAATCAACGTCCAACGTCACTTGTTCGTAGGTCTCGTTGTCCATGAAGGTGAAGCTGTCGCCTTCGGCATAAAGATACTGGCATTCGCGCTGTTCCAGCGTCGCGCGCTCGACCTTTTCCGACGAACGGAAGCGTTCGTTGAGCTTGGTTCCATTGCGAATTTCCCGTAGTTCGACCTGAAGGTAGGCACCGCCCTTGCCGGGCTGGGTATGCTCGGTCTTGATTGCCCGCCACAGTCCGCCCTTGTGTTCGATGACCATCCCCGGACGGATGGCATTGCCGTCAATTTTCATGAGCTTGCACCCGGGTTTTATTTTCGGAGAAGTGAGTGCGCGGGTTCTATCAGTTTGCTTCGGGGGAGGCAATGGTTACCGGCTAGCATCCGCCATCAGTTCATACACCGCCTCAAACCACGCCGTTGTCGCTCCTCCGTGGTTCCATGCTGCTCCCACCACCGCTGAAAATTTACACCTGTCTTGATCAACACAGCATCGTTATTCCCGGTGATGTCCCAAATGGTGACGCACGGGCT
>CAYXUT010000085.1:0-308 GCA_964468005.1 uncultured Magnetovibrio sp. | reverse complement strand
CCTCTTCCGTGGTTCCCTACTGCTCCCACCACTACCAGAAAATCTGCACCTGCTTTGTTCAACTGAGCATAGTTATTTGGCGTGATGTCGCCAATGGTGATGCAGGGGCTTTCCATCAGTTCTTGCCCCCGCTGCAGGATATCGGGCGAGGCTTGAAATGCTGTATCCTTGTGGTGGTTGGAGGAAAAGCGCCAAAAGCGATGTAATCAGCGTCCTGCTCAGCAGCCAGCAGTGCAAGGTGTTGGAAATCATGTTAGGTGACGCCGACGATGGCTTCGTTACTCATGAATGCGCGGGCTCCTCGTAGC
>CAYXUT010000084.1:0-11563 GCA_964468005.1 uncultured Magnetovibrio sp. | reverse complement strand
CCGGTGCCAAAGCTTTGTCGAACGGGAGTTGGCATGATCAGGGCGTGGCCTCCAGCGATGGTAAGTATGCCGAGAATCATATTTGCTAGGCTTAGCAGCGTGGCCACATGACAATCGACACGGCCGTGACGGTGACTAAGAGTTTGATCTCTTTCAGCCTGCCTAGCGTGATTGCGTTGATGGACCTGAAGGGGGAAGTGAAACCAGCGCAAATAGTAAGACGACTCTCGACACTGACTGACCAATCACCGAATAGCGTCCCCAAAATTTAGAGTTCGCTTTCCTTACTAGCGCTTGGCCGTATTGAGAAATAGTTGAGGGATGGGGCGGATACCTTGACGGACTGGCCATGAGCCCCTATTTCGTCACCAGAATACGAAGATAACCTATAAGGCAATCAATGGCTCTTTTGTCGATCATCGTGGCACCCGATCTGCGCCTTAAGGTTACGACCGAGCCCGTTGAGGACGTCGATGATGATCTGCGCGCCTTTCTCGATGATATGCTTGAGACCATGTATGCGGCTGACGGGATCGGTCTTGCTGCGCCTCAGGTTGGTGATACCCGAAGCGTTGTCGTCGTTGATGTTGGGCGTAAAGAGGATGATCCGATGCCGGTGAAGATGATCAACCCGCAGATCGTCTGGCATTCAGAGGACGAATGTCCACATGAAGAGGGGTGTTTATCGCTGCCTAACCATTTCGCCGAGGTGGTTAGGCCAGATTCGATCCGGGTCAAATACCTTGATGAAAACGGCGCTGAACAGGAACTTCAGGCGAATGGCGTACTCGCTACCTGTATCCAGCATGAGATGGACCATCTGAAAGGTATCTTGTTCGTCGACCATGTTTCCTCAATCAAGCGCAGCATGATCTTGCGAAAACTCAAGAAAGCCAAGAAACAGGCGGCGGCTTAGCCCGTGATCGATACACCTCTACGCCTGATTTTCATGGGCAGTCCGAATTTCGCTGTGCCGCCGCTTCGGGCGCTAATCGCTGCTGGTCATGAAATCGCCTGTGTCTATGCGCAGCCGCCGCGGCCAGCGGGGCGCGGCCAAAAGAAGTGCCCATGTCCGGTTCATGTCTACGCCGCAAGCCAAGGGATAGAGGTGCGCACATCGATAACCCTAAAGGATGCCGAAGTGCAAGCGGCATTCGCTGCCCTCAACGCTGACGTTGCCGTAGTTGTCGCCTACGGATTGATCTTGCCAAAGCCGGTATTAGAAACTCCAAGATTGGGGTGCATCAATATTCATGCGTCGCTTTTGCCGCGTTGGCGAGGTGCCGCGCCGATCCAGCGCGCCATTGAGGCCGGCGATCGGCGCACTGGCATTTCGATCATGGCCATGGATGAGGGTCTCGACACCGGTGGTGTCTACTTAACGGGCGAGGTGTCGATCACCCCAGAATCCACGGCCAGTGAGTTACACGATACCCTTGCGGAAATGGGTGCTGAGCTAATTGTCAGTGCACTTGACGGTTTGGTCACCGGAACAATGAGGGCCGAACCCCAGCCTTCCCATGGCATTAGCTATGCAGAGAAACTTTCACGCGAGGAGGGTCGTATTGATTGGGGGCGCCCTGCCGACGAACTGGCGCGTAAGCTTCGCGCACTCAATCCGTGGCCCGGGGTTTGGTGCGAACAAGCTGGTGAGCGGCTGAAGGTTTTGGCTGGTGTCAACGTGCCGAACGGTGGTGGCGCTGTTCCAGGAACGGTCATTGGCGTGCCTCTGGTGATCGCTTGCGGTGATGGCGCGCTCCGCATCGATCAAGCCCAGCGCCCCGGTAAAAGCGCTATGGATAGTGCGGATCTGGTGCGCGGCCACCTGTTGCGCATTGGCACCGTCTTGGATTGAATTTTTCCGCATTAGCGTTTGCGGGTCAGAAACTTTGCGGTCATGCGTTGCGGCTCACCGGATTCGAAGGCAATCGGTTGTAGGCGTTTGCCAGTGTCGATGGCGCCAACGAAAATATCTTGCGTGTACTCGCGAAGCGCTTGCTTGGTCAGTTTCATCGCGAGCGGCGGCTTGGAAGCAAGATCGGCGGCCCATTCCAGGGCGCGCGGCATCACCTGATCTGATGAGACCAACTCGGTTACTAGTTGGCGCTCAAGGGCTTCGGTGCCGCTCAACAGACGTCCCGATAGGCTAAATTCCACCGTCGCTGAATGGCCGAGCGTCATGTACATCAGTCGCGTGCCGATGATGCTCGGAAAACCGACATTGATTTCCGGTTGGCCCATTTTTATATCTGCATGGGCGATGCGGATATCGCAAAGCAAAGCCGTATAGAACCCGGCCCCCGTGGCGGCGCCGTTAATTGCTGCAATGCAAGGCTTGTCAAGCTCGCGAATGGATGCCATGTACACGCGGAGTTGTTCCTGCCATACGCCGGCGTTTTCGGCGTTCAGGGTTTTCGTTTCTTTTAGATCCTGACCGGCTCAAAAAGCCTGATCACCCGAGCCAGTAATGATCAGAGCACGTTGATTTTTATCGTTATTGAACGCTGTGAGGGCTGCTATGAATTCCTGGCGCAGAGCTTCGCTCAACGCGTTTCGCTGCGCAGGCCGGTTATAGGTTAGGATCGTTGTGGCGTCTTGGTATTCGACGGTGATGTATTCGGGCATGTCCAGTCTTTCAAAGAAATTCTTCGCGCGCAAAGACCAGATATAATACAGTTTCACTTCGGGTAGAAAACCACCTGTTAAAGGGTTACGAGCCGCCTGGTCGCTATAGGTATCGAGGCGTTGTTTATGTGTGCGATGGGTGAGTAATAATGAGGATTTCCGAGAGCTTTGCACACTTTGTAAGCGATCTCCAATTGGAGGACGTGCCGTGCGAAATCGTCAACCGGTCCAAATACCTAATCCTTGATGCACTCGGCGTTGCTCTAGCGGCAACACAGCACGATTTCGCCACACGCACTCTGGCAGGATTTAAAGCCATGAGCGCGGGCGATAGCAACGCCGGAAAATGCGGAGTAATCGGCATGGCCGCGCGGTTGCCAGTCCGCGATGCTGCGGCCATGAACGGCGTTCTCGTGCATGGCCTGGATTATGACGACACGCACATGAGTGCTGTCGTGCATGCTTCCAGCGTCGCGCTGCCAGCAGCCCTTTCCACGGGCGAGCAGGTCAATGCCAGCGGCGCCGACATGCTGTCCGCTTACATGGCTGGCATGGAAATCGCCATTCGTGTTGGCGATGCGGCAAACTATGGATTTCATAGTAATGGCTATCATGCAACAGGTGTGGTCAGCCATTTTTCCTCGGGGCTGGTGGCAGGGCGGCTTTTGGGCTTGAGCTGCGAACAAATGGTTTCGGCGCAAGGTATCGTTGTTTCCACGGCGACCGCCAGCCGCGAGTTTATGTCTGATGGTGCATGGAACAAACGCCTGCATCCGGGCTGGGGGGCGGTGGCGGGCATTACCGCAGCCTATCTCGCCAAGGAAGGCTTTGAGGGATGCCAGAATCCCTACGATGGCCGTTTCGGAATTTATGCCATGCATTTGGGTGCCGACATTGCGCGGGCTAACTTCAGAAAGTTGACGGACGGATTGGGGGAACGTTGGGACTTGATGGCATCGGCGGTCAAACCGTTTCCCACGTGCCACTACACCCATTCATTAGCAGATTCTGCGCTTGTGGTTAGGGCGCAACTCCGTGCAGAGAGTGTGAGTGCCTCGGATATAATAGCCATCCGGATCTTGGTGCCGGAACGGGTATTGTCGGTGATGTTTGAGCCAGAGAAATTGAAGAAACGCCCGACCAGCGACTATGCAGCCAAATTCAGCGCGCCTTATGTGGTGTCGTGCTGCCTACATCGCGGAAGACTCGGGTTGAAAGACCTTGAGCCAGACGCTCTTGCTGATGAGGATGTGCTAAAACTTTGCCAGATTTGCCAGGCCGTGGCCGATCCCGATACGCTTTTCCCCGAGGCGTTTTCGGGTGGCGTTGTGGTGGAAACTCGTGATGGACGGAGTTTCCATCACTATGAACCCGTCAATCGTGGCGCTGGCGATCGGCAACTCGAAAACGATGAAATTGCCGCGAAGTTTTTTGACAATGCCGCGCTGGTGGTGAGCCGGGGGCGGGCTGAAAAAATCAAAGACACTATCCTCGGCATGGAGCGAATGAACGGGGAGGAGATGATGCGGCAGTTTGCCAGATGACAACATCTTCCACGAGCCGAAAATGTGTTGTTAAGTAAGCACTTTAGTTTATTAAATCCCCGTCAATTTCGTAAGCCTGCCTGACTAAGGACCATACCGTGACTGATGAACTACATCCCTACCGATCCCACACCTGTGGCGAACTGCGTGAAGACCATGTCGGCGAGACAGTCAGGCTGTCTGGCTGGATCCACTCGAAACGCGATCACGGTAATTTAGTGTTCATCGATCTGCGCGACGAATTCGGTCTGACACAATGCGTTATCGATGTTTCGAGCCCCCTTTTTAGTGCTATTGAGAGCGCGCGGGTTGAAAGCGTTATTACTGTCACCGGTCCGGTCGTCGAACGCTCGGAAGAAACCGTCAATGGCAACATTACGACCGGCCATGTCGAAGTGCAAATGGCCGACCTGACGGTGGAAAGCAAAGCTGAAGTTCTGCCCATGCTGGTTGCCGGTGAGCAGGAGTTCGGCGAGGATATCCGATTGCGTTACCGCTTTCTGGACCTTAGGCGCGAGCAGCTTCACAACAATATTCACCTGCGCTCCAACGTTATTTCCTCGATCCGGCGGCGCATGATCGATCAGGGGTTTCTGGAAATACAAACTCCGATCCTGACCGCGTCATCGCCGGAAGGGGCCCGCGATTACTTGGTGCCTAGCCGCCATCATCCAGGCAAATTTTATGCGCTTCCGCAAGCGCCACAGCAATTCAAGCAACTACTAATGGTTTCCGGGTTCGACAAGTATTTCCAGATTGCGCCTTGTTTCCGTGACGAGGATGCGCGCGCCGACCGTTCGCCGGGCGAGTTCTACCAACTCGACTTTGAAATGGCTTACGTTACGCAAGAAGATGTCTTCAACGCCATCGAACCGGTTTTAGCTAGTGTTTTCGAGGAGTTTGGCGGTGATCGGGTCGTTACGAAACCGCCGTTCCCGCGTATTCCCTATGCCAAAGCGATGTTGAACTATGGTTCCGACAAACCGGACCTTCGTAACCCCCTGACTATCTACGATGTGACCAAAAGCTACCGTGGCGGAGGCTTTGGACTATTCGCCAAGATCGTCGACGATGGCGGCGTTGTTCGCGCCATCTGCGCGCCCGGGGCGGCAGGTAATCCGCGCAGTTTCTTTGATAAGCTGAACGATTGGGCTCGTGACGAGGGCGCGGGTGGTCTTGGCTATATCATTTTTGGTGAAGATGGTGAGGCGAAAGGGCCGATTGCTAAGAATCTGGAAAGTGACCGTATCCAGGCCATTAAGGAAGCGGTCGAGGCTGCCGATGGTGATGCGGTGTTTTTTGTTTCCGGTAAAGAAGGAAATGTGGTCAAGTACGCGAGCGCAGCGCGAGAACGGCTTTGTGACGAACTGAAATTACGAGCGTTCGGTCGATTTGATTTTTGCTGGATCGTTGATTACCCCATGTATGAACTTAACGATGACACCGAAGCGATCGAATTCTCTCACAATCCGTTTTCTATGCCGCAAGGCGGTCTCGAAGCGTTGGAGAGCAAGGAACCGCTCGATATACTGGCGTATCAGTATGACAACGTATGTAACGGAGTTGAGTTGTCGTCTCATGCCATTCGAAATCACCGGGCAGACATCATGCTCACGTCATTCGAGATTCACAAGAAAGGCACTGATGTGGTGGAGGAAGAATTCGGCGGAATGTTGAGAGCCTTCAGTTTTGGCGCGCCGCCACACGGTGGTTCGGCACCGGGCATCGACCGTATTGTTATGCTGTTAGCTGATGAGCCTAATATCCGCGAAGTTATCGCCTTCCCCATGAATCAGCGTGCAGAAGATTTGCTCATGGGCGCACCGAGTGCCGTTGATGCCAGTCGCCTTCATGAATTGCACCTACGCGTGCAGTTTCCGAAAGTAAAAAACCCGGATGGGGCTAGCGCATCGTGACAATTGCTAATAATTTGAAGGCATGAAATTGGAATTAATTGGTTGCAGATACCCCGCACAACGAGTCATACTTGCAATTAGTTGTTTTAAAGCGTTGGCATCTTAATTAAGTGTAGCGAGAAGCCGTTTCATTAACAACGAGCTGCGGCGTGGCTTGTGATAACATGGGTTTGACGGTTGAGAATCGACTGGTCCAATGTGCTCTGAATAGGGGCTTGAAATGAAGAAAATCGTGGCTCTGGGAGTGGGCGTCATTGCCCTTGGCGGCTGCGCGTTACCCATGCCGCTTCAGGTTGCTTCTTGGGCGTTGGACGGCTTTTCCTATCTGGTGACTGAAAAGTCAGTTACGGATCACGGTATATCTCTTGTGGCAGAAAAAGATTGCGCACTTTTCCGCGGGATTACGGAAGGTGCGGTTTGTCGTGAGTGGGATGATAGCGAAACCGAGACCCTTGTCGCTGACGCTGGCGAGAAAGACCCCGCATCGACTGAGCCTGTCCGGGACGGTTTCACTGAACATGCCGTTTCGAATATTCCGCCGTTGAACACAAAAATTGCAGAGACCATGCCGGATGTTGAAACCTTGGCGAAATTCGATACGGCAAGCATCTATCCAGCCTCCGTAAACTCGACGCTGGAGCGGCCACTCGGGACATTATTTAGACCTAAGACTGTTTCTCCAAAATCGTTGCAAGTGAGCGCTTTAAAGGTCCAAGCGCGTATGAAATCGAGTCCGGCATCGAAAAATTCGCTCACCTTGGCGGTGACTGAGACCATTGACATGCCGGTGCTGCCGCTGCGTGTGCCAGCCACGGTACGCATGGTGGCGAATGCATCACGAGAGCCTACAGCTGGTATTTATTACGTCATCGGTAGCTTCCGAAATTACGGAAAAGCTCATGCTCTTGTCGGTCGTTACGAACAATTGGTGCCAGAAGTCTTGGCAGCAAAGCTTAGCGGCGTGCCAGTTTTCCGCGTTGTTGTCGGCCCGGTTTCGAAAGGCCAAGAGCGCGCCCTGTACGGCCTCGTGTTAGATGCTGGCTTGCATGATAGCTGGGCGCTCCGGGTGTCGCCAGGCGATTGGCTGCTGGCGCACCGAGGAATTGACCGCAACCGGCAAATCCAGAGTTCTTCTGGCGAAGAACTGGCGCGCGCGCTGCGCTAATCTATCTTTATACGTTGAGCCGAATCGGCTGGCCCAGCCCCTTCAATAGATTGTAGATCCTAGCGGCCTGCTTGACTGACGGAGAGCTCTGCGGATTGTGCCTGAGGTCGAACCGCAGGCGTTCATTCCAGACTTCAACGTAGTCACGCTGCTGATCAGGCGACGCCGGTTTGCCGGTCAATGCACCGACGGTCCGGTCGTAATCGGGATGCAACTCCGGTTGGAACGCAAGCGCTGCGTAATCCTCATACGACAGCATGCCCGCTGCATAGAGATCGAGGCTGATGTTAGCAATCTGCCGGGGTGAGGCATTTCTGAAATCAACCGCTGCAATGGTTGGGTTGGATATCTGGGTTGGTTGGGAACTTTCGGAGGTAGATGTCTCGAGAGCCGTGGGTGGGGTGGCGGATTTGTACAGGACTAGATCCGTCGCGCCTTGCAACGTTACGGGTGGTGGGCTGGAAAATAAGGCTGGGACGCGATCAATAGCCATGGTTTCAACTTCTCCCTCCGCACTATTCATTATTTGTTAACCTTGGGACGCAACTGCTGTGCCAGGCATAATTAACGGAAATTCAATAGGTTAAAATCTCCAGAAGGAGGCAATATTTGTCGATATAGCACTGCGCTAGGTATTTCTTGCCGCTCTTTGATGACCTATCATCGCCCGAGGCAGGATTGATTTTCCAAAGCGAGGCCGAATGGATCGGATGATCAAAGAGAAGAACCAAGCACAAACGTTGTCGTTGCTGAGGCGCTTCGCAGTGGTGATGATGCTGCTGTTTTTCGTTCCCAGTACCGTAGACGCATCAGTGCTGATTCCGCATCGGGCGATTTACGACATGGTCATGCATTCCGCCGAACGAGGGTCCGGTATTTCCAGTGCATATGGAACAATGGTCTTTTCGTTCCATGACGGCTGTGCCGATTGGTCGTCAGAAACGAACGTCAAGTTGAAGATTTCGTACGATGAAGGTGACGATGTCACGACCGAGTGGGCATTCGCCAGTTGGGAGGCCAAAGACGGCCTTTCCTACCAATTCCGGATGCGACGGGGCCGCAATGGTAACGAAATCGAAAACCTGAAGGGGCGGCTCGTGCGGAGTTCTCCATCAGCCGAAGCCGTAGCGCGTTTCAGCGAACCCGAAGGCAAGACCATCAGATTGCCAGGGGGAACCTTGCTGCCTTCGAGCCACATGATTGAATTACTCAAGGCAGGTGGTCAGGGGAAGGTAATGTTTTCCCGAATGGTGTTCGATGGCGCTAGTCTGCAAAATCCTTATGAGATTAATGCCGTGATCGCCAAGCGATCCCTAGTCTCGCGCTCTCCTCGCAATGCAAACACTAATAAGATTATTGCCGGTTCAGGATTGAAGGCTATACCTCCGCGGCACTATCGACTGGCGTTTTTTCCACTTTCTAGCTCGGTGGAGGAACCAAGTTTCGAACTCGGCGTTGATTACCGTTCGGACGGTATTGCCTTATTCATCCGTCAGGATTTTGGTGACTTCTCCCTCGACCTCCATCTGCAAAGGCTGGAACTCCTGGAAAAGCCGAACTGTTAGTCAATAATTTTTAGGGCCAGAGCCATGCGGCACCTCGAACGCCACTGGAATCGCCATGATGATTTTTGAGTAGCGGCGTGTCGCAGTGATCTGAGAAGACCCAATCCTGCCAGAGGCCGGGTACCCTATCGTAGAGGGTGTCGATGTTGGATAGCCCTCCACCCAGCACGATCACATCCGGATCAACGATGTTGATAACCGAGGCAAGCGCACGAGCCAGACGGTGCACATAACGATTGAGCGTTGCGGTGGCGTTCCCGTCGCCGTTGGACGCTGCTTCAACAACTTTCAACGCACTTGGCGAGCCGCCATTGCTGGCCTGATGGTCTGCGGCAAGACCGCGACCCGACAGGAACGTTTCGATGCAACCGTTCTTACCGCAATAGCAGGGCCTTCCCGGCCGCTCGTCCATCCCATCCAAACTGTCAGTAGGAGGTAGCGGCCAGGGCAAGGGATTATGTCCCCACTCGCCAGTGATGGCATTGGGGCCGACCCAGGGACGCGCGTCGATGGCCAATCCACCACCAACGCCAGTGCCGAGAATGACGCCGAACACAACGCGGCTATCCGCGCCCGCTCCGTCAGTTGCCTCCGATACCGCAAAACAATCGGCATCATTAGCAATTTTAACGGCCCGGCCGAGCCGGAGTTCTAGGTCTTGGTCGAATGGTCTGCCGATCAAGCAGTTGGAGTTAGCGTTCTTCACTAAACCGGTTTTGCGCGATACGGCGCCTGGAATTCCCACCCCGACAGGGATCCCATCCGGAACCTTATGATCATAGGTTAGCCCAGAAATCAACTCGGAGATTGAATCAATGGTACCATCGTAGTCACCAGCAGGGGTAGTTACGCGTTTGCGACCGAGTTCCTGCCCGTCAGGACCAAGAACAAGGCCTTCGATCTTGCTACCGCCCAAATCGATCCCGATTTTCATGTCTGTTATTCCACTCTCTTGGTGTTCTGGGCGCAAGATGAACAAGCGAATCGGAAAAAACTGGTAACTTTGTTATCGAACGGACCTGGAAAATCAACAGTGAAAGCCCGGAGAATCGAAGATATCACCATATTTAGAGGGCAAAAATGCCCACTGGTACAAATACTTGTTTGAATAGGGTTCCCGTTGGGTTAGAAGGATTCATGTCCGTTTTTTTTGGTGAACCTGGGCCATGACTGAAAAGGCAGACGAAATTGCAGCCGGTTTTCGACGCGTCGCGCCTGTGTTTCACGGTTTGACCGCAGTCGGCGTAACCGGAAAGGACATGGCAACCGCCTTGCGGGTATCGACCGCCAGCGTCAGTAAATGGCGTAATGGCCGGGTGGCCATGCCCGATGAGACCAAGGTATTCTTGACCTTGATGCTTGGCGACCAAATCACCCGCGTGGACGAGTTTGGCGAGGATACAATACGGGTGGTGAAATCAGCCGGCGGGTTAGAGATGGCAAAGGCTGATCTAGCGAAGCAGGAACAGCTTAACCGGGGCGTTCCGGCGATGGCGGTCCGGGAGGGAGCTAGGCGCTACCGGATATGGTGGAACGCGCTCAGAAATGCAGCCCACCTGAACCCCAATCGGATAGTCGGTGGTCTGGAAACGCAGATCAAGGCCGCCATCCGTTAAGGCCGAACAGGGATTGGGAATAGGAATGGGTAAGTAAATGTCGAACGTTTTGGGGATATCTCAGGACGGCCTTAAGGCGGTGCTTGATATCAAAAAAGATTATCGGAACCGCCAACCGATCCTGATACCTGGTGAAGATGAGCAGATTCTAATACCTGAGATCCTAATGAATCATCACATCAACCTGCTTAATCTTGAAGATCCACTGCCGCTGGCACTGATGGCGGCTCGAGATCCGGAAGCGCCGATGGCCTTGGCTGCTGCGACGCGATTATCACCGAGCGGTGGCAAGACACGGTTACTCGCTGGCATTACCGAGATCGTTGCCGAGACCAGCCGCCACGGTTCTGTCAAAGAATGTTTGAACTACGTGCAAGAGCGCGCCTTCGAACCATCAGCGGTGGCAAAAATTCGCCGCCATGCGTCGAAGTTCATTATCCGTACCCGCCAGCAGTACACGGCCGCGCTGCGTGATAATCTGAGGGACTTGCTCGATGGTACAATCGCGCCGCGTCATTTCGTGCGCGAGTTCTTCGAGCTGACCGAAGCCGGCAACATGCGTCATGATATCCGCAAGAAGCTAGTGCTAAGCTTGTTCCTGTCGCCAACAGTGCGGCCAAGTGTTAAGTTTTTGTTACTAGAGAATTTCGAACGCATGCCGGCTCCGGTGCAAACAGCGATCATCTCGGGAGTGCTCCGCGCAGAGCCCAGCCGGCATACGGAAGTCATTAAGGAAGAGCTACGCTATATGGTGGTCAGTCAGCGGCACAAGCGAACGGCCGTGCACTGACCGACCCACTGCCAACTCACCGAGCTTGTCAAAAAACGGATCTATAAGTTGATGCGGTTTACTCGGCGGCCGGAGGTCGAGAAGTTGTTGGAATGCCGGATCCACGCGGTAAAAATTCATGCCGTGGCAGTCGGTGCCGAGGTGCGAACCCCTCTATTCCTCAGGTTCTGCGCCATCAGGAAAAATGATGCCATCAGCTATGATAAAACCCACAATGCTTTAACTAGTTGCCTCGATCGCGTAATTTTGCGCCTGCCTATATTTTTACAATGTCACCGGCATTGATTTCCACAGTGTGAACCGGGGGGCGTATGACCAAGAAAACAATCATTACCTGCGCGG
>CAYXUT010000083.1:7285-11683 GCA_964468005.1 uncultured Magnetovibrio sp. | reverse complement strand
TTGAGCCGGGTGCATTGGTTCCTGGTAACGAAGGCTTTGACGCTACCTCCAAAGGGTCTATTGAGGCAGCTTGGACTACGGCAGGTTATGACGTCGGCAAGTATCCGGCTCTCGCATTCTTCACGGCAGTTCCTTTTGGTCCTTCCATGGGCGAATATTTCGCGTGGAAGATGTTTGGCGGTGGAAACGATATCCAACAAGAAATTTACGCTAAACACAACATTCATCAGCAAGATTGCTTTGCCATCGGTCCGGAAACCTCCGGCTGGTTTAAGATGGAAGTCAAAGACCTCAAGCAATTGCGCGGCTTAAAAATGCGCTTCTTTGGTCTGGGTGCACGTGTCATGCAGAAGATCGGTGTTTCCACCCAGCTTCTAGCTGGCGGCGACATCTTCCCAGCTCTTGAAAAAGGCGTTATTGATGCCACTGAATTCTCCATGCCTGCCATGGATATCAAGTATGGCTTCTATCAGATCGCTAAGAACAACTACTTCCCCGGTTGGCACCAACAGGTCTCAATTAGCCAGTTGCTGATCAACAAGAAAAAATGGGACGGCTTGGCTGACAACTACAAGGCTATGGTTGAACTTGGTTGCGGCGACAGTATCCACCACACCTATGCGGAGACGGAATACGTGAATCCGTTCGCCATGGTTGAGATGGGTGAAAAATATGGCGTGAAAACCCGTCGCTGGCGTGATGACCAAATTGCGGTCTTCGAAAAAGCCTGGAACGATGTAGTAGAAGAAGATTCGGCAAAAGACCCTGTCTTTAAGAGGGTTAACGAAAGCTACCGTAAATTCCGTAAAGCCTATGCTAAGTGGGGTGCTGCACAATCTCTGAAGCCGACGTATTTGAAATAATCGGCTAGTATAGCATCTAAATTGTTCAGGGTGGTCGGAGCCTATTTCTTGGGCGCCGACCACCTGAGCTTTCTTAAAACATCCAGAAATTTTTAATTTAAAAATTCCTTCGTCGGAGCCATGGCTATGGAATCTATTATTAAATCGGTGTTCAAAAATGGACCTCTAACGATTGCGATCATTGTTCTCGCTATTGTTGCTTTTGCATACACATCCATCCTTGGCATGAACCCCGAAGAGCAGGAAGAACTGCTCTATTTGCTTCAGGATTTTTTACCTATCATTATGTTCGCATCGCTAGCGATGTTACTATTTTCAGGCTTCCCGGTTGCCTTCATCCTTGGCGGATTAGCTCTACTGTTTGGCTTGTTCGGCTACTTTCTTGATGTCTTCTCCTTGATAGAGTTTTTTAATTTTCTGCCCCGTATTTGGGGTCAGGCAGCTGAAAACCTCGTTCTCGTTTCCGTGCCAGCATTCGTCTTCATGGGCGTAATGATGGAACGAAGTGGCGTTGCCGAAGATTTGCTGTATTGCGTACAGGTTTTACTCAAGAAAGTTCCTGGAGCGCTTGCCCTTGCGGTTACCATTATGGGAACCGTTCTAGCCGCCATGACCGGCATCATCGGGGCCTCCGTCACGATGATGACGGCTTTGGCTCTACCAACGATGATGCGACAGGGCTATAGCCACTCTCTTTCTTGCGGTACCATTGCCGCTTCCGGGACCTTGGGTATTCTTATCCCTCCCAGCATTATGTTGATCATAATGGCGGACCTTCTAGCCGTTTCCGTGGGCAACGTTTTTATGGCGGCGATTGTTCCGGGCCTTTGTCTCGCTACACTCTATATTATTTACGTCCTTACCTATTCGGCGATGAGGCCAGAGGTAGCGCCAAAACTCCCGCCCGATTTATTGAACGTACCCCGCGAAGAATATCCAGCAATGATTTTCAAGAGCTTCCTGCCGCCAGTGTTGCTAATCACAATGATCAAAGGCTCTATCCTCATGGGTATTGCAACCCCAAGTGAGGCCGGAGCAGTAGGCGCTTTCGGCGTTATGGTGTTGGCATTTTTTAATGGCCGTTTGACCAAAGACCTTGTTCAAGGGGTATGTCATACCTCCGCACGCACCGTGGCTATGATCTTTTTTATCATCGTCAGCGCTACCTGTTTTGCTTACGTCTACCGCTCACTCGGCGGCGACGATATTGTTGAACACTTGATCTTGAACGCCGGACTCGACTCGTGGGGTTTGCTTATCTTGATCATGATGCTCACCTTTGCCCTTGGGTTTTTTCTCGATTGGATCGAGATTACGTTGATCGTTCTTCCGGTATTCGCGCCCTTGGTAGCAGGAATGGATTTCGGTGATCATATAGCGGAGAAGGATATCATCTTCTGGTTTATCATTCTAATGGCCATTAACCTACAAACCTCTTTCCTCACACCACCATTTGGGTTCGCTCTCTTCTATCTGAAGGGAATTGCACCAAAGGAAATCAAGATCCAAGCCATCTACAAGGGCATCATACCGTTTGTAATTTTGCAACTCATCGGCTTAATCCTGGTGATGTGGAAACCCAACCTTGCATTGTCGCTCATGTCAGCGGTCTATGACTATTAACTGAACAGCCATCGCGTTTAGAAGGTATGCATCATAAATGAACGAAACATCAGCAGCCGAAATAACAGGTACAGAAGCCCTTCACCATCTTAGTGAAGATGAGTATCCTTGGAACCTAGTCTGGTCTGAAAAATTACGCCGCGTCGTAGATTTAATCGGTCGATTCGGCTCGTGGTTCATGTTGCCCCTCGTTTTGATTACGGTGTTCGATCTAGGCCTGCGTAAAACCGGTGAATTCCAAATCTGGTTGGTCGAAAACGTTAGTATGTTTTTTGGCTCAACATTGCTGCAAGAACTTGAATGGCACTCGCATACCGTAATGTTCACCTTAGTTCTCGGCTACGGCTACGTCTGGAACACCCACGTGCGCGTCGACCTTGTGCGGGAAACCTTAGCCTTTCGTAAAAAGGCTTGGCTAGAGTTTCTTGGGCTTACGATCTTCTATATCCCCTTTTGCTGTATCCTCGCCTACTTCAGCTTTATCTATGCTTATGACGCCTGGGCAATCGGTGAAATCTCGGCCTCTTTGGTCGGATTATCACACCGCTGGGCCATCAAGTCCTTCCTATTTGCTGGCGTAATTGTAGCCATCATTGCCGGCCTCGCCGTTTGGCTGCAAGTGGTGTTCGCGCTCTTTGGTCCAAAAAACCAGCGTTTCCCGTTGATGACGATAGAATGGCCCGAAGATACCGGTGGCAAAGTTGAGGGCAAGGAACGCCTTGACCTCGAGAAAGCGACCGACCTAATCGAGGCTCGTGCACGCAAGCGTGACGTGCAACAAGGGTCAACCTCGACTACCGAATAGCGTTTAGAACAACTCCCGATTTTACCTCAGGAGAGCTGGGGGCCACAGGATGGAATGGGAAAAGCTTTTCCGTAAATATATCTGGAACGAGCAAACCACGCCTTATCTGACCTCAGTCCCAGATCTAACGCGCCGTCAGGCCGATAGCGAAATCCTCTTCTACTGCTGGTTCCACGCCATTCTACTCGGCATGATTGCTATAATTTCCTTACGTGGTGGCCCCGATGGACGTTCCCTTGGTGTTTCTTATTATGGATTTACTGTTGTTTGCGCCTCCGTTTTATTTGGCATTCTCAAGATCTACGCTGCAGCACTCTTTCTGAGTGCAACGCCGCTGGTAGGTCTTGCGTATCTTTTTCTCTATGGTTTAGGTTTTGAACGGCCGGCAGGAGACACGCTTATCGTCACCATAATTTTACTTTTTTTTCTACGTTACTCGTTAAGGATTTTAAATATTGCCCGCATCTATCCTTTCTTGCCACGATCGGAATCGGATAACACTGAGAGCTAAATGGGGGGAGCGTGTCAAAAGAGATCCCAGCACACCAGCGACAGAAACCGCTTGCCCGCCATCAAATTTATCTTCGATGGCATTTGGCTACCTATTTCGGCGCGTTGGCTTTATGGGCCTTGGCAATGATTTTGCGAATTGGTGATTGGTCGGTCTTTTGGCCGCTAATCACCTGGTCCTTAGCAATTATGGTGCACTACTTGGTAGCTAGAAGTATTGATGTTGATCCAAAATGGATTGAAGAACGAACAAATCGCATAACTGATGATGCCAAAGATACCAGTCATATCGAGAACATTCGCGATCATTATGTCCGCGGTATCCGGCCTAAAACCCGCGCCTCTCATGCTCCATCGAAGACGAAGAAAAGCCCAGGTTAACTCGCCAGGAAAATTTTAGCGTCCTACTCAGCAGTGAAGTGTGCTAGCGCTTCTCTGTCGATTTCGATACCAAGGCCTACGGCCAGGCGGTTTATGTGGCAAGACCGCAAGTAGACTGGACGCGGTCGAAAGACCAATGCCGGCACCTTAAACATGCGGCCCATAACGAACACCGAATGCATTAGTCATATCGGCGTTCTTCTTACATTCGCTCAA
>CAYXUT010000083.1:0-7185 GCA_964468005.1 uncultured Magnetovibrio sp. | reverse complement strand
CATAACGAACACCGAATGCATTAGTCATATCGGCGTTCTTCTTACATTCGCTCAAACCTCCCGCGGCGCATGTATCGGTCTGCAAATAATCCATGGTTCCGCGACAAAAGTTTTATAGGAAATCCAAACGCGTTTATTCGGTTTCACTCCCGGCCATAGGCGATTGATGTTGCCAATTTGACCACTAAATATCCGTCCGAGTCCTACGGCAATACAGGTTCTTCAAATCATCTGATATTGAACACCTCTGCCGCTATGGCGAGCCGAATGGCATTCACGGAATCGTAACCGCGGTTTGCATGGAGCATCGACCCCATTTTAGGATCAATTACCTTCCACACCTCGGCAATCGAAGCCATATTCTCATCGACCTCAAAACCACTTTTCAGCTTTACCGTCGAGAAACCCTCATCTTTATAACGCGCCACCTCATCGGCGATATAGTCCATGAGCTGGTCGTCACACTTGCGGTAGGTGCCCGTGGCGTAGGCCTTTAACCTCTGTATGGCCGATGATGGTCTGGTTCTTAGCGATCATGGCCCATTACCTAATAGTCAGGAGCCTCAATGTCGAACCTAAATGGTTGGGGGAACGGACCGACAGAATTACCAGAGATTCCAAAGATTTGAGCGACATCGAGAACATTCGAGATCACTATGTTCATGGTCGCCGGCCTTGGAGCCGGACACCCAACTCCGGTGGCGAAAAAGACGAGTAAGGCTTGGGCGAGCCTCTTTTTGCGCCCTAATCAACCGTAAATGAGGCCAATGCATCGCGGTCGATTTTGATCCCGAGACCGGGGCCGGTCGGGATGACGACGACGCCGTTCTCATGTTCGATCGGCGCCGTCATGATGGCCTGACGAGCTGGATGTTCGGAGCGGTCGAACTCCAGCATCGGCTCCCACGGCCTTCGGCCGGGCGAGTTATGCGGCAGCACCGCCAACAGGTTGAGAGCAGCGGACAAGCCGATCCCCGTTCCCCAGACATGCGGCACGTAGCGCACGCCGAAGGCATTGGCCATGTCAGCAATCTTCTTACACTCGCTCAAGCCACCCGCGGCGCAGGTATCAGGTTGCAAATAATCCATTGCGCCACGGCGAAGGATTTCCCTAAAGCCGAACCGCGTATACTCCGTTTCACCGCCGGCCATCGGGATCGAAGTTGCTGATTTGACGGCGAGGTAGCCATCCAGGTCCTCCGGTGGCACTGGTTCTTCAAACCAACCAATATTGTACTCCTCGGCCGAAATGGCGAGCCGGATGGCATCCACAGAATCGAAACCGTGATTGGCGTCGAGCATCAGTCCCACTTCCGGGCCGATCACCTCGCGCACCTTGGCTATCAATGCCAGATCCTCGTCGACATCAAACCCAATTTTCAGTTTAACCGCAGAGAAACCCTCATCCTTATAGCCCTTCACTTCATCGACGATGTAATCCATCGGATCGCCGCTGCGTTTGCGGTAGGTGCCTGTCGCATAAACCTTGACCTCCGTGCGCAACGGGCCACCCATGAGTTGGCTGATGGGCGCGTCGAAATGCTTTCCCTTGATATCCCAAAGAGCAATGTCGATGCCGCTGATGGCGCAAATCGGCACTCCTTTTTGGCCTTGATCGCGATAGGAGGCATAGAGGTCTTGCCAAATCTGTTCGGTGGCGAGCGCGTCAGCACCTATTAGCCACGGCTCGTATGCCTTGACCATAGACGCTGCCGGACGCGCAGGCCCAAAGCATTCACCCCACCCCACGAGCCCGCTTTCGGTTATTATCTCAACCACGCAAGATGCTCGTGTCGCAGCCTCACCGATGGCCCAATGAAATGGCTCGGAAAGTGGTGCCTCGATAACATGCGTAATGACTTGTTTGATTTTCATTTTAATTTCCTAAAACGCGTCGAAAAAACGTTAGCCGATCAGTGGTGCCTCTTTGGCATACGGATCAGCAATAATAGCGGCAGGATGGCAACGGCAGTGAACGAAAACAAATAGAAGGCGCTGAGATATCCGTTCATCATGCTCTGGCGCTCAATCTCTCTGGCAAAGGCGCTAATCCCTGCCTCGTTGTTGATCGACCAAGCGCCCATTAGAAACGGAATATCGAATATCTTGTTGTATGCCGATACCCCCTCCGCCAAACCCGCATAGGCTATCTTCGACGAGCGCAAGATTACCGTTATACACACCGAGATGAAAATGCTCGAGCCTATGTTTCGGATCAGGTGCAAAATCGCCGCAGCATCCGGAACATAGGCCGGTTTCAGAGTGGCAAACGCAAGCACGTTCAGCGGCACCCAAACGAGCCCGACACCGAGCCCTTGGATATAGCTTGTCCAGGCCACATCAAAGCTCGTCAAATTTATGGAGAAACCGGCAATAATGAAGCCTGAGAAAGCTTGCAAAGAAAAGCCGAGAAAAACAGGTATCCGGGGATTGACTCGCTGCGCAAAGGCCATGATCAAGAAACCCGTCAGCGTGCCGGCGCCGCGTGTTCCCAATAGTAAGCCGATTACCGACTGCGGAAACCCTCTGAGCTCCTGAAGTAACGGCGGAAACAAAACCATCGGTACGAAGTTGAGCATACCGAACACAAAGATCATGACCATACCGATGGAGTAATTTCGGTCTTCAAAGATAACGGGCCTGATGAACGGTCGTTCGGTCGTGAAGGTATGAACCAGGAAATAATAGATCGCGGCAAGTACTATGCCGGTCTCGATCCAGATTTCAGCGGAATCGAACCAGTCGGCCCGCTCACCGCGGTCCAGAATAAGCTGGATGCCAGCCACGGCAATTGCCAACGAAAGAAACCCAAACCAGTCGAACAGGATCCGGCCATCTTTCGCCTTGTCCGTGATGACTAACCAAACTGCAAGAATGGCAGCAAAACCAAACGGCACAATGAGAAAAAACACCCAACGCCAGCCATAAAGCTCGTTCAGGTAACCACCGACCGATGGCGCAATTATCGGTCCAAACACCGCGCCCATACCCCATATGGCCATGCCCGCATGGTGCAGCTTCTTGGGAAACCTAGCCATCAAGATGGCCTGTGACATCGGTAGCAAAGGCGCACCGGAAAAACCCTGCACAATACGGTAGACAACCAAGGTTTCGAGACTTTCGGCCGTTCCGCACAAGACTGACGCGATAGTGAATATGACAGCACCCGTCAGCATTACCTGCCGGGTGCCAAACCGCCCACCGATCCATCCGGCGATAGGTGTTGCGACGGCAGATGCCATGATGTTTGCGGTCACCACCCAGGCAACCTGATCTTGGGTTGCGGATAGCGCGCCTCGGATATCGGGCAAGGCGACATTTACGATCATCACCGCCATTGTGTAAAGCAAGGTAATGAAGGTCAGGGTCGCGAGCAGAATCCACCGTTCAACTGTAAACCTATCGTCTGCAGGCGAATCCTGGGGCACAGCTTGCGATGCCGGTGTCATGACTTGTTGCTTATTTTTCCTGCAGCCTCTGAGCCAGCGCCAGCGCTTGCTTGATCACGGAGGGCAACTTTGGTTTGTGGCCAGTCCGGATCGAAACCCTCGCCGTCATGCCGGACCGAAGAACCAACCCCTGCGTTCTCCCGGAAACCGACAACCGTACTGGCAGCCGTTGAACGACCTTTACCCAATTTCCAGACGCGTTTTGAGGCGGCAACAACGCGAACTCAGCTCCCGTTGCCGGCGCGATACTGTCGACCTTGGCCCGCCAATTCGTATCGGGATAGGCATCGACGATGACCTCGGCAATTTGACCCTCGCGGACATGCGTTAGCTTCGTTTCCTTGAGGTTGGCCTCAATCCAGAGGTCCGATTCATCGACCAACAGCAATACCGGAGCCATCGCCTTGATGATTTCACCTGGCTCAGGATTGATCTTGGCAATAATGCCTCCAGCAGGAGCCAGAACACGGGTGCGCCGGAGATCAAGCAAGGCTCGATCGACCGCCACCATCGCCCGACGAACGGAGGGATGGTTGCTGGCAGCCTCGTCGGAGTTCCCGCCCAGGTCAGCCAAGAGTTTCCACCGTTTTTCCTGGGCACCTCGTAATTCTTGCTCTGCAATACGCAACTGGAACGTCGCTTCATCCAAACGCGCCACACTGCTCACCCCTTTGGCACGTAGTTTCTTCTGGCGGTTATGCTGCGTCGTCAAAAATTCAATGCGCTTCTTCGCCAAATCGATATCAACAAAAGAACCACGATATTCTGAACGCTTGGATTTGATTTTCTGACGGACACTGGCAAGTTCCGCTTCTGCAGCGCGCATGGCAATCTCATAGGGCTCGCGGTCCAGTTCCAAGAGCACATGCCCTTTCTCAACGCGGTCGTTTTCTTTGACCCGTACTGACAGTACTCGGCCATTGATCTCTGAACTGACATTATGAAGCCGGGCTTTGACGTAGGCGTTATCGGAATCAATCGTTCCCCCTGACGCAAGATAGACCTGAGCCGCACCGAACAACACGCCAAGTGGCACAACGATCATCAGAAAAAACCGCACCAACTTCCGGACACGAAATCGACGCGGCTTCACGACCGATTTATCTATCTGGACTTGCTCGTTCACTCTTGCGCTTCCTTCTCTTTCGTGTCGTTGTTGTCATTCTCGTTGGCAAGCGACAGTTCGGTCCTCATGCGATGCAGCATGTCAAATAGCTGCGACTGTTCTTTGCCAGACAAACACGACAACGAATCATCAACGGTGCGCTTTGCCTCATGGCGCATGGTCTGCAGCGTGGGCGCCGTGCCATCCAATAGGTAGACGCGATTGACGCGGCGATCTTCCTGATCAGGGCGCCGGCAAATCCAATTCTTGCTGTCGAGCCGATCCAAAAGCCGGCCAAGCGTCGCCCGCTCGATATCCAAGAGTTTAGCCAGGTTGGTTTGGCTAATGCCTGGATGAAAGAAAAGATGATTGATGACCCACCACTGCGACCGCGTCAGGCCGAGCGGTTTCATGCGCCTGTCATAAGCTGTCCGCATCAGTCTCGCAACGTCGTGAATCAAGAACCCAAAGTTCTTTTCGTAATCTTCTTCCATGAGAAATACAGTAGATTTCAATCTTTTTGATGCCTAGGCAACTGTTTTAGTAGCCTAGACAACAATATGCAAGGCAACAAACTTTATTCGATGATTAAAAATTGGTGCTGGCAGACGTCTTCCACGCCATTCTCAAGCATCGCTGAGAGAATTTGTTCGGTGGACGCCGTCTAATTTTCGTCGGTTTAGACCGCTTGATGAGCCCGATGCCGAGATGCTCAATTCCGATGCCACAGCCGGCCCGATCATATTGAGGCCGCGCGACTGTAGGCGGAAGGCCCGGCAAAGCTGCCGTTGAAAGACGCATTAGATATCTTCTTGCTGGACCCGGCTCATTCAGATCGACCATCCTCCATCAATAGCTAAAGCCTGACCCGACGTATAAGCCGATTCATCACTGGCAAGATAAACGACCAGTGCGGCGATCTCTTCTGCCGTTCCGATACGTCCCATGGGCTGGCGCGCAACGAAGGCCGCTCGGGCCTCTTCGTAATCGCCCTGAGCATGAAGACGTTCTTCTAGCGACGGCGAATTCACCGTACCAGGACATATCGCGTTGCAACGGATCCCCTGTGTAACGTACTCAGCCGCCACCGATTTGGTGATGCCGAGGACAGCCGCCTTGGACGCTGTGTAGACGAAACGCATCGGCACGCCTTTCATGCTTGATGCCAAGGAGGACATGTTGATGATCGATCCGCTGCCCGCTTCAAGCATCGCCGGCAACACCGCCTGGATCATCCAATATTGGGCTTTCGCATTGAGATTAAAAGCGAAATCCCAGTCATCATCGGTGCAGTCTAAGATCGTGCCGTTGTGGACATAGCCTGCACAGTTGAAAAGCGCATCAACAACGCCGACGTTGCTCGCCAGTTCATCAATTGCCTGCTTATCAAGGACATCAAGCATCCTACATTCAATTCCCGGCGCCTCGCCCTCCAGCGCCGCCAAGGCATCTTCATTGATATCCGTTGCAATGACCCGGGCACCTTCCTGGGCCATTGCCAAGGCAGAAGCTCTTCCGATGCCCTGCCCGGCAGCCGTCAATAACACGCATTTTCCGTCCAGTCTTCCAGACATTTATGTCTCCGAGCCAAAATAATCAGAAGATTGATAACAATTGTGCTTGGCACGGCTGAACCAAATCAGCCGCACCATATGAGGTATTAAGACAGTAACCATCCGCCATCGACATCGACCGTCGTGCCGGTAACGAAGTCATTCTGCACTACAAACACGATACCCCGGGCGACTTCATCAGCCGTCCCAGCGCGCGGAATGAGGTTCTTGGCCGTCGCGTTCTTGTAGAATTCCGTGCGTTGATCGCCTTCCATAGAGACCATGGGCGTATCGATGGTACCTGGTGAGACCACGTTGATGCGTTTCGGCGCGATCTCTCTGGAAACGGCGCGAACCAACGCCTCGACAGCACCTCCGACGCACGAAAGCGATATCTGTCCGGGCCGACAGTTTCGGGCCGGAGCGCCGCTCACCAACGTGATGGAGCCGTCATCGGTAACATGCCCAGCGCCGAAGCGGACCACGTTGGCGTAGCCCCAGAGCTTCTGAAACGAATCCTGGTAGCCGTCCAAATCCATCTCCAGGAACGGTCCAATAGCCCTCGGCCCGCCGGTAGCGGCAGAAATTAGAATGTCTATGGGGGCGTATTCAGCGCAGAGTGCGGCAACGGCATCGCGGTCCGTCACATCGCACTGTTTAAGTGTGATCTCGGCGGGCACATCACCGGCTTTGTCGGGATTGCGGCTGATCGCAATGACTTCAGCACCCAGACCACCAAGCTGCTTTGCCGCGGCAAGGCCAATACCTGATGTGCCACCAAAAATAACCGCTTTCTTTCCTGCTACATCCATCGTCACGTTACCTCTCAAAAATTGCCCCTGGACATCCCTTGCCGAGATGGAGACAAACGTTATTAAGCTGTTGGCTTGGCCTACTTAATACCGACGGCGCATGGGCTAGGCAACCCGCGTTTCCCTTCTCTGATTGTTGCTCCCCGGCCGGTATCCTATAACCCTCTCCAAACAGCGCAGGAGCGCGTCAGGGAGGCAGGTTTGAGCGTTCTCGACAAATTGGATTTCGTTGGAGAAAGCCTGCATCGGCCCGAATGCGTGCTGGC
>CAYXUT010000082.1:2393-11691 GCA_964468005.1 uncultured Magnetovibrio sp. | reverse complement strand
GCCGCCGAACCCGCAAAGTAAAAACAAGGCTAAGGCGTTGCCACGGCTTTCTGCCTCGGTGTGCATGATGGTGCAGATTAAAAGCATCTCCGTGTTGGTAAAGTTTGTGATGCCATACACGAAAAGCAGTGCAAGATAGATCGCGAATGGGCCGTTGATGGCGAAAGCCATCGCCAGTGCGGTGCTAACTTAAGCCAACGATACCCTGCGGCAATGACCTTACGGAGGTCCTGGCCGTGGAAAGTCTGTTAAAGACGACGCTGACCGGCGCCGTCATGACCGATGTCAAAATTGCCAGGAGTGGCAGGGCCCAATCAGCGAGGCTACCGTTTATCCGCTGCAAAACACCGAAAACATTTTAGGGGTGATGCCCGCCGAACCGGCCAGCGAGTTACACCCTGCCCGGTTTGGCACGACCAGAATGACGATGAGTGGGACAATAAGCCCACGCAATGTGTGAATACCTTGCCAGGTGATGTCTGGTTGCCGCCTAACGCATGATCATGACGGAGTTGTGAGCAAGCCGCATCACATCGGTGGAAACGCCGCCGCCGAGAATACGGTTTATAGTACCCTTACCTGAATCGCCGAGCACGATTACCGAATAGTCTTTGCCCGCATCAACAATCTGTTCCACTGGATCACCGACGCGCACGTAGGTTGCTTTCAACTGGAACCCAAAATCATCCCTCAAATAGTCTTTTAGTTTCTTGACGAGAAGCTTCGCCTCCACGACGCCTTCATCATCCGCGGCTACGCAAACGGCTGACAACTTGGGATCGGGAAAACGTGCGGCTATGATTGCTTCTTGCCGTGCGACTTCCTTGGAAAATTCCGAGCCGTCGACAGCAATCAAATGTCCGTGCCCGGCCACCAGGTCACGGACCAGAAATACAGAACAAGGCGCGTGATAGGCGACCTTCTCAGAGACGCTTGGCGAAATAGCGGCGCGCATACGCGAGCGGCCGCGTTTCGTCGAGCCCATGATGATCAAATTGTATGGGCCGAGGTCGTACTGATCGAGAATGCCACTCGCTGCGTCGGTCGACACTTTCAGCTTTAAGACGATGGTGCGGCCGCTTGGATGTCGGTATTCGATCTTGTTGTCGCCCAAGGGATCGCCATCGACACCGGTATTGGTGGTCTCCGAGACCCACTCGTTTTCCAACTCTTCCTCGCCGACGAGAATACTGAGGCCTTTCTTAAGGCGTTGGATGCCTGGTAGCTCCAGGCCCCAGCTCAACATGTTCTCACGCGCCACGCGGACCTGCAGACCGCCGGAGTGCAAGCCCTGGTCCGTGGGACGAACGTATAGAAGGATGATATCGCAGTCTTCGCGGTGGCCGCCCATACGCTCGGCGTAGCGTAGCCCAAGATAGCCCTCGTCGGAGCCGTCAATGCAAACGAGAACGCGAAACCGGTTGCTGCGCGCTTCGGATAGTTCTTTGAGTTCTTGGCGATATTTCTCTTCGTCCGTACTCAAACGCGTACCTCCTGTTCCTACCTAAGTGCTAGGAGGGGTGATTATAACCCCTAAGTGCCCAACAGAGGCCAGTAGAAATACGCACCGAGCATCATTACAATGATCGATACGATGCACATTTTCCAGCCGACTTTGAGAAAATCTGTGGTTTTCAGGTATCCGGACGCATACACGATTGTGCAGGCTGGGGTACCGACCACCGTCAGATAGGCAAAAGCCGAAGAAACGGCGGTGATGTAACCGATGACGATGGGGCTTTCCTGAGCGGCGGTTGCGAGTTTGAGGACGATGGGGCCAAGCACCGCCACTGCCGCGCCATTCGACATGGTGTTGGTGACAATGGTGGTCAGTCCCGAGACCGCGGCCCAAAGCCCGAGCCCCTCATCGGCACCGAGTGGCGTCAGGAAATCAAGAAAGTGTTCAGCCACCCACTCAGCTGCGCCGGTACTCTTCATCTGCACGCCCAAGGATATGGCGGCGGCGTAGAGCAACACGACACCCCAGTTGACGCCGGAATTGATGTCTTCCCACTTGACCAGGCCGGCGACCAGAAAGCCGATGGCGCCGAAGATCGCCACCGTTCCCATGCCAAGCGAGTCCGACGAGGTAATCCAGCCGGCCAGCACCAGGAAGAAGATTAGGATGGCGACCCAGTCGCTCAGTTTTAGGCCACCTTGCATGTCCACTTCGGCGCGCAACTTGACTACGGCGCGTGACAAACTGCGGTATTCCGGCTTGAAGGTGAACAGTAATATCAGCGTGACGAAGGGTAGCTGCACCAAGAACATCGGATAGGCGTACATCATCCAATGCACATAATCGATCAGAAACTTATGGGTTTCGGGATTGGTCGGGTCGTAGAAGAACTCCTTCCAATAGCCGATCATGATGGCGTTCCTGGCACCGCCCGACGGCGTACCGATGCCGGCGACCGAGCAACCATAGGAAATCGAAAACAGTAGCACGGCGGCTAGGTTACGCACCTCCTTGGGATCGTCGGATGTCAACGTGATCAGAGTGATGCCCACCGGCAGCATCATGGCGGCCACCGTGTGCTCACCGATAAACGATGCCAAAAGCCCGGAAACGGCGGAAATCCCAAAGCAAATATAGGAGGTTCGGGTGCCAGTTAGGCGCACGATCAGCCAGGCGATACGCTTGTCGAGCTTTTGTTTTACCACGGCGACAGCAAGCATCAAGGAACCCATAATGAACAGCACGGAATCGGTCATCAGGCTCTTGGCGACTTGTGTCGATTCAATGCCGAGCAGCATTACTTGGCCGACGATGATCATCAGTGCTACGGTCGGCAGTGGCACCGGTTCAGTGACGAACAGCAGGGTTGCCACCACCGTCATGGTCAGCACGATCATTCCCTCGCGGCTAAGATCGTCCGGCATGGGCAATTGCAGTATGCCGAAGCCAACGGCGATTGCGATGAAAAACCAGCGTTTTTCCCAGAAATAATAGAGATTTATTCGGCGTCCGGCGCGAACCACGCGGCGCACCCTCATTCCCATGACCCTAGGGTCAATACCTTGCGTAATCGTCCTGGGCGTAAGGCCGTTAAGCCCCATGAGAACCTCTTAAAAACGAAAGGGAATGCAGCTAGGCGTAACCTAGCTATTGTACGCTCATTTTACAAAAATTGAAAATGTTGAAGTGAGACAATCCAACCGAATCAAGCGCTTTTCCCTACTTGAAATCAATTTAGTATATTTCATGGGGAGAAAGTACAGGAAAAGGGTTAAGAAACCGCTTCCCTGAGTGCGCCAATGGTGGCGGCGTAGTCATTGCCTTTGAACACCGCACTACCAGCGACTAGTACATTGGCGCCGGCTTCCACCGCATCGGCGATGGTAACGGGGGTTACGCCGCCGTCGACTTCGAGTTCAATGGGCCTGTCGCCGATCATGCTCCGGACGCGGCGGATCTTTTCCAGTTGAGATTCGATGAAGCTCTGGCCGCCAAAACCGGGATTGACTGACATCACCAGGACAAGATCGACCTTGTCGAGGACATATTTGACGACGCTTTCAGGCGTATGCGGGTTGAGCGACATGCCGGCTTTCTTGCCAAGTGAGCGGATAAACTGGAGCGAGCGGTCCAAATGCGGGTCGGCCTCGGCATGTACCGTGATGATGTCGGCGCCGGCGTCGGCATAGTCCTGCAAATAGGGTTGGGCTGGGTTGATCATTAGGTGTACGTCGAAGGGTTTGTCGGTGTGTGGGCGCATGCTTTTTATGATCTGCGGCCCGAAGGTTAAGTTGGGCACGAAATGCCCGTCCATTACGTCGATGTGGATATAGTCGCAACCGGCTGCATCGATTGCCCGGATCTCTTCGCCGAGCCGCGCAAAGTCCGCTGATAGGATTGATGGAGCGATTTTAACCACATTAGTCATAGTTGACACCTCTCCCGTTCAGCTCAAGCCGTTTTTATTTCATACGTACCTGCACAGGCCTGGCTATTAGCACGGGAGCGCTCGAACAGCGCAGTTTGTGCACTTTTTATGTTTTTCTCATCTCCTGCCCATGTCTGTAACGTGCTCTGCTGCAGAGCGCGGCCATAGGAATAACTTAATTTCCATGGTTGTGGTGCGAAATTTGCATTCATCGCGTTGAGATTTGCTGTTGCATCGGTTTCTGATTGACCGCCAGAGAGGAACATAAGGCCTGGAATAGCTGCAGGCACGCAGCGCCGCATAGTTGCAACCGTACGCTCTGCAACTTGTCCGATGTCTGATTGCTGGTGACAACCAAGTCCTGAGATTACCATGTTAGGCTTCAGAATAGTCCCCTCTAGTAAAACATCTTGGGCGAAGAGCTCTGCAAAAACAGTATTGAGTGTTTGGTTTGTTACCTCATCACAAACGTCGATGTCGTGATCGCCTTCCATCATTACTTCGGGCTCGACAATGGGTACCAGGCCACCTTCCTGGCAAATCTTTGCATATCTTGCTAGGGCATGTGCATTGACATGCATGCAGTACTGGGTCGGCACATTTTTTCCAATGTTTATTACGGCGCGCCACTTAGCAAAGCGCGCGCCTAGGCTCACGTATTCTTCAACTCGCGTTGGTAGCCCATCCAACCCTTCGGTGATTTTTTCGCCGGGCGAGCCTGGTAGGTCCTTAACCCCAGCATCAACCTTGATCCCTGGAATAATCCCTTGGGCTTCCAGCAAATTTACAAAGGAAGTACCATCCGAGGCCGACTGCCGGATAGTCTCATCGTAAAGAATGGTTCCACTAATAAATTTGTTGAGGCCTTGAGTCCTGAATAGTAATTCGCGGTAATCCCTTCGATTGGCTTCCACATTTTCGACACCAATTTGATCAAACCGCTTCCCGATTGTACCGGTACTTTCATCTGCGGCCAATAAACCTTTTTGATCTGCAACCATCTCTTTAGCCGTCTTGGCGAGTTGCTTTTTATCCATCAAGTTTCTCCTTGTTTATCTTCTGTCTAATATTTTAAGCGATTGAGGACGGTTGCAGCGACTATATCCGCAGTGATGCCGAAGTGTTCAAACAGTTTCCCTCCTGGCGCCGACGCCCCAAAACTTGTCATACCGATGAACTCACCTTGTTCGCTTATGTATCGATCCCACCCCATGCGCACGCCGGCTTCAATTGCGACCCGAAATGTATTGGGGCCGAGAATATTTTCGCGATAGGTATTATCCTGGACATTAAAGAGCTCCCAGCAGGGCATAGAAACGACAGCGGTGGAGATACCTTTTTTCTGCAGCTTTTCGCGGGCTGCCATGGCAATTTGTACTTCGGAACCAGTGGCGAGCAGTGTTACCTGACGTTCGCTGTCTTCACCTTCGGCTAATACGTACGCACCGCGCGCGCAGAGATTTTCATCGGTGTGCTCTAGCCGTTGAAGTGGTACACCCTGGCGTGTCAGAACTATGCCGGAAGGCCCGACCGTATTTTCAATTGCCAATGCCCAGCACTCTGCAGTCTCCACAGCATCACATGGACGAAATACCCAAAAGTTAGGCAAAGCGCGCAGCATAGCCAGCGTTTCTACTGGCTGGTGTGTCGGGCCGTCCTCGCCAAGACCAATGGAATCGTGTGTAAGCACATAGACGACACGCTGTCCCATCAGTGAGGACAAACGCAATGCCCCTTTCATGTAATCGGCGAACACCAGAAATGTCCCGCCATAGGGAATAAAGCCACCATGAAGAGCAATTCCATTCATAACAGCTGCCATAGCATGCTCGCGTACACCGTAATGCACATAACGGCCGGAAAAATCCTCGGGCGCGATTGGTTGGGTACTTGGGGTCTTGGTGTTTACTGAACCCGTAAGGTCGGCAGAGCCTCCGATCATTTCAGGCAAGGTTTCCGTTAGTACCGCCAAAACCTCGCCCGACGCTTTTCGTGTTGCCCAACTAACTTCTTCGTCCGAGCAGCGTTTCTTATGTGCATTGATGATATCCATCCACCCGTTGACTAACGTTCCTGCAGTGGTACGCATAAAATCAGCCTTGTTGCTATCAATGGACAGGCGTTTTTCCCAAGATGTCCTTTCTTTACCTCCGCGAGCACCCCATTTGCGCCACATACGTAGTACTTCATCTGGTACGACAAAGGGTGCATGAGGCCAATTCATAGCTTCGCGGGCGCCGGCAATTTCGTCTTCACCCAACGGTGCGCCATGGGTTGAGCTAGAGCCCTGCTTGCTGGGAGCTCCTTTGCCAATAATTGTCTTACATTTTATTAGTGACGGTTTATCGGTCTCTCTTGCTTTGGCAATAGCAGTCGTAACGGCGTCGGAATCGTGTCCATCAATGTCGGCAACATCCCACCCGGACGCAGCGAATCGCCCCAATTGGTCGTCTGCGACGGTCATGTCAGTGGTACCATCAATGCATACGTCGTTGTCGTCGAACAACACAATTAGCTTACGAAGTTTCAAGTAACCAGCCATGGAGATTGCCTCATGGCTGATGCCTTCCATCAAACAACCATCACCGACGATGACATAGGTATAGTGATTGACGAGGCCATCACCAAAACGTTGGTTTAGCATACGCTCGGCTAATGCCATTCCGACGGCGTTGGCGAAGCCTTGGCCAAGGGGACCGGTTGTGGTCTCGATACCTGCTGCGTGGCCATATTCAGGGTGGCCAGCTGTTTTGGCACCGAGTTGGCGAAAATTCTTAATCTCGTCGATGCTTATATCTTTGTAACCGGTGAGATATAGCAGCGAATAAAGCAGCATCGATCCATGGCCGGCACTCAATACGAAGCGGTCACGATCTGCCCAATCGGGGGCGGTCGGATCAAATTTAAGAAATTTGGTAAACAATACGGTAGCTGCGTCTGCCATACCCATGGGCATGCCCGGGTGACCAGAATTGGCTTTTTGTACTGCGTCTGCTGACAGAAAGCGGATCGCATTTGCCATATCGAGATGCGATACGGCAGAAATGGGTTGCGATTGTTCCGCCGCTGCGGTCTCAACCGTCATTCACTACCTCCTTTTTAGACTTACTGGTGTTAGCGCCTGTGTGGAATGCCTGCCCCAGTATCTCTTCTAGGAAAAAACTAATAATGGCTAGGCTTCCTCGCATGCATCTTTTTAGACCGACCGCGCAAGGATTAGGAGTCTGTTAAGGTGGAATTTTATAGGAAATTTGCATGCTGGCTCTAATAGCGAAGGATAAAGGGTCTTTATGGATCTTTCACCATCGCCAAACGGTTAAAGGCGTACTATAATTATCACAACGTAGCAAAGTGGTGTGCTCTACCCTAAATAAACAGGAGGTGTGCTATTGAGCGTGCAAGCCATAATTGAGACTAAGATTCGAGAATCGCTTTTACCGAGCCATCTCGAGGTCATTAATGAAAGTCATATGCATAACGTGCCGCCTGGTTCAGAATCGCACTTCAAGGTGATTGTTGTTTCAGATGTCTTTGAAGCGAAAAGTCGCGTTCAACGCCACCAGACCATGAATGCAGTTCTTGCGGACGAACTGGCGGGCCCCGTACATGCGCTTTCCATGCAAACTCAGACCGATGCAGAGTGGGATGCATCTGGCGGCCGAAAGGTTGCCTCGCCAGCCTGCCATGGTGGCTCCAAGGCCGATCATTGATATAAGGCGCCGAAATGTGATGCACGGCGAGGAACGCGATGGCTTACATGCTCATTGCTTTTCGGCCGGGGTACCACCGGCGGCAAGCACCACGGCATCGGGTCGGGCAATGTTTCCAATCCCGAAGGCGGCCGGTTGTGGGGCGAGAAGACGCACAATTAAGGGCCAATTGACCAAAAAAGCAAAAAAAAGGTGGTTGAGGAAAGCAATATCGCTCTGGTGCTGCACGCGCTGCGTTACCTAATCGTTATGAAAATTTCTAACGTCAAGGCGATGTTCGCCACTAACAAGGGCAAGGCGGTGACATTGATCATCTGGAAAACCGGTTTCGGGATGGAAACGGCAATGTTGGTGCAGGGCCGGGTAGTGCGCGTGCGGTCTAAGAACATGGTACATGCGAACGACGACGGAAGCTACCTACTCGCTGACAACGGGCTGAACTGGTATCTCGATTCTTGCAATTAACGATGCTATAATAAGGCCATGCTAAGATTGAACGGATATGTATTAATTGTGGTGGCAGCGCTCTTGTTGTCGGCTATCGGCGCTTTGCTTTCGCCGGAACAGGCTTTGGCGGTCGCAACTGGCGTCAAAGATGCCCTTGTCGACGGTTATATCCTCGCATACCTCGATCGCGCTACCTGGATTACCGGTTGTTTTTGAGCGATGGCCCGCACGCAAATTGCGCGTTAATTTTTCGAAATTCACAATACCGCCTTTAAGAACTTCAACCGCCAGCTTTTAACCAGTTTTTGTGCGTTCGTGCTAAAGCGGCGCGGGGCTGCGGTGTAAATGAAGGATTTTTAGCCAACCAGCCATATGGGCTCGGTATGGATGACATCAACAGCGAATAAATTAACGGTCTTGCTGTCGCTATTCAGAACTTCGTTTTTTTTGGGACGAACGCCAAACTACGCGTCCGCGCGGTCGTATTCTAGCATACGGATCAATAGCGCCGGTGTATTTCCTACGGCTATAAAGTCGGTAAACCCGTTCTTGCGTAGGAAAATCCCCATCAAGGGTCCCTAACAAACGATAATGCATACGGGTTTTCGCGCCGCTTCCAACACGTTGATCGGCGTTTTCAGGGTAATAAAGACGATCTCGTTATGGTTTGGTGGGCCCAGCCATCGTTACCTGGGTTCCCTTTCGGGCAAGCGCGTCAGCGGAAACACCATGAGATTGCTTGAATGCTCAACAAGGTGTAAAGCGCTTTCCCACGGCAATTTCCGAATCACCACTTCAACGCCGTGAGCGACATTGCTGGAATAGGGTTAAAGCACATCCGGTACATCAGCTTTCGGCGTCATGTGCTCCCTCCTCCGAATTTGGGCTTCAAGGTTGGAAAACCGGTGATCAGGGTGTTTCCAGCACGTGGATAACGCGCGATTCCAGAATATTTTTCACCTTGGCGGCGTAATTTTTCATGTGTAGCGTAGCGGCGTGAGCCATCAGATGGTCGAGGCTTTCCCATTTTTCGATGACGACAAAGGTGTCGGCGCCGACCGGCGTCTGGAAAGGGCCGACGCCTTCCACATCTACGGTCGGACCGTACTCGATGCAGCCGTCCTCAGCATGCACGTTTGGAACATTCTCCTGGAAGGCCTTCAAGACCTCCTCGCGCTTTCCAGGCTTCGTGGTAATCATCGCGACAACATTAACAACCGACATTAAATGTCTCCTTTTTTGGAACATGGTTAA
>CAYXUT010000082.1:0-2293 GCA_964468005.1 uncultured Magnetovibrio sp. | reverse complement strand
ATGGTTAAATCTATCGGATCCGTGCAGCTTATGGAGTTTTTACTAAGTGGCAAGTGCCGGGAAATCCGAGGTCGGGCTTGGTGGAAAACTTGTGCTATACCTTGCCGGCTGAGCCGGGAGCGACCATGCAGAAGTGAAAGATTGAATCCCCCAAGCGTTCCGGTCCGGTGTTATTCGTTGCCGTTGCCACGGGGCTTTCGCTGTTGGCATGTTATGGAACTCCCGCCTTTATCCAGCCTGCTTGGGGCGCTGGCAATTACCATGGTGCTGAATGGTCTCCTTTGTATATACGCTAAGGTGATAAATAGAGGAGACATAAACTAAATCCCTATGCGTCTCTTTGAGGTTGTTATAAGATTCTAAGTCAATTAGAATCATGACCTCAAACCCATAGGAGTCACTCATGAATGTGGCGTATATCCGCGTAAGCAGCGCTAGCTCGAACATTGACCGGCAGCTTGATGGTCTGCAATTCGATAAAACATACACTGATGAATCCAGTGGAGGATCTAAGCAGCGCCCCGCTTTAACTGAGATGATTGATTATGTCCGTAAAGGCGACACCGTGCATGTCCATAGCATTGACCGGTTAGCTCGTGACCTGCGGCACCTATTGGACATCCTGACGACACTCAATGATCGCGGTGTCGGCGTCAGGTTCCATAAGGAGAACCTCACTTTCACAGGCGAAGACAATCCTATGCAGAAGATGCAGATGCAGATCATGGGCTCAGTTGCTGAGTTTGAGAGATCGATCATCCGCGAGCGCCAGGCCGAAGGTATTGCCAAGGCTAAAGCTCGTGGTGTTTATAAGGGCCGTAAGCGGTCAGTTGATCATGAAGAGGTTCGACAGCTGAAGGGTGAAGGCATGGGGGCGACGGCGATTGCTAAGAAAGTTGGAATAGCTCGTGGGCACGTCTATCGTATCCTTTCGGCACAGTAATGATATCCATCTAATATCCAGATACGTTCTAGTCTAAACACCGAAAGAGCAATCTCAGCTCGTGGCTTCCTCTACGCCGTTATCTTTCTCAAGGGGCGACGCAAGATCAGATAAGGGATGACGGTAAACAAGATGCACATCTTGATGTGTTAAGAAGTCTATCGTTGCCACTCTTTCTTCATATTCTCGTTTTAAAGACGTTATCCCCTCGTCATCAATATTTAACAGTTCCTCATAATTAACTATTATAGATTGTTTATAATGTATTTTTCTCGTTTTAGAAGATTTTGAATGCTGGGCTTAACGATGCTTATTAACTTCCACTATATGCCCAATGAGCACACCAGATGCCATTAGCGTGAAAATGGCTGAAATAGAACCTCTGATTGGCTCAAAGTCCCCAAGTTTGTTCACTTACCCCCAATCTTAAGGTATCCAGCACAACATTATATATGAACCTAGAAGAGGCATATCACCAAGCCTAGAATTTCTCGTAAAAGTGTTCCCTTGGCACTGGTGTCAACGGTTCGCGCTTGGCTTTTCTATAATTCGGCCAAACTGGCGCTTTGTTCCTCATAGGCTGCATCTTAGAGCACGGCCATCACTAATATCATCGTCATACCGGCGACGGCCGGCCACTACCAGTATCAGGGTCAATAACTGCCCGCCGCTGTTCATGAGTAAACCAGCCAAGCTGCAGTCGCCGCTATACCTTGGCCGCCGTGATCTCTAACTCAACTCGCCAATGCGGGGGCGACAAGGCTGGAAACGAACAAGAGCGTCGAGGGCAGAACGCGCTCGCCGAAGAACTCGGCGCTGACCGCGCGTAGCGCATCGATGTCTTCGCGGTTGGTCAGAAAAATGTGCAGCATCACCAGTCGTCAGGACCCGTGTCGGCATCCGCAAGGCTGGCACAGATGTTCTCAAAGCTTTGGCAAGCGCGCCGCCGGGTTTGATGCTGACTTAGCCCGAGAACTGTATCCGCTGGCTCGCTCCATTGATGCTGACGCGATGGTTTGGCACCGCATGGTGCTCTCCCCTCATGCTGATCGGGATTTGGTGACGTATTCTAAGCGCCTAGGGGCTGTCAAAAAGGGCTGCCAATGTTAGCGCGATGCGGCTACTCTCCGGGCGGATCAAGCTTGAGGGGGGATATTCATGAGTTTGCCAATCGTCGATATTTCTTCGCTGAGGCAGAATGCTGGCTCAGTCTCTGTTGAAGTCGCATCAGCTATCCGGCAAGCCTACATGGAATATGGCTTCTTCTATATTACGGGGCACGGTATACCAAACGCCATAATAAGCGCAGCCGCCGACACTGCTATGCGGTTTTTTCGTCTACCTTTGGAA
>CAYXUT010000081.1:0-11742 GCA_964468005.1 uncultured Magnetovibrio sp. | reverse complement strand
CCCAACCATGATTTTTGCCGACGAGCTTCCCAAAAACAAGGTTGCCGTCAACGGCAAGGCCATGGCCTACGCCGAAATGGGTAGCGGTGATCCCATCGTATTCCTGCATGGCAATCCGACTTCATCGTATCTTTGGCGAAACGTCATGCCGCACTTGGCTGATATGGGGCATTGTATCGCCCCAGACCTGATCGGTATGGGAGATTCGGACAAACTCGATAATTCAGGGCCGGAGAGTTATCACTTCGTCGAGCACCGCGAGTATCTGGACGGCTTTTTTGATGCACTTGGACTGCATGCCAACGTTACCCTGGTTGCACACGATTGGGGCTCGGCTCTAGGCTTTGACTGGGCCCGTCGGCACCTTGATGCGATCAAGGGCATCGTCTACATGGAAGCCATCGTACGGCCCGTAACCTGGGACGAATGGAACCAGGAAGCCAGACCAGTGTTCGAAGGGTTACGCTCGCCCGCTGGCGAAACCATGGTATTGAAGAAGAACGTTTTCGTTGAACGAGTCCTGCCGGGGTCTGTTCTTCGTGGGCTAACGGATGAGGAGATGACCATTTATCGTCGGCCATTTGCCGAGCCTGGAGAGGATCGCCGCCCGACATTGACGTGGCCACGCCAGATTCCGATCGAGGGTGAGCCTGAGGACGTGACGGCCATTACCTCAGATTATGCTGACTGGCTGGCAAGAAGCGATACTCCGAAACTATTTATCAATGCCGATCCGGGGGCCATTCTGATTGGCGCGCAGCGCGAGTTTTGCCGATCCTGGCCGAACCAGGCGGAGGTTACCGTGGCGGGCTCGCACTTCATTCAGGAAGATTCGCCCAATGAAATTGGCAAGGCCATCGCCGAATGGCTGAGTAACTTGAAACAATCCTAAAAAACCGATTTCTAAGCAAAAGCATTGCCGTTAGAGTTGGCGGTCTTTCATCAAATCACCCAAAAATTTATCTGCACAAATCGGAGAGTTTTTTACCTTGAGTGAATTAAGATACGAAGCCCCGGAATCGGTGGAAGCTGCGGTAGCGCTCTTGGCCGGTGACTGCAGTGCAGCCAAGGTGTTTGCCGGAGGAACCGACCTTTTGGTGCAAATGCGCGAAGAGATGATCGAGCCGAACCTGTTGGTCGACATAAAAAAAATTGCCGAGGCTCGAACCATCACCGTCAGCGCTGATAACATCATCATCGGCGCAGCCGTCTGTAGTGCGGAGTTGAAAGAGCATGCGAAGCTCTCTGCGGCATGGCCAGGCGTTGTTGAAGCAGCTCAACTCATAGGCTCCGAGCAAATTCAAAGCCGGGCAACCCTTGGCGGCAACCTCTGTAATGCCTCGCCCGCAGCCGATAGTGTGCCTGCGATGGTCGCTGCCAATGCGAGTGCCGTGGTGGCCGGTCCGAATGGCACGCGTGAGGTCGCGGCAGCCGATATTCCGACCGGCCCAGGCGCGACCTCTTTGCAGGCGGGCGAATTCGTCGTTTCGGTGATACTTCCGAAGCCACCCTTACGTGGCGGTGATGCCTACCTTCGCTTCATCCCAAGAACGGAAATGGACATTGCCGTTGTAGGCGCTGGTGTGTCGCTGAGCCTTAATGAAGATGGCACTTGCGCCGCCGTGCGCCTAGCGCTTGGTGCGGTTGCCCCAACGGTAAGGCTAGTGGAAACAGCAACGGACATCCTTGTCGGCAACAAGCTCGACGATAGCGTTCTGAACGCTCTGGCTATAGCCGCAAGCGGTGTTTGCGCCCCGATTGACGACAAACGCGGCACTATCGAATTCAGAACCAAGGTGGCCGGTGTGCTGGCCCGACGGGCGGCGAGTATCGCCTGGCAAAGAGCGGAGAAAAACTAATGGCCAAGCATCACATCACCACCACGGTAAACGGCGACGAAGTTGATTTCCTTTGTGCGCCGGGCCAAACGCTGTTGGATATCCTGCGCACGGAATTCTATCAAACCGGCACAAAGAATGGCTGCAGCACCGGCGACTGTGGCGCCTGCACAGTTATCGTCAATGGCCGCGCGGTTAATGCGTGCCTCGTTTTAGGTGCGGAAATCGAGGGTGCGGAAATCGAAACTGTCGAAGGCATGGCCAAGGGCGATGAGTTGCACCCATTGCAGCAGAAGTTTCTGGACCACGCCGCGCTTCAGTGCGGCTTCTGCACGCCCGGTATTCTCAATATGGCCAAGGCATTTCTCGATAAAAACCCCGACCCAACGGAAACCGAGTTGCGTTACGGGCTGGCTGGCAATCTCTGCCGGTGTACTGGTTATGATAAGATCATTCGCGCCATAATGGATGCCGCAAAAGAAATGAGGGCAAGCGGATCATGAATAAGGAAGCATCCACCACCAACTATAAATGGGTTGGCAAGGTAACGCGCCGACCGGACGGTCCCGACAAGGTCACGGGCCGGGCACGTTACGGCGACGACATGACGCTGCCCCGAATGCTGCATGCGAAAATTTTGCGGAGCCCGCACGCGCACGCCAAGATCATTTCCATCGACACCTCCAAAGCTATGGACTTAAAAGGTGTCAAAGCGGTGCTTACCAGCGACTCCATCCCCGATCATCCACCCATGGAAGCGCCGTTCCCACCCATCATCAATGACATGCATGATATCTCGCGGAATGTCATGGCGCGTGACAAAGTGTTCTATGACGGCCACGCAGTAGCTGCTGTGGCGGCGACTAGCGAAGCCATCGCCCGAAAAGCATTGAAGCTGATCGACGTGGAGTATGAAGTTCTTCCGCATGTAATGGACCCGAAGGAAGCGGCGGATCCCGACGCCCCCATCCTGCACGATTACCAACGGACTTTGAATGGAGACAAAGAAAAGCCGTCGAACTTGTTCCGTACCATCACGGGCGAACGCGGTGACATCGGCAAAGGCTTTGCCGAAGCCGATGCTATCGTCGAACGAGAGTTTTCATCTCAGCCAGTGCACCAAGGTTACATCGAGCCCTTGGCCTGTATCGCGAGCACATCTGAAGACGGCGCGGTCGAACTTTGGACGACGACGCAAGGGCACTTCGTTATCCGCATGCTCTGCGCCAAGCTTCTGAATATGGACATCGCCCAAATACGTGTGACCGCTTCCGAGATCGGCGGCGGTTTCGGTGGCAAGAACACCATCTATGGCGAACCCGTGGCGATTTTGATGTCGCAGATGACCGGTCGTCCAGTTCGCATGGTGATGACGCGCTCGGAGGTGTTCCGTGCCTCGGGGCCGACTGTAGGCTCTCGCACCAAAATCAGAGTGGGAGCCAAAAACGATGGCACCATCACAGCTGCTGACGCGGAAACCTGGTACCAGGCTGGCGCATTTAAAGGCTCGCCTATCGGCCGCGCGGTGGAGACTTTTTTCTCCCCCTATACGATCGAGAACGCCCGTGCCGCGGTACACGATGTCTGCGTTAATCGGCCCAAAGTGGCTGCCTACCGCGCACCGGGTGCGCCGATGGCCTGTTTCGCCGCCGAACAGGCAATCAACGAGTTGGCTCAGAAGATTGGGATGGATCCCATCGATATTCGGCTCAAAAACGCCGTTAAAGATGGTGACAGCAGCCTCATGGGAACCATCTACGGCCGCATTGGCCTGGTCGATGTTCTGGAGTCCATGAAGACACACAATCACTACAAAGCCCCCTTGAACACCAACGAGGGCCGTGGCGTTGCTGTCGCCTACTGGATGCACGGCGGAGGCCTGAGCAGTGTCACCGTTAATCTGCAAGACGACGGCACCATATCGGTAGCCACTGGCAACCCGGATATTGGCGGGTCTCGGTCCTCCATGCGGGCCATGGCGGCCGAGGAACTGGGCATCGACCTTGAATTGGTTAAGCCTGTCGTAGGTGATACTGGTGTCCTCGGCTATAGCCATCTGACCGCTGGCAGCCGCACCACCTTTGCAACCGGCCTTGCGGTGGTCAATGCGACGCGTGAAATAATTGACAAGCTCCGCGCGCTGGCCGCCAAACTCTGGGAGATCGATATCGATGGAATCACATGGGAGTCGGGCCAGGCCATTCCTCCGCAATCCACGGATGGCCTCAAAACCCTTAGCCTCAAGGAGCTTGCCAGCAAGGCGACCAAGATAGGTAGCGCCATTGCCGGGCACTCAGAGGTTAACGCCGGCGGCACCGGGGCCGCCTTTTGCGGGCAACTGGTAGATGTCGAGGTCGATCCTGAAACTGGTTTCGTCTTACCCAAGCGCCATACTGTCATCCAGGATGTCGGCCGCGCCATCTCGCCCGATTACGTCGAGGGTCAGATGCAGGGTGGCGCGGTACAGGGTATCGGATGGGCCTTAAACGAAGAATATATCTACGACGACGAGGGCCACCTCCTGAACACGGGATTCTTGGATTATCGCATGCCTGTAGCATCCGACGTGCCGATGATTGATACTGTGATGATCGAAGTTCCAAACCCCAACCACCCCTACGGGGTGCGCGGGGTTGGAGAACCCCCTATCGTATCGGCTCCCGCGGCTGTTGCCAATGCAGTCGAGAACGCCATCAACCAGAAGATGAATTCGTTGCCTCTAACACCGCCAAAAGTACTGAAAGCGATCGAAACTGCAGCGGGTGACAACCGCGATTGAAGCCGGCTAGAGGCAACCATGAGAAGCCATGGGATGCTGAGATAGCAATTATTTTATTTGTTGAGCTTCGTAATGCTTTTGGCGTCAATTGGCGGCCGCATCTGGGCGAACGAACCGCCAACCATCATCTATGAAGACCGGCGACCTTACCATTTGACGAAAGACGATGGTAAGCTTAGTGGACAGATTTTTCGCGTGCTGAAAGATGACAGAATGCAATCCAAAACGTTGGCAATCGATCATCCGGCAATCGCATGTAATCAGCCCATTGGAAGACGCGGTTCTCCGGTGGCGCTGACCTCCCATTTACCGTGCGAAAACTTGGCGTTACCTAGCGCATCGACAAAACTGGCGAAAACATTAGAACGTTCCGCCTGATTGTCGCGCAAGATATTGTTGCAGAAAACGTCGTTCTATCTGATCGTAGCCACAGAAGCGGCCTCGTTGTTGATACAGACCAGCATCGCCGGCGGGTTAGCTGAGACAGTCGTCATAGAACTAACGGTAACAACGTCTCTTCCGGCATCATCATTGGTGGTAACGATCGATACGCTCACCACTGCGCGGCTCATACCTTCGACAAACGTGCTGCGTTGCATGTTTATGTTGTCGGTATCCTAGATTTCGCCAAATGATCGGCTATAGTTCTTTAATGCATCGTCAGACATTGCCAGATTCCGTGCTGAGTTTGCTCGGAGATGACGATCCGCCGTCGTTCGAGGTTATCAATCGGGATGGCGAGACACCGCTATTGCTCGTTTGCGACCACGCCAGCCAAGAAGTTCCGAGGGTTCTGGATAAGCTTGGAATGGGCGATGATGCGCTTGAACGCCATATTGCCTATGATATCGGTGCAGCCGAGGTATCCAGGCGATTGTCGGCGATGCTCGATGCGCCTTGTGTTTTGGCCGGATACTCGCGGCTTCTCATTGATCTTAACCGACCGCCCGGCCACCCACAGTCAATCATGGAGGCCAGCGACAACACGGAGATCCCTGGTAATTTTGCCCTCAGCGATGATGCCAAGGGCCAACGCATCCGGGAACTGTTCGAACCCTACCACGATGCTGTCAACCGTGCCTTGGCACGCATATGGGAAAACGGTGCCGCGCCGGTGCTCTTCTCGGTACACAGTTTCTCTCCCGGATTTGGTGACCAGCCTCGGCCTTGGGATATCGGTGTGCTTTGGAACCATGACCCACGTATCGCCGTGCCGCTAATGGAAATTTTGGAGGGTCAAGGCCTGAACGTTGGCAACAATGAGCCCTACTCTGGCCATGATTTAGCCTACACCATTGACATGCATGCCGGTGCCGCCGGGTTACCGAGTTGCGTCGTCGAGATCAACCAAAACCAGGTTCGCGATGAGTCCGGTATCAAGTGCTGGAGCAATTATCTTGGTGTAGCGATAGCCGAGATTTTAAAACAACCTGGACTGCACCGGGTCGAGCGGTTCTAAGAGGAGGGCAAAATGGTCTTCACGCCACCGCAGTTTCATATCGGCATCGAAGACATGGGTCACGTAGCTATTGTCTTTACCGGGCATGGCCGTGCGTCGCGATAGGCGGTAGATTGCCACCGGGTTCGTGCTTAATCTCGCATAAGAGATTGATAAAAATATTATACCAGCGCGTGACATTATAAAATGAGACTATGCTCATGGGGCACTCGATGGAGCCTTAATCCAATTTCGGTTTAAGGGCTTGCACCGTGGCAATGCGACGGCTATCAATCCGGCGCCTTGGGCTAACAGGTAATTTCAAACAAACGAGGATTTTCATGACAGACGTGACGGGTGTTTCCGGTGAACGGTTGCGGTCCTTTATTGAGCGCATTGAACGTCTTGAAGAAGAGAAAAAAGCGTTAAGCGACGATATACGCGAGGTTTATTCCGAGGCCAAGGGAACCGGATTTGACATCAAGGTGCTACGCCAGATCATCAGGCTCCGCAAAATGGACGCCTCCGACCGGAACGAGATGGAAGAAGTTCTGGACGTCTACAAACGCGCACTCGGCATGTAGCAAACGATGCCGCCTACAGATGAAAAGCACTGATAGCGTACTTGCGCAACCGTTCAAGACAGGCGTCAAAATCCTCGGTACCAGTATCCACTTCCAGTTCTGGATTTAGCGGCGCCTCGTAAGGCGATGAAATTCCGGTAAAATTGGATATCTCCCCCGCGCGAGCTTTGGCGTAGAGGCCTTTGGGGTCGCGGGCTTCACATATCTCAAGACCAGCGGCGATAAACACTTCGTGAAACTGCTCGCCGATAACACGTCTGGCGTTGTCACGATCAATGCGAAACGGTGAAATGAAGGCCGTAATAACGATAGTGCCCGAACCCGAAAAACCCTCAGCCACTTCGGTGACTCGGCGGATATTCTCCTGGCGGTCTGCATCAGAGAAGCCAAGATCACCGTTTAGACCGTGCCGCAAGTTATCGCCATCAAGCACGAACACTCGCATATCTTGATCGAAAAGGATGCGTTCCAGACCAACGGCCAGAGAGGACTTACCGGCACCGGAGAGCCCGGTAAACCACAGGACACCGCTTTTGTGGCCTTGGCGGCACCAGCGCGCTTCGCGGTCGATCTGATGAGTTTGTGCGTGTGCCAATTTCTTTTGCCTCGACCGGGCTAAAGTGCCCGTTCATCGTTTCTCCAAATCGGCCAGAAAATCAGCGTAAATGATGGACAACGCCGTATTCAGTGAGTCTACCGCCCCCTCGACACCTTGGGCGGCGGCATTTTCCTGGCGATAGGTCTTGAGGAACAGCAACTTTCCGGTCTTGGCGGCCCGAAGAGCCAATTCGATTTCCATCAGTGTGCGTTCGCTTTTGCCGCGTACCTGCTCGAGATGTTCGATCTTGCCTGTCAGTACATACTCTGCATCAACACGTAGTTCCGGGGTGACAACCGCTTTCGCGGCCCTGGCCTCGCGCAAGAAGGACACTAATTCATCACGCAGCATCACCGTCGGCGGCTTGATCCAGAAATGATAATGGTAGGCCTTGACCTGGCTTGGAGCGTTTGCATTGGAGTAAACTAGGCCTCGCTCCGAGGTCAAACCGTCGGCAACGAAGCGGTCAATCTCGATTGTGCCGCTTAGCGGAGTGGCCATGGATCCAGAACCCGCATATGTAGCTTGCAGGCGGTAATAATGGTCTTCGGGCGCTGGCGACACCGAGCTGCACGCAGCGAGCCCTGAACCTACCAGCGCAAAAAGCCAAGCCGCAGCAATGAATTTCAACTTTCTCATTTCGATACAGTTTTTCATCTCTCTTCGCCCCAACTCCCCTAGCGCTTTGCCTGATCGCTTTGCGCACCACCACTTAGCAGCAAGCCCGGGTTAGCTCTAATCTGGCGCGAGAACTCATTCATATTGCGGGCCGCACCTTCCATATTCTGATTGATGGACTCAATATGCCGCGACACGGATTCAATAATGTAGCGCCCTTCGGAAATAATCGCGTCAACGTCACCTTTTGGATCGACCACCAGTCTGTCAACGTCGGACAACACCAATTTGGTGGAGTCGAGAACTTTCTGGAACTTCAACGTCGCATCACCTAGCTGATTTAGGATCCCCTCGATCTGTTTTCGGTTTTTAGCAGAAGCTAGCTTCATCACTTCGCCGCTGGCGCTGTTGAAGTTTCGAGTAAACAGTTCGATATCCTCTGCAATTCTCGGCACCCGCTGTCCGACATCCTTGATCAGGGCGGAGGCGTCATTTACCAACGTCGTGCCATCACCGATTAGAAACTTGTTGATATCGTTGACCGCGAAGCTGACGTTCTGCAGCAATGGTTTAACTTCTTTCTCAACCAACGACGAGAGTTGGTCGGCCAAGGACGTCATGGCGCCAAAAACGTCGGGCGCATCAAGCGTGCGAACGGCACTGCCGGGCTCCAACTTTGTCTTCGATACGCCGGCATGAATACTCAACGTCTTGGCCGCCAATAGCCCCGGCGCAGCAATCTCGACCTTACTGTCTTGCGGGATTTTCCAACCTTGGGTTATAGAAAAATCAACACGGAAAACCATGCCGCCGTCACGTTCTTCCGGTTGGACACTCTCAACCTGACCGATGGGGTAACCCTCATAGATCACTTGAGTGCCAAACTTGATGCCCGTGACGTTGCGGTAGACCGCATGATACGCATCGACTGCACCGGTACGGCCCATCAACAACGCAACGGCAACCACGAGCACGCCGATCATGGCGAGAACGAAAACCCCGACAACGAGGTAGTTGATTTTCGAACTTCTCATAACGGTTGGCTCCCCGCCACATTCTCCTCGCCAGTCAACCGCGCAAGATACTCGTCCGGATCCAGATTTTCGCTATCGGGCACCCGATTGAGGAGATTATAAATACGTTCGTTATCAGAATTCCGCACCTCATCAACGGTATCGACCATCAGGATATGGCCCCGGTCCAGGATGGTTATGCGGTCAGCTATCTTAAATGCACTATCCAGCTCATGGGTAACGACAACAATACTCATGCCCATGGCGTCACGCAGCCGCAGGATTAAATCATCTAGTGCCGAAGCAACGGCCGGATCGAGTCCAGCCGACGGCTCGTCACAAAACATAATTCGCGGATCCATCACCATGGCTCGTGCAAATGCCGCGCGCTTGATCATGCCGCCTGATAGTTCCGCCGGCATTAGGTCCTCGAAACCGCCGAGTTCGACAACCTCGAGTTTCATGCGCGCCATAATTTCCATGGTCTTACGATCGAGACTGGTATGTTCATAAAGTGGCAACATGACGTTCTCACCCACCGTCAGCGATGAAAACAAAGCTCCACCCTGGAACGCAACGCCCAGCTTCTTGCGCAAATCGACGAATTCCCGTCCGTTCAAATCGTCGATGTTACTACCTAGAACCCGCATGGTTCCCGACGTTTTAGTCTCGAGCGCCATTAGATGGCGCAACAGTGTCGATTTACCGGAACCCGAACCACCCATGATCACCATGATCTCGCCTTCGCGAACGTCCATGGTTACTCCCTTGAGGATCTCCCGTTCGCCGTAATGGGTAATAAGGTCTTCGACCTCAATAACTGGTGGTGGCACGCCTTGAGCGGGACTGTGAACTGTGTTTTCTGTTGCGTCCTGCATGACTACCGGCCTCTCCATTTAGACGGTCGAGATGATCACAACGACCATGGCCGTCACGATAATCGCCGAGATAGCTTGAACAACGGAACGTGTCGTTGCGCGGCCGACGCCTTCGGCGCCACCTTTTACACCGGCACCGTTGACGACACCGATGATGGCTATTTCAATGGAATAAAGCGCACTCTTGATTAGCCCCTGGCTTATGTGTTCCATCTCCATGTAATTAATAATCTGATCCCAATACGCCGTCAGGGAGACGCCGAGATCAATATTGATATAGAGACCGGCCAAGAACAGTCCGACTGCGGCCGCCATAATCGTCAGACATGGCACCATGATCAGCATCGCAATCAAGGGCGGCGCCACGAGATAGCGCACGGGATTGATACCCATTACCTTGAGCGCGTCGATCTCCTGATTGATCTTCATGGTGCCGATACGCGCCGCTAAAGCCGAACCGGAGCGCCCGGCAACCAAAATTCCCGTAATCAGCGGCGCAAATTCTCGCACCACCCCTAAAGCCAGTCCGGCGGTAACGTAACTTTCAGCGCCAAAAATACGTAGAATAAAAATACTTTGAATAGCCAAAGTAACACTAATGGCGCCCGCCAGCATGGCAATAATGGGTATGGCGGTGATACCGATCCCCATCATCTGTTCAACAACGGCATTGAGACGAACCGGCTGCCCCTGCTTCTGTCCGAAGATCAGCCAATACAGGCTCTCGAACATCATGACGCCACCGTTTCCCACTTCCTCTATGCCGCGGACCGTGTTGCGGCCTAGGTTATCGAGGTGGCGCGAAACGGCGTTTGTCGGTTTGTCATCGTTCATGGGGGCTCCCAGGACATCGCATCACTTAATGGCAGCGATACCGTCCTCTAGCGTGTCACGAATGGTGAACACCTTATCGAGTCTGGCCAGTTCCAAGACGCGTTTGGCACCGTCACTGACCGAAATCAAAACCAAATCCTGGCCTGACTTGCGCGCCGCTTGGAAGCTTTCTACCAAAGACGCAACGCCGGATGAATCAATATAGCCGACCTCACTGAGGTCGACCATGATCGGCTGCCCCTTTCCTACCATCTCCAACAAAACCTTTCGCGCGTCCGGCGAGCTTTGCAAATCCACGTCACCTTCAAATGCGACAACTGTGGCATCGTGCTCTTCACGTGTTTGATACTTCATTCCACTTCCTCGGTTGTCTTGTCCACTCCCTCATGGGCTCCCTGTCGGCTAATTTCTTTTACCATCCTTAAATGATTACCGCCATCCTTCGACGGTTCCATGAATTTTGTTTCGTCCATAATTTCACGAATAATGTGAGTTCCCAACCCGCCCGGACGGATGTCGTTCAAATCCCGAGGCTTGACCGTCACGGGATCAACGGTAGGGGCCCAGTCCCGAACATCTAAAATCAAGTCGTTGCCAAGCGTACCAATCGTAACCTCGATTTCGCCATCGCCACTACCTCCATAACCGTGACGGATAACGTTCTGGAGAGCCTCATCAACGACCAACACGATATCACGCACTTCGTTTGGCGGAGCACCAGTTAGCGAGACGGCTTCGGCAACCATCTGGCGTACGATTCTGAGCCGGCTCGGTATGGATGGTACGAGCAGACGGGCAATGGTCGCTCCACCCTCTTCTTCCAGACGTTCCGATGGCAATTCGGGCAATCCGCTATCAATCGCGCCGTCGATCCCCAACAAAGTAAGATCGTCGCGAAGCGCACCTTCGCCTCGATCAATGGCCTGGGCGATACGTTGAAGCCTAGTGCCGATGGGCTCTAGGTTCGTATCTATCTGTTGTCTTTTAACGCCATCGACCTCCATCTCGTTGCCGTCCGCCGTATAGCCCTCGGTGACGCCGTCACTGAACACGTAAAACGACGCGTCCAGAAGATCAACGGTGACTTCTGGGTACCCTTCATCACCGACTAGAAATGGCGAAATGCCGATTGGCGGCGCCTCAGCCGGAAAACTGTCAAACG
>CAYXUT010000080.1:0-11847 GCA_964468005.1 uncultured Magnetovibrio sp. | reverse complement strand
TCGTCGAGCTTTGCCATGGAAGTGATCAAGTCGACTACCGCGTTGCCATTGGCTCCGGCACGGTAGTTGCCGTTCCCTGCGGGTTCGATTAGATAATCGCCATGCGTGTCGATCTTTTCGATTTTGAACTGCCGAGTGAATGCATCGCCCAAGAACCAGCCAAGGCCCGTGATTCGGCAAGGCTTCTGTATGTCAGAGCGGAGCTCTGTGATCTTGGCATTAAGGACCTGCCTAGTCTTTTGGAGCCGGGCGACGTTATGGTGGTCAATGACACCAAGGTTCTGCCTTGCCGGCTGATAGGCAAGCGCGGCAATGCCACGCTTCCGGGACCTCCCCCGGGCGGTGCGAAAGTCGAGGTAACACTGCACAAACCGTGGACGCCCGATACATGGCTTGCTCTCGCACGCCCAGCGCGCAAGCTTCGTATTGGTGACAAGATCGCATTTGCGCCGGGATTTCACGCCATCGTTAGAGACAAGCTCGATGGTGGAGAAGTGCTGTTGCATTTCAATTTTGCTGGACCCGACCTTCTGATGTTTCTGGAAACCAACGGTACCATGCCGCTGCCACCCTACATCAAACGTGATGCAACCGATAACGCGGAAGACCGTGAGAATTACCAAACGCTCTTCGCTAGTGAGCCGGGTGCCGTGGCGGCGCCCACCGCCGGACTGCACTTCACGCCCGAACTGATGCGGGCTCTGCGAGAGCGCGGTGTCGAAGTGGTGCGAGTTACACTCCATGTTGGCGCAGGCACCTTCCTACCGGTCAAAGCCGAAGATACCAGGGGTCACCCCATGCACGGTGAGTGGGGTGAGATTTCCGAAATCACAGCCGACGCAGTCAACCATGCACACGCAGGAGGAAAGCGTGTTTTGGCCATCGGCTCAACTTCCTTGAGGTTATTGGAGAGCGCCGCCAAGGATGACGGTGCAGTCAGACCGTTTCGTGGTGAGACCGATCTTTTCGTAACCCCGGGCTACCAATTCAAGGTGGTCGATCTAATGCTAACTAACTTTCATCTGCCACGCTCAACGCTTTTCATGCTGGTCAGCGCCTTTGCCGGCTTGCAGCGCATGCAAGAGGCCTATGCACACGCCATCGAAACCGGGTATCGTTTCTATTCCTACGGCGATGCATGTCTGCTTGAACCGAACTGCGAAACATGGGGAATTTAGAAATTATGGATACCTCTTTAAACATGGGCATGTTTCCGCCCGCCGAGAACGGTCTGTCATTGGCCGAAATTGACACGCCTGCGCTAATCGTCGACCTCGATGCGTTCGAACGAAACCTCGACAAAATGGCGGCTTTGATCAAAGAGACTGGCGTCAAGCTGCGCCCGCATTCGAAAACCCACAAGAGCCCTTGGATCGCCCATCAGCAAATCGAACGCGGCGCGGTCGGTGTTTGTTGCCAGAAGGTGAGCGAAGCGGAAGTTATGGTGGCCAACGGCGTCAAGGACGTGCTGGTTTCCAACCAAGTTGTCGGTCCCATCAAGTTAAGTCGACTCGCTGCACTCAATGTCGACGCTCAGGTGATGGTTTGCATCGACCATGCTGATGCCGTCAGCGAAATTTCCGCCGCCGCGACCGAGCATGGTGTCGTGATCGATACGCTGGTGGAGATCGAGGTTGGCGGCGGGCGCTGCGGCGTCGAACCCGGCGAACAGGCGCTGGCGTTGGCCCGCGCTGTTGCCGATGACCAGCACCTCAATTTCAAAGGCTTGCAGGCTTACCACGGCTCGGCCCAGCACATCCGCGACCATCGCGAGCGCCAAGCGGCGATCACCGCCGCGGTCCGCATGACCGCCGAAACGGTCGATCTCCTCGATGCCAATGGCCTTAGGTGCGAAATCGTCGGTGGCGCCGGTACCGGGACCTTTGAGATGGAGGCTTCAAGCGGTGTCTATACGGAACTGCAAGCAGGATCCTATGTTTTCATGGATGCTGATTACGCTCGGAACCAATCCGAAGGTGGTGGCCCGTTTGAGACTTTCGAGCACGCGCTGTTCATATGCGCGGGCGTCATGAGCCGGCCAAATGAGGACAAAGCCTTGGTCGATGCAGGCCACAAGGCCGCCAGCGTCGACAGCGGCTTTCCCTTGCCCTGGAGCCTCGCCGGCTCAGAGATCACCGGCATGTCGGACGAACATGGCGTTATCAACATTGCAAGCGTCAATGAGAAACCGATGCGCGGCGACAAAATCTTGCTGGTTCCAGGCCATTGCGATCCGACCGTCAATCTGCATGACTGGTATATCGGCGTGCGTAGCTTGCATGGTCCCGATGCCGTGGTGGAAAATATCTGGCCAGTATCGGCGCGTGGCGCGTTATTCTAGGACACTCACACTTGAACAGTCTCACTTTCGATCTTATCAAGACCGATGGCCGCGCGCGCCTCGGAACCCTGATGACGGCACATGGACCGGTGGATACGCCGGCCTTCATGCCGGTCGGCACGGCAGCGACGGTCAAGGCGATGACACCGGAAGCCGTTCGCGACACTGGCGCGCAGATCATTCTTTGCAATACCTATCACCTGATGCTGCGCCCGACGGCAGAGCGCATCGAACGTTTCGGCGGCTTGCACGAGTTTATGAATTGGCCAGGGCCGATCCTTACCGATTCCGGCGGTTATCAGGTGATGAGCTTGGCGGACCTTCGCAACATCGAGGAGGAAGGCGTCACCTTCCGCTCGCACCTGGACGGCTCCTACCACAAGCTGACGCCGGAACGCGCTATTCAGATCCAGCACCTACTCGGTTCCGATATCACCATGGTGCTCGACGAATGCACTTCCTTCCCAGCCACCGAAGAAGAGGCCAAAAAGTCTATGGATCTTTCCATGCGCTGGGCTGAGCGTTGCCGCAAGGTCTTTAATGATCGACCGGGCTACGGATTGTTCGGCATTGTCCAGGGCGGTATCTACCCGGAGTTTCGTGAACAATCGGCCAAGGCGCTTACGGAAATCGGCTTTGACGGTTACGCCGTCGGTGGATTGGCTGTCGGCGAGGGGCAAGAGTTGATGCTCAAGACGTTGGATGCGACCGAGCCACATTTGCCTAAGGAACAGCCGCGCTATCTGATGGGTGTCGGTAAGCCCGAAGACCTCGTCGGCGCTGTCAGGCGCGGCGTCGATATGTTTGATTGCGTTTTGCCGACGCGCTCGGGGCGCACCGACCAAGCCTTCACACGGTGCGGCACGTTGAACTTGAGGAACGCACGCCATAAAGAGGATCTACGTCCCATCGACCCCGATTGTGCATGCTATGCTTGCAAGAGTTACTCACGCGGATACATCCATCACCTGGTGATGGCCAAAGAAATCCTCGCTGCCGTGCTGCTTACCTGGCACAATCTGCACTACTACCAGGAACTGATGGCAAGCATGCGCACGGCGATCGCCGAAGACGCTCTGGATGCCTTCACCGCGCTTTTTGCGGCCGAACAGGCGGCTGGGGATATTGAGTTGGCTTGAGGTTTTTTCTCAAAGTCTCTAGGAAGTCCCACAAGGTCTAAGCACATTCATCGGCGTGGGGAAACGGTAATCCGTGACGAGTGCCGGAAAATACTTGTAGGCGGCTGTCAGGGGACAGGCTTTGCAGTTTGGCTCTCAAAGGCACCGGGATAAACGGGCTGTTGTCGGGGTACAGCAACGGGGTCAGCATGGGCAGGTCGGTCATTCGATTCGTCCAAATATCAACCGGCCAACGCAGCTATCAGCGCCAATACCAAGGCCGAGGAGAAAATTCGGCTTAGGGGATTTGTTTATCGAAGGTGCTCGCTCAAATTCATCGTCGATCGGGCCATGCCAGACGTGGGATCGAAAAAATATGAAGAGATGAAATCAAGAACCGATTACGTGAATCGTGTGATGCGCTCATCGCCCATGTCTTGTTAACTTCCGTACGGGCAACCAATCGGATCATTGATCAAGGGAGTTTTTAGATGAATGCGTGGCAACGCAGAGTCAAGAACGGGATTTGACGCCAGCCGCCGAGCTTGAGATCATCCGAGCATGACTAACACCATATACGAAAACCTAACCCACCTTGGTGGTAGCGGCACGCTACCAGACAGCCCGGATGAGGCTGTTCTCGAGGCTGTGACAAACCCGCACCAGGGGACCGACTACCTAGTGCGTTTCACAGCACCGGAATTCACTTCCGTTTGCCCGGTTACGGGCCAACCCGATTTTGCCCACTTCGTTATCGATTATATGCCTGAGGGCTCGATAGTCGAAAGCAAGTCCTTAAAGCTGTTTCTGGGCGCATTTCGTAACCATGCCACCTTTCATGAGGACTGCACGATTTCGATTGCTAAGCGCATTGAAGACACCATTTCTCCAAAGTGGCTTAGAATTGGTGGCTATTGGTATCCGAGGGGCGGCATGCCCATCGACATTTTCTATCAGACCGCCAAACCGCCTGAGGGGCTCTGGTTGCCTGATCAGGGCGTGGCTCCTTACCGCGGCAGGGAATAATAAGAGAAAATCATGAAAGCACGTATTGAGTGGGCCGGCGGCATGCGCTTTATCGGTGGCACGGAAAACGGACAGGGTATTATCATGGAAGCGTCCAAGTTGGAAAACGCCCACCGCGTCGGGGCGTCGCCGATGGAAGTGGTTTTGGTCGGCATGGGCGGGTGTTCCAGCTACGACGTGGTGCATATTCTGAAAAAGATGCGCCAGTCCATCAAACACGTTTGGTGTGACATGGATGCAACCCGCGCGGACACTGTGCCGGCGGTGTTCACCAAGGTGCACCTGGCGTTTACGGTGGTCGGCGACGTGCCGATCGAAAAAGCCGAAGAAGCGGTTCGGCTGTCGGTGGAAAAATACTGTTCGGCATCACGGATGATCGGCTCCACCGCCAAAATCACCACCGAGGTGAAGATCGAGGCTGAATAGTTCTAAAATAGGGGGGGGTATGAATCTCGCGCTTTGGCTCGAACGTGCCGGCAAGGCGTTTCCGGAAAACCCCGCCGTGGCGCTGGGCGAGCAAGTCGTTCAGACTTATGGAGAGTTGAGCCAGCGCGCGGCTAAGATGGCGGACGGGCTAAAGGCATTGGGCCTGGTGCCTGGTGATCGCGTGGCGATCTGCTCCAATAATCGGCCGGAATATGTGGAGGCCATGTACGGCATGTGGTGGGGCGCGCTTTCGACAGTGCCGGGCAATGCCAAATTGCATGGCGCAGAGCTCGGCTACATCCTCGAGAACTCGGGCGCGAAGGCTTGTCTGGTCGGGCCGGAGTTGGTCGACGCGGTTGGTAAACACGCACCTAAGGCCCTGGAGCACCTTATCGTCTTTGCAAGCGACGCCTATGAGGACCTGTTTGCCGGTAATGAGGCACCAATTACTGAGGCTGACCCAGATGACCTGGCATGGCTGTTCTACACGTCGGGCACCACTGGTAGACCCAAGGGCGCGATGCTGACGCACCGCAATATCTACGCCATGGCGCTCGCTTACCATAGCGACATCGACCCGACCGGTCCTGGTGACGCCATCATTCACGCAGCGCCTATGAGCCATGGTTCTGGCATATACATGGTGCCGCATGTCCTTGCGGCAGCCTGTAATGTGGTGCCGGAATCGGGCAGTTTCGACCCGGTCGAGATCTTCCGCCTCGCGGATACTTGGCCCGGTATGTCGCTATTTGCTGCACCGACTATGGTTAAACGCATGACCGACTGCGTAGCCGATCCGCCGAAAGCGGGTTTTCGCGCCATTGTCTACGGTGGCGGGCCGATGTATGTCGAAGATGCCCGCGCTGCTTTGGACCGCTTCGGCCCATGCCTTGTGCAAATCTACGGCCAGGGGGAGAGCCCCATGACCATCACCGTTTGCAACCGCCAAACCGTTGCCGATAAGGACCATCCGCGCTGGCCGGAACGGTTGGCGTCTGTTGGCATTGCTAATTCAGCGGTCGAGGTTCGGGTCGTTGATGGTGACGTTGCCGTGTTTGATGTCGGTAAAGTGGGTGAGATTCTGGTGCGAGGCGACGCCGTGATGAAGGGCTATTGGCAAAACCCGGAGGCTACCGCTGAAACATTGAAGGGCGGGTGGCTGCATACCGGTGACATCGGCGTGTTTGACGAGGATGGGTTTTTGACGCTCAAGGACCGGGCCAAGGACGTCGTCATCTCGGGTGGTTCCAATATCTATCCGCGCGAGGTTGAGGAAGTGCTACTTGAGCACCCGGGGGTCGACGAAATTTCTGTCATCGGCCGACTCAGCCCTGAGTGGGGAGAAATCCTTGTCGCTTATGTGGTCGGTGAAGCAACCGAATCTGAGTTAGAAGAGTTGTGCCTGGAGCGCATCGCGCGTTACAAACGGCCCAAGGCGTACGTCCGCGTCAAAGTGCTGCCGAAAAACAACTACGGCAAGGTGCTGAAAAACGTTTTGCGTGAGATGGATACGACTTAGCCATATACTTAACTTTTCGTGTTGGATCCCAAGTCCCATAACATAGCTTCGCAACAATGCTGCATCCGATTCTGCTATATTGAATGATGACTAAGTCAGAAAAGAGGTTAAATTTACGAGTTAGCATACCATTTCGGTCCGATAGTGATTCGTGCCGGGAGGATGAACTGAAAGAAGTTCTTTCATCGTGCAACACGCAGTTATCCAATTACGCTATATAGCCTTTAGCCGTTCCAGCGTGCGAAGTAAAAAAGTCAGCCGTACATCGGCAAGCTGCATGTGAAAAGCGGTTAGGACAGCACCACACGCTGCAAACTGCGACGTAAAATCACCCAAAAAACATGCACTTCAAAAGGATTGTGAACGGTACCGCAAAAAGCAGCACCGTTGCCACGACATCCCACGCTGGCGGTCAGTCGTCTGGCGCCAGACCGGCGAAATGGTGGCGTGCGGCAAAGGCGTTCGAGCCACCCAAACATACCGATGCAACGCCCGGCCCGGGCTCAAGTTATATAAGGGGTCGGGTCAGTGATTCCGGCTTTCGAAAAACCCATGCGCCGCAAATGGCAGGCGTCGCAAGCACCACAATGGGTGAAGTCGTCAATACCCCCCGGCGGATCATAGCAACTCAGCGTTTGTCCGTAATCGACGCTCAAGCGCGAGCCCAACTCGATGATGTCCGCCTTGGTCAACTCCATCAGCGGCGCGTGGATGGCAAGTCCTCCGTTTCCCTCGACACCGGCCTTTGTCGCCAAGTTGGCCATGGTTTGAAAGGCGTCAACGTATTCTGGACGGCAATCGGGATAGCCCGAATAATCCAGCGCGTTGACGCCGATGAAGATGTCATTGCTGTCCTCAACCTCGGCCATTGCCAACGCATGCGAGAGGAAGATCGTATTACGTGCCGGCACATATGTTACCGGAATGCCGGAACCGATCTCGCCATCCTCGCGCCCTTTCGGCACCTCAATGTCGTCCGTCAGGGCGGAGCCGCCAAATGCCCTAAGATCTATATCAACCACGACATGGCGCGAGATACCAAGATGCTTGGCTACCGCCAGGGCTGCATCGAGTTCGCGAACATGACGCTGGCCGTATCGGAAACTGAGCGCTGCAACTTCAAACCCACGCTCCAGCGCCACGGCGCCGACGGTGGCGGAATCGAGCCCGCCACTAAGCAACAAGACGGCTTTAGACAGCCTGGGCCTCGCGCCGGCGTACCAGCCACCAGACAACCAGCGCGCCCAACATTTTGGACACCGTCATGGCGAGTGCGCCAACAACGGAGAGATGCCCGATCACAGCCAGGAAAACGATACTGTCCAAGGGCGTGCTGATCAGGCTGGAAATCAAAATCCTCTGGCTGAAAGGCCGATGGGTAAAGGAATAGATCGCCCAATCGGCAAACTCACTGATCAGGAATGCTGCCAGGCTAGCCACCGCTACAAACGGGCTTGCCATCACGTAACTCAAACTAGCCGCAATCAACATGGCGATGATGACCCGGTGGCCGATCTCGCGTTGGGCATAGTCGCGGGCAACAAAAATCAGCCCGACCACCAAAGACATGGGCGGCCAATTTTTGCCACCCGATAGATCGACGAGTGGCACCACCGTGAAGCCCCAATTGACCAGCACGATCAAACAAATATAGAGCACGGTGAACCTGTAGGGCATGAATAAGGCCTTCCTTAATCTGTTCCGGCCGGACATATATAGTATGGTGCGGGGCGGCGTCCAGGCTGAAAGATTAAGAATGACCACCGACATCCGTCAGAAAATCCGCGAGAAGGCCAAACAGGAAGGGTTTGATGCGGTCGGTTTCACCAGCTCCGAAACGGATCCTCGCGACATGGTGGCGATTTCCAAGTTCCTGCTCAAGGGCTGCCATGGCGACATGGCTTGGATGGCGCGTGAGTTTCCCGACCGTGGAAATCCGCGTGGAAATCCGAAAGCTCTTATGCCCGATGCTCGCTCAGTGATCGTTCTTGGTACCAATTACGGCCCAGGGACCGATCCTTTGGAGGCCCTTTCGCGGCCCGACCGCGGCGTGATCTCCGTCTATGCGCGGCCGGCTAGGGACTACCACGATATACTGAAGGAGCGCCTGAAGCGCATCGGCCGGTGGATGACGGAAACCTTCCCGGAGAACGATGTCAAGATCTTTGTCGATACTGCGCCGGTGATGGAGAAACCCTTAGGCGCTCGCGCCGGGCTTGGTTGGCAAGGTAAGCACACGAACCTGGTGTCGCGCGAGTTCGGATCGTGGCTATTTCTGGGTGAGATATTCACGACGTTGGAAATCCAGCCTGACGAACCTGAGGCCGATCACTGCGGAAGTTGCGATCTTTGCATCAAAACATGTCCGACCGACGCCATTGTAGAGCCCTATAATCTCGATGCCCGGCGCTGCATCTCATATCTAACGATCGAGCATAAAGGCGGTATTGAGCCAAAACTGATGTCAGCCATGGGAAACCGAATATATGGCTGCGACGATTGCTTGGCTGTTTGCCCCTGGACTAAGTTTTCGCGCTCGACCGAAGACCCAACATTACAGCCCCGACATGATCTGAACGCTCCGAAGCTACAACAACTCGCGGCATTGGATGACGCCATGTTCCGCAAACTGTTCGCAGGTTCACCTATTAAGCGCACTGGACGCGAGCGGTTTGTACGCAACGTGCTGATTGCCATCGGCAATAGCGGTGATAGAACCCTGGCACCAACCGCCGAAGCTCTCGCTAATGACGTATCGTCTCTGGTCTCAGACACGGCACGCTGGGCACTCGGGCGGTTGGTGAAACTTGACGAGAACCAAGAGCCGTATAACCCTTCAGCGCAGCCCACTACAGATTCTGTGAAAGGGGAAACGCCATGATCGGCCGCGCTGGGTCCCTTATCTTGTCTGTGGTAGTGCTATTGCTTGGCGGGCTACCAGCGTTTGTGCAAGCGGCAGAACAAGAACCGAAGACCGAAAGCACGTTCAAGGACTGCCCGGCCTGCCCGGAAATGGTGGTGGTGCCGGCCGGGATCTACATAATGGGTTTCGGCGCTAAGCGCCGCCGCGACGGGCCCGCGCACCGGGTCAATATCAAACGCCCGTTTGCCGCCGGGCGCTACGAGGTGACGTTTCGAGAATGGTTTGCATGCGTCGCCGATAAGGGGTGTATCCACCGTCCGGACGATCACAAATGGGGGCAGATTCGCCGCCCGGTGATTAACGTCACCTGGCACCAAACGCAGAACTACGTCAAATGGTTGAGCCGCAAGACCGGACATCGCTACCGTCTACCATCGGAGGCCGAATGGGAATACCTGCACCGGGGCGGCACGACTTCGACCTTCTGGTGGGGTGATGAGATTGGCACCAAGATGGCCAACTGTCGAGATTGCGAATCGCGCCAGTGCTGCACAGCCAAGGACCACTCGTGCTGCTCGCACGGTAGTCAGCCGATCGGCACTTTTCCGCCAAATCCCTTCGGCTTGTTCGATACGGCGGGCAACGTGTTTGAATGGATACAGGATTGTTGGAATCCCGATCATCAGGGGGCGCCAAAAGACGCGGCGACCAGGACTACAGGTGATTGCAACAACCGCGTTATCAGGGGCGGATCGTTCTATTATTTATCGCGTGTCGCTAATTCGTCCTACAGGGTAAAAAACCCGTCCGGCGTGAAAAGCTATTGGCTGGGGTTCAGGGTCGTGCGTGAATTGAAGTAGTAGAGCGGCTTACTCACCGTTCTCCGACATGCGTTCGAGTTGCTGTTGCATTTGCGCCAATTGCATCTTCAGCGCGTCAAGATCAGAGCCCTCGTTTGAAGCAGGCTTGTCGGCGCTAGCGCTCTCTGTGGCGGCCTTGCCTTTGTCGTCGTCGGCACCATGGGGATGGAACGGCGAGAACATCTTCATGGCATTTTCGAACATAGCCATGTTCTGCTTGCCCATTTCCTCGAACTGACCGAACGGGCTCATTCCGCCAAAAGCATCCTGCACGACACGGCGCATCTGTTCCTGGTTGTGTGCGAAAGCCTGCATAGATTGCTCAAGATAATTTGGCACCACGGCCTGCAGGCTGTCACCGTAAAAACTGATAAGATGGCGCAGAAAACTGATCGGCAGTAGATGCTGGCCCTTGCTCTCTTCCTCGACGATGATATGTGTGAGCACCGAACGGGTGATGTCCTCACCCGATTTTGCATCGTAGACAGTAAAGTCGGTGCCTTCCTTGACCATCTGCGCAAGATGATCAAGGGTGACGTAACTACTGGTCGCGGTATTGTAGAGACGCCGGTTAGCATATTTCTTGATCGTCACCACATCTTTTGCGTCGCCGTTGGCTTTTTTGTTAGTGTCTTTCGCCATGGTTGAGGTTTCCTGTGTTTTGCATCTTTCATCATTACCGCGTAATATGCTGCACTGCAATGAAATGTTCTCGGCAAGCGACATCATGCCCACCATCCGAATAGAGGCTGCCAATGAAAGACGCACCTCCTCTGCCCGACATGCAGGACTTGGCCCGGAGCTATTTGGAGCTCTGGCAGGACCATCTCAAGGAGGTCGCCCACGATGCCGACATCTCCGAGACTCTCGCCCGCACCACGACTTAGATGAGTTCGGTTGCCGAAGCTTTCGTTGAAGCGTCAAGCAAGGCAGCCGGCAATGAACCGGGAGGCGCATCCGAGGCGGACAGGGCCGCAGCCGCTGCACCTGGTGGCGGAGATTCTTGCCTTGATGAGTTCAATGGCCGCATTGCCGCTATTGAGGAACGGATCTCTCAGTTGGAATCCGAACTTGCAGCCGTTAGCCACCGAGTTGATGGAGATGATCGCCCAGACGACGCCTGATGCCTTTACCGGGGTATTGCGCGCGGAGGTCCAGGCGCGCTTCAATGCCTTTACTCATGGCACCCATCTCTATCAGAAAGGCCCGCTTTTCGAGCGACTAAAAGAACCGCCGTTAGTTTGGCAGTCCGGTGTGGCGAAGCTGTTGGATTTTGGTTTGACGCATGAAAACGCTGCCGAGGGCTCGCCCATTCTCGTCGTGCCGTCGCTGATCAACCGGGGTTACGTCCTAGATCTTACGGATAAACTCAGTCTGCTGCGCGACCTTGCTAAGCGCGGCCTCAGGCCGATGCTGATGGATTGGTGCATCCAGGCGAGGTGGAGCGCGCCTTCACCCTTGAGGACTAGATCATTGGCCCTTTGCAAGCCGCATTTAATCAGGTGCAGGAGATTTCGGGCCGCGACCCGGCGCTCTTGGGCTATTGCATGGGCGGCACGTTGGCGCTGGCGCTGGCAAGCCGAAACCCGGGCCAAATTTCTGCTATGGCGCTGTTGGCAACACCTTGGGATTTTCAGGCGGGACAAGAAGTCCACCTTCCAGCGCTCGCAGCCATGGCACCGGGGCTGGAGGCG
>CAYXUT010000079.1:0-11935 GCA_964468005.1 uncultured Magnetovibrio sp. | reverse complement strand
TGCCTTTGGCCTGGGCGTCACAGGCTTGTTCGCGTCGATCTACCATCCGGTTGGCGTCGCCTGGCTTGTAAAGGTAGCGCACAACCCTGGCACGGCGCTCGGCATTAACGGCTCCTTCGGCGGTATGGGCGCGGCACTCGGTACCGTCATAACCGGTGCCCTGATCACTGCGTTTGGATGGCGTTTTGCCTACATTCTACCGGGCGCCACGGTTCTAGCCACGGGAGCTATTTTTGTGGTTTGCATTCTACGCGGCTGGATTTCCGACACTGATTCAAGTCATCGGCGCCCGGCACCACCGGCTAACCATGCCGATACTATCCGCGTCGTTGCGGTCCTGGCCTTTGTCATGCTATGTGGCGGCATGATCTTCCATGCCACGGGGCCAGCCCTGCCAAAAGCCTTCGCTCTTGATTTCTCAACCGACGGCGAGGGTGTGATGACCGTCGCCTACCTGGTTGGCTTGGCCTACGCGGCTGGCGGTCTAATGCAGATCATCGGCGGTAAACTGGCCGATGTATTGCCAGCAAGAAGGATTTACCTATTCGCCTTTGTCCTGCAGGTGCCGGTCCTGTTGTCGGCCGGACAGTTGGGGGGCGGCTCTTTGGTGGCGATCGCGATCTTGATGGTTTGTCTGAACTTCGGCGGCGTCCCAGCAGAGAACATCTTGATCGCGCGGTATACACCCATGCATCGGCGTGGTTTAGTTTTCGGACTAAAGTTCGTCCTGGCACTCGGCATCGCGAGTATGGGGGTAATGCTTGAGGGTTTCCTGTTCGACATTTCAGGTGGATTTACGGCCGTTTTCAGGGTGCTTGCGGGGCTCGCGCTGATGGGGGCCTGCGCTATCCTGATGCTTCCAGCGGAACGAAAGGTAAGTGCTTTGGTGGAGGCAGCGGAGTGACGCCGCCAGTAAGCATCGCAAGGCTCGATCATTTGGTTTTAACGGTGCGCGATGTTTCGGCAACCTGCGCATTCTATGATCGTGTGCTCGGCATGAAAAAGATCGAGTTCAGAGAAGGCCGCACCGCGCTCTCCTTCGGCGAGCAGAAGATCAACTTGCACCCGGCGGACAATGGATATGATCCGAAGGCTAAAACCCCGGCACCAGGATCGGGTGATCTTTGCTTTATTGCCGAAACACCGATTGAGAACGTTATTAAGCACTTGGGCGAATGCAGTGTGGAAATCATTGAAGGGCCGGTTCTCAAGACCGGTGCCATCGGGACGTTGTTATCAGTCTATTTCCGTGATCCAGACGGCAATCTGATCGAGGTTTCAAACTACACCTGACCGAGGTTTTGGAAATCCGACAGGTGTTCAGTTACTGCTCGTTTTCGGGTTTTCCCATGATCCGCCGATGGTCATCATAGACGATGATACCGAGCCAGCTATCACTATCAGTTTTTTGAGGGTGCCTCATACCCGTGCCCGTGTTGTAACCAACATTGCTCTATCCTAGGTCATATTTTCACCAAGGCCTGATCGAGATCGTACAAAAGATCATCTGCCGTCTCCAGTCCGATAGAAAGCCGGATCACCTCGGGTCCCGCCCCGGCAGCCGTGCGTTGCTCGTCGGTGAGTTGGCGGTGCGTGGTCGATGCCGGATGCAGGATCAATGAGCGTGTGTCGCCGACATTGGCCAAATGGGAGAACAGATTGACATTCTCGACCAGTTTAACACCCGCCTCATAACCACCCTTAAGCCCGCAGGTGAATACTGAGCCAGCACCTTTAGGCAGGTATTTCTTGGCGAGATCATGATAAGGGCTTTCCGGAAGCCCCGCGTACGACACCCATTCGACCGCGTCATGGCCGTCCAGGAATTCGGCCACGGCCTGGGCATTCTCCACGTGGCGTGGCATGCGTAAATGCAGTGTTTCCATACCGGTAATGGTGTAAAAGGCATTTGCTGGCGACATACAGGGCCCAAAATCACGCAAACCCACGGCACGCGCCTTCATGGTGAAGCCAAAATCGCCAAAGGTCTCGGCAAAAGTGAGGCCATGATAGGCAGGGTCGGGTTCGGTCATTGTTGGAAATTTTTCGGCATTTCCAGCCCAATCGAACTTACCCGATTCAACGATGGCGCCACCTAGCGAAGTGCCGTGGCCGGACAGAAACTTCGTGGTCGAATGAACGATCAGATCGGCACCCCAGGGAACCGGCTGGCAGAGATACGGGGTGGCAAGTGTGTTATCGACGAGCAGCGGAATGCCGGCGCCCTTGGCGATGTTCGCCACGGCTTCGAGATCGACGACGACGCCGCCGGGATTAGCCAGGACCTCGATAAAAATCGCCTTGGTCTTAGGTGTCAGCGCCGCTTTAAAGTTTTCCGGGTTGGTTGGATCAACAAAGTTACAAGACCAGCCCAAACGCTTGAAACTGATCCCAAACTGAGTGATCGAACCGCCGTACAGGTTTCGCGATGCAATGAACTCGTCGCCCGGTTCCAGCAGAGAGAAAAATGCCAAAAACTGCGCCGCGTGCCCTGACGATGCACAAACCGCGGCGCGCCCGTCCTCCAGGTTGGCAATGCGCTCTTCCAGCACCGAAACGGTCGGGTTGGTCAAGCGCGAATAGATAAAGCCAAAGGTTTGAAGGTTAAAGAGATCGGCGGCATGGTCGGCGTCATCGAAGACATACGATGTGGTCTGATAGATTGGAGTATTGCGCGCGCCGGTTACCGGATCGGGCCGTGCACCGGCATGGATTGCCCGGGTCTCCATCCCGTATTGGTAGGAGCCTCGTTTGACCTCGTCATCCTTCATCTCATCCCACCTTGCGGCGTTTTGAGGAAATCACCCCAGAATTGACGCCGCTCCAGCTCAATTCGCCGAACAACCGCCCGTATTCGATCTTCGGGCAACGGTCCATGATGACCCTGAGACCAGCCGCTTCGGCACGCGCCGCCGCCGCGTCATTGCGCACACCAAGCTGCATCCAAATGGCCCGGACCCCCTTACTCGCACTCAGCGGTATAACCTCGTCGACGGTTTCACCGGCCGCATCGGAGGCACGGAAGATATCCACCATGTCGATGGATCCAGGAATATCGCCGAGTGTGGCGTAGCAAATCTCACCCAAAATCTCTTTTCCGGCCTGGACCGGGTTGACTGGGATCATCTTGTAGCCTTTGGATTGCAGGTATTTCATGACGAAGTTCGAAGGTCGTACCCAGTTGGCGCTGGCGCCGACCATGGCAATGGTGCACACACCACTCAGGATGTCCTCCACGTCACGGGCCCGATAAATCAGGGGAGCGGGAGCAGCTTCGTTCAACGGTCCTGCCAATCGGGCATCGGTTTCTTTTCAACGAAAGCATTGATACCGGCCTGGGCGTCAACATCTTGCATATTCGCCGTAATGGCTTTGGCTGCCTGTTCGTATGCACCCTCAAGCCCAACTTCTAGCTGTCTGTAAAACAATTGTTTTCCACGCGCTATAGCAACCGGTGATTTTTCCGCGATAGTGCCGGCTAATTCACCCACGGCATCATCGAGTTTTCCCGCTGGAACAACGCGGTTGACGAGACCATATTGGCGCGCCGTTTCGGCATCGATGAACTCACCGGTCATTAACATTTCCATGGCCTGTTTGCGCGGCAAATTGCGGGTCACGGCGACCATCGGCGTCGAACAGAATAGGCCTACGTTAATGCCCGAGGTGGCAAATGTAGCCTCTTCGACAGCCACAGCGAGGTCGCACTGCGCCACCAGCTGGCAACCGGCTGCCGTCGCCATGCCATGAACACGCGCAATCACTGGCTGAGGGATCTCGGTCAGTGTCACCATCATTCGGCTGCATTGCTCAAATAGCGCCGTCATCGCCTCGGGACTGGGATCGGAGCCCATCTCCGCCAGGTCGTGGCCGGCGCAAAACGCCTTACCGGTAGCGGCAACGACGACAACGCGTATTGACTTATCGCCGGCAATGGCATCGAGCTCAGCTTGGATAGCGCTTAACAGTTCACGCGACAATACATTAAACTTGTCGCCCTGGTTGAGGGTCAGGGTGGCGATGCCTTGGTTATTGTTTCGCAACAGTACCGCTTCGTTCACGATCGAGGACATGACCAGAAAAACCTCCTCTAAACAATCCCCATAATGTTCGGCTGTCATACCGGTTTAGGCAAGGTTTTTGATCAATACGAAATATCAGCTAACCATCCAAGGCTATGGGCTTGTTCCAGGCCACGCGGGCGTCGATAATCGAGTCTGAATAAAAAACCCGCGAGGTTCCAATGAGCGATAGCGTGGCTGCGCGGATTGGTGAATCGCTGACCCAGATTTTGGGCGCCGATTACCATGAAAGGGGCATCAATGCCTCCGGCGGCAAGGTTCAGCGCAGCCGGCTAAACCACCGCCTGGCCGCGCTTGAGATGCGCCGCCAAGAGAACATCGAGGAGGTTATCTCAATGGCCTACCTCGTCGGCGGCGAAGAGAACGCCGACGAGGACGCGCCGGAACTGGATGATGACTGGTTGGCGCGGTTCGTCGGCCATGCCCAGGAGATATCAAACCCGGTGATGCTCTCCGTCTGGGGGCAAATTCTGGCGCACGAAGCGCAAACGCCAGGACGCTTTTCGCTGGGCACTCTTGATGTGCTTTCCAGCATGACCGGCATGGATTGGCTGACTTGGAAACAAGCCTCAAAGCTCTGCTTTCCAACCGGCTATATTCTTAAGCTGGGTGCGCGCAACGATTTCGATGAATTCGGCCTCAGCCGGGAAGATATTGCTAGGCTTCAAGCCCTTGATCTGGTGCAGCAAACCGATGATCTAAGCGTAACGTTCCATGCTCCAAGCAAGGGATTGACTTTTGACTTCGCCGGCGCCGATCTTGTCGTGCGACACCCGAAAAGCACACTGTTCACGCTGCCGGCCTATCGTATAACCGGCGTGGCGCGGGAACTGTTTATCCATCTCGACTGCGTTTCCGCGGATATGGGATACTTGCAAGCCCTCGGTAAAGCACTTCGCGCGGATAGTTATGACTTCCGCCTGCACAAGGCGGCCTAAGCAGGACTGTTCATGTCTAAAATCACCGTCGAACGGTTCAACGAAATCATCCGTGATGAACTCCCATGGGCGCATGAGATGGGCATGTGCGCCGATTTCATCACGCGTGGCGAGGCGGCACTGCACATGCCGTTCGACGACAGCATGGTTCGTCCAGGCGGTACCATTGCGGGGCCCTTCATGATGGCCTTGTCGGATGCCGCCATGTATGCGGTGGTGCTCAGTGTCATCGGCGAAATGCGATTAGCAGTTACCACAAGCTTCAACATCAATTTTCTACATCGTCCCGTGCCGGCAAACCTTCTGGCCGAAGGTAGGGTGCTGAAGACCGGCAAGCGGCTCGTGGTCAGCGATGTCACCGTTCGTTCGGAAGGCCATGGCGAAGCCGTCGCCCACGCCACAGGAACCTATTCCATACCACCTCAACAAAAATAACGGTACAATAATACCGCATTTATAAATAATGGTTTTTATTGCCTTTTCCCGTTGACAGTACAAAAAATTCTGCCATATTCCGCCAGCCTTGGGACAACCGGTCCCGAGCCGCGGTTTTATTGATAGAAAACGGTTCAAGAGAACGCCATGAAGACTTATTCCGCCAAACCCCAAGACGTGGAGCGTAAATGGTACGTGGTTGACGCCGAAGGCGTCGTCCTCGGCCGACTGGCTTCCGTCATCGCTACGCGGCTTCGTGGAAAACACAAGCCGATTTTTACCCCACACATCGACTGCGGCGATAACATCATCGTCGTCAACGCAGACAAGGTGAAATTGACCGGCAATAAGCGCACCGATAAGATCTACTACTGGCACACCGGCTATCCGGGCGGCATCAAGAGCCGCACCGCCGGCGCCGTCCTTGACGGCAATCACCCCGAACGAATCGTCTACAAGGCAGTGGAACGGATGATCAGCCGTAACTCCTTGGGCCGCCAGCAGATGAAGAAGTTGCACGTCTACGCTGGCGCCGAGCACCCACACGAGGCGCAAAAGCCAAAAAATCTGGATGTCGCCGCCATGAACCCGAAAAATAAGAGGAGCGCCTAACCGATGGCTGAGGAAAACGTGAACCTCGAAAATCTCAAGGAGGCCATGGATAGTAAGACTGCCGCAAGCACCGAGGCCACCGATGGTGCTAAAGCAACTGAGGCCAGTAGCGCAGCCGCTGTGGAAGCGCCCGTTGAAACCCCATCGGCAACGCCGACCGAGCCCGCCATTGACGAGCACGGCCGCTCATACGCCACCGGCAAGCGCAAGAATGCCGTGGCGCGTGTATGGATCAAGCCGGGCCTCGGCAAGATCACCGTCAACGGCCGCGAGGTTGAGCGCTATTTCGCTCGTCCGGTGCTGCAGATGCTGTTGAACCAACCCTTTGACGTCGCTGACCGCGCCGGTCAGTATGACGTTACCGCCACCGTCACCGGTGGCGGGCTTTCCGGTCAGGCCGGCGCCGTACGTCACGGCATCTCGAAGGCGTTGACCTTGTACGAGCCGGTCCTCCGTCGCGTACTCAAGAAAGAAGGCTTCCTGACCCGCGATTCCCGGGTCGTAGAACGTAAGAAATACGGTCGCCGTAAGGCACGCCGGAGCTTCCAGTTCTCGAAGCGTTGACACGTTTCTATAAAATTTCATTTATTACCAAGGGGTTCCATTTTGGAACCTCTTTTTTTATCGTTGACAAAAAGTTGGAGAACTGGAAGCTACAAAACCGCTTATAATTTGAGCGGTAATTTGTCACAAACAAGTCACATTTAATAATGGCGCTTGGTAACATATTGTAATATATGTAAATTATAGCTTACATCTAACGAAACGTTAAATGCAAATAAAAAAGCAGAATTATCGAAGGGCTGGCAAAAATGCTGGCCCTTTTTGTATTTAAAAGCTTTCGAAAAACCCTTACATCGGTGGAGGTTCAGTTTGATCACGGTCAAGAGTTTATCGTCAAAGCAATAGCAAGGCTGGGTAAGTATTCTTGCAAAGAAACCAACTGACAAACAATAGTAAGTCTGAAGTAAGGAGGCCCAGACCACACCGGATATTATGGTCGGTTAAAAGCTTTATTTGGACGTATACGAAAGAATGAAACTGGTGAACAAGCCGAATATTGATACAGAAAGTTCTAAGAGAAAACGGACGCTTATCGTCTCGTTGCCACCGGAGATTTTTGGCGGTGTGGGGGCAATGACCAGAATTCTTGCAGATTTTTTTCGTGACCAGGGACACGATGTGACAATCGCTTATTACGCAACAAGACGTCACCGTCGCGAATTAATTGGTCGACCGTTTTTTAAAAAGTCTCAATCGAGAACGGAAACAAGTTTTTCAAACCATCATTGTGTTGCTGTCGGGTGCAACTTTCCTGAACTTGAATTTTCTTACACACAGCATTCATCATTATGGCAGGACTTGATTGACAGCCATGATTTCCATATTGCTGCTGGTGGAACAGTAGCGGTGGCCGCTCCATTGGCAAAAGCTTGTGTTCCTCATCTAATTTGGTGCGCCAGCGATGTATATGGTGACCGTTCTGCCCGACAGGCCGCTATGTCGTTGGTGCGTAGGGTTTTTGATAAATCTGTCGTGACACCTGGCCTGAAACGTCAGGAACAGCAGGTTCTCCTCGGTCAAGGAAGGGTGCTTGCAATCAGTCCCTTTACGCGAGATTGCCTGAGTGCCTTGATACCGGCGGAAAGAAATAAACTTTGCCTGCTACCGATCCCCACAGATATGAAATATTTTACCCCCCCCATGAAACCAGCAAGCGCAATCACTCTTGGGTTTGCTGGACGGCTTACGGATCCAAGAAAGAATGCATCTTTGCTGTTTCAGGTCATTGCCCTAGTTCGAAAAAATGGGCTCGATGCCAATCTGAAAATCACAGGGGAAACGAGCCCGGAATTAAATGCTGAAATCAAACGGCATGGACTTAATAAGTTTGTTTCGTTTGCAGGTATTTTGAACAGAGAAGGGCTGAGAGATTTTTATCAAGGGCTTACTGTATTTATCATCCCGTCTTATCAGGAAGGATTGTCGATTGTAGGGATTGAAGCAATGGCTTCTGGCGTGCCTGTAGTTTCAACTCGATGTGGTGGTCCCGAATCTTTTGTGCGGGATGGAAAAAACGGGTATTTGACAGATTTTGATGCGAAAAAAATGGCGGCTCGGGTTCTCGATATTTGTACCAATTCCGAGTTGCGTCAGAAGTTTTCTAAGACAGCTCGGAGTTCTGTTGAAGAGAAATACGGATTTGAAAATTTTAAGGAGACAATGAAACAAGAATGGCAGGGAATGTGGCAAGAAGATTTGTAAGTTTTGCCACTAGAACAGTCATCGCAGTCAATGGCGGCTTCATAACCAATTAGAGAGGTGACGGAACTTACGCAGAAATAAGCTACAAGGAACGCTAAATCGCTTACGTAAACGCGTGCCTGTCTGTGGTCCAGCTCTCGATCTTGTCCCAGTCATAGCTGACGCCCATGCCGGGGCCGTCAGGCACGAGTACGCAACCGTCTTTGTCGACGTCTTCAATCTGATCGCTGAAACCGCAGGTATAAATTGGCGGCTGGAAGCCAGCCCAGCGGCCGGGACCGATCAATCCGAGTTCGTAGAAATGAGTGTTGGGGATCGCCGCCATGCATTGACGGTGCATTGGGCCGGCCGTGTGCAGTTGCACGTCCATTCCGATAGCGTCAGCAAATTGGGCCAGTTTCATGGTGCCGGTAACGCCACCGTCGAGTTCCGGGTCAATGTGCAGAATGTCTGTGCCACCGGCAAGAGCAAAGTCCGCTTTTGGTTCGACGCCCCGAATATGTTCGGCGATCAGCAGGGGCGTCTTGATGAAATTGCGCAGGCGGTTATGGGCGTGAGCGCTGGTCGAGGCATCTCGATAAGGATCCTCATACCAGAAAAACCCGAGATCATCGCAGGCGCGGCCAACCTCTATGGCATCAAGGAAAGAGGGCAGGGTGGATGTCGGGTCAGACATCAACTTCATGTCGGTGCCAACGCGTTCGCGCACCGCCGACATGATGGCGATTTCCGTCTTCGGGTTGCCATCGTGAAATCCGTGAATTTTGAAACCGGAAAAACCCCGCTTTTGGCAGTCTTCAGCGAAATCGGCATATGCGAGAATGGAATCAAGGCCTCCTGGGCTCGTCTGTCCGGGATAGGTGCTGGCGTAAACCGGTAAGCGCGTCCGATAGCCGCCTAGCAGCCGGCTCACCGAAATACCGTATTTCTTACCGGCCAAATCCCACAGCGCGCCATCAATGGCGGCGACCCCGGAGCGATCGAAATGCCGCCAGCCGATCTTTAGATGCTCGAAGATTTTCTCGCGTTGCTCAGCGTCGCAGCCAATCAGCGTCGGTGCCATTTCCAAGGCCTGTGTCATCGCGTAGGGCGTTGATCCATAGTGCGGCGCGTAGGCACCACTCAAGCCGTCATCGGTATCTATAATGACGATGAACTTAGTGAGTTCGATCTGCCCATTTTTTTCAAAGACCATGATATTGGATCCGAAGTCTTCGAGCTTGTAACTGTACGCCTGTATTCGAACGCGGTTGATGGTGCTCATGTCTCGCCTATTCGGATGTCGTCTCGTTAACCAATTTGACGTTCACTCTAGAGAGAAAAGGCAGCCTGGCCAAGTTGCAGCTATTTGGTTGATTATTAAGAAGCCGTTCTAAACTCTGAGAATGGTATTATCGCCACCGCACATTGCGGCGATGTCTTGGTACAAAGGGTTCCTCAGCCACTTGAAGATGGGGTGAAAATTGTAAACCCGATGCCTGACAGAATAAAACCCGTCCCTACGGACAGGCATCCATGAACACCGTACAGCCACCAATCACTATACCTCTGGACCCGACCGCGAAATCGAATAGTTGAACCCGCGCAAAACGCTCCTAGCTAAATCCAGCCGGGTTTATCAACGTAATCCGCCTGCACCATGGAGGTTTGTCCGGCCGGACCGCCGAAATTGGTGAACTGAAATTTAAGTCAATAGGCCGCAGCATCCACGCAAGACAGTGGCTTGGAGCCATCCGAGGCTGTGGGTCTGGGGTCGGATTCAGACAAAACAACGCCGTCCATGGCATTTTCCCGCCGCTAGTAAACCCGACGCACCAGAAGAATAGCGCTTGGACAATGGACTGCCTTTTTAATACTACACGGCTGCCACAGGTTCCGTGGCTAAGTCATACACACTTGCCATTCGTATCCAAAGCGCTATTTACGAAAATAGAAATGTCGGTTAGGGAAGGGGCCGCAAATCATGGAGGAGACCATGACCGCCAAGGTCTTTATCGACGGTGAGGCCGGCACCACCGGCCTGCAAATCAGAAACCGGCTCGCGAACCGGGACGATGTCTCATTGCTGCATCTCGGCGATGCAGAGCGAAAGGACACCGTCTGCCGCGCCGAAATGCTGAATACCGCCGATCTAGTCATCCTTTGCCTCCCCGATGACGCGGCGCGTCAGGCTGTGGAATTAATCCACAACCCGGAAACTCGTGTCGTCGATGCGTCCACGGCGCACCGCACGGCGGAAGGTTGGGTATATGGCTTTCCGGAATATGCGTCAAACCAGCGCGCCGCCATTGCCGATGCCAAGCGGGTCACCAATCCCGGTTGTTATGCCATCACCTCAGTCGCCATGCTGCACCCATTGGTGCAGGCGGGCATTATCGGTGCAGACTGGCCCGTGACCATCAACGCGATATCGGGCTATTCCGGTGGTGGCAAGGGCCTGATTGCGGCCTTTGAGGACGAAAGCTCTGCGGACTACATCAAAACGCCGTTCTATCCCTACTCACTGACGCTGGCACATAAGCACGTGCCGGAAATAACTCGATGGAGCGGAATTTCTCATGCACCGGTATTCGTGCCGAGTGTCGGGCGCTACGCACAGGGGATGATTGTGCAGGTACCGTTGCCGCTTTGGTCGATGCCGGGCAAACCAACACCCGCTGACGCCCACGCCGCACTCGCTACGCACTATGCGGGCCAGAAGTTCGTCACCGTCGCCGCCATGGGAGAAACCGCAACCATGAGCAAGCTTGAGCCGGAAGCGCTCAACGGCACCAACGAACTGCGCCTGCATGTTTTCGCCAACGAGCAATCCAGCCAAGCGGTCATCATGGGACTGTTGGACAATCTTGGCAAAGGCGCTTCCGGCCAGGCGGTGCAGAACCTAAACATCATGCTCGGCCTATCCGAGGAGGCCGGTATTTAGCTAGACGCGCAAATAGGCTCAATCAAGCACAGGGCTATTTGAACTGTTCACACGGACGAATGGAGATAAACGGGATCCGTTCGAATTCGGGAAAATCCTCCATAATTTATCCATCACCTAACATTAGCAAATTTTCACATGGTATGTCTTATTACGAAGATAGCATTAAGACATATAGCGTTGATCCTCCCCCACTGAATTTGGTCCACCGTATATGCTAGAGAACGGAGGATCAAAGATGGCAACGAAATGACACAAAGCCGGAAAAAATTATCACCGTCCTCCACAGCTGGTCGATGAGTTGGTTCCATGCGAAGCAGAAGTTATTGATGGTGTCGTTGTAAGATTTGGAGACGCGGCTTGAAAGCCAGTTATTTCGCATGAATAGCCAGACGTTCTCTCCAAGTTCAATGATTTGGGCACTCTCAGAAGTTCAGGCCAGCCCTGGTTAGAATGACGACCTTCCCGATTTGTTAATCTATTATTTTAATATCTGCAGTATTGAGGAGATTATGAATAAATTGTCTAGGCGCTTCGAGACGATAGTGTACTCAAATCTGAGGCTGAAATGGAAAAGCATTGAATATTGATCCAGATAAACTTGGCGGGATCAAGAAACTTGCCGTGACACTTCGTCAACAAGGGCAGAACGAGGAAGCTATTCGGGTTCTACGCGCTGG
>CAYXUT010000078.1:0-11947 GCA_964468005.1 uncultured Magnetovibrio sp. | reverse complement strand
TGCCAATTTGGGAAGATCCTATTCGTAATTTATCACAACTTATTTGGCCAGCAGTGGCTACTGGATACCGATACTCGGCCGTGGCGACACGCATGACGCGCTCCGCCTTGCTTGAGGTTTTACGGGAAGATTACGTCCGTACTGCACGGGCCAAGGGCTTGATAGAAAAAGTTATCATAAATCGGCATGCCTTGAAGAATGCGTTATTGCCGGTTGTTACCATTATTGCCATCGAATTTGCCTTTTTGATGGGTGGTTTGGTTGTGACAGAACAGGTGTTTAACCTGAATGGACTAGGCAAACTTTTTGTCGAATCGGTTGGTGCTCAAGATTTTAATATGACCCAACAACTGGTGATGTTGGTTGTGGTGATTTTTGTATTTACTAATTTGTTCGTAGATATTTTTTATGCGTGGTTAGATCCGCGCATCCGTTATAGCTAGGGCAGTCCATTATGACGAATGCTAGTGAGATTGAAGTCGAATCGGATTTTGAAGAACTTTCTCAAAAGAAGCCCTTCTATCAGGTATTTTTTGAGTTAATCCGCAAACAACCGCTTGGCGCTGCTGGAGGCGGTGTAGTGGTCTTGATGATCTTGATGGCCATCTTTGCCGAGTTGTTGACTGTTTTCGACCCGGAACTTAATTCGCTGGAGCATATGTTGATGCCACCCGACGATGTGTTTTGGTTGGGAACGGATCAATTTGGTCGTGATTTGTTGACACGGATCATTTTTGGGGCGCGCACCGCACTATTAGTTGGGTTCACATGCGCTATTGTTGGCGCTACCCTTGGTTTGGTTCTTGGGGTCGCTAGTGCCTATTTTGGCGGGATGTTTGACCTAATCGCACAACGTATTGTTGATGTTGTGATGGCGTTCCCACTGATTATTCTGGCGCTTGCCGTTGTTGCGACACTTGGCCCTGGGACCCAAAATGTGATTATTGCCATTACTATTCCTTTCATCCCGCAATGTGCACGGGTGGTTCGTTCTAATGCGCTGGCTATTCGCGAAATTCCCTATGTCGATGCGGCCCGCGCACTGGGTTTTTCCGATATGCGGATAATTTTGCGTCATATGACGCCTAACGTAATGGCACCTTACTTGATTATGCTGACGTCGTTTCTGGGTCAGGCGATCTTGCTTGAAGCTTCGTTGAGCTATCTCGGCATGGGCGTGCAGGAACCGGTGCCAGCGTGGGGCTTGATGCTGCAGGGAGGAGCCGAAGAGTTTGCTGAGAGTGCACCGTGGGTAGCGATTTGGCCGGGCGTTGCTATTTCTCTGGCAGTTTTTGGCTTCAATTTGTTTGGCGATTCAGTTCGCGATACGTTGGACCCGAAATTGCGTTCGCGCTAGACACACAAGGCCTTATGCGAAAGTATGATAAACGGCCTCCGGTCCTTTAAGGCCGGGGGCTTGGCCTTTTAGAAGAGGATAAGCAACGGTGTATTTCGATTGGCGGCTCTGGGCATTTACGGAAGGTGTTCGTCTTCGTATTGCAGGAACGGTGGGTATAGGCCTTCTATCAGCTTCCGTTGGTATTGCACGACTAGCTCTGTTGGGATGGCTGCTCGGGGCGACTTTTAAGGGAAAACAGATAGATGAATTGCTAATCCCTATCGCACTAGTTGCCGCTACTATGCTGGTGCGCGGTGTACTTGAGCATCTCCGTACTATGGCGGCGCACCATACGGCCGCTCAGGTGCAAAGGCGTCTACGCCGTGTAATTTATGATAAGATTGTGGAGTTAGGGCCTGCCCATTTTGGCCAAAAGCGTACGGGTGATGTCATCACATCATTGATCGATGGTGTTGAACAGTTGGAAACCTATTTCGGTCAATACTTGCCACAACTGTTTGTGGCAGGGCTAACGCCAGTTCTAATAGCTGGATTTGCCGCCTTCCTCGATATCTATATTGCAGGAGTACTATTAGTTGCAGCCCTTTTAACCCTGGTTGCGCCGGCAGGTTTCCATGCGTGGGATTATAAAAATGCCTTAGCGCGGTCCCGTGCTTATAAAGCATTTGCGGCGGATTTTCTGGATTCCATTCATGGACTAGCCACTCTTAAGGCCTTTGGACAATCTAAAGCTAGGTTAAAGCTTTTAAGCGAACGTGCACACGAACTGTTCCGGTCAACGATGTGGGTGCTCGCGACTAATGCATTAGCGCGGGGCATTACCGATGCAGGGATTGCCATAGGCGCTGCGGTGGCACTCGGTGTAGGGGCGTGGAGGGTGAGTAATGGTGATGCCAGTCTGCAAACGCTTTTGATTATCCTAATGATGGGGACAGAGGCATTCCGGCCCCTTCGAGATCTTCGTGCATTGTTGCATAACGGAATGGTTGGACAATCGGCTGCTATTGGCATTTTTAATATACTTGAAGATAAGGTCGTAATTGCTGACCCCTCCCAACCGAGCCTACGAGAGTTATCTCCAACATTGGAATTCAATGAGGTCGTATTCCATTATCCAGGCTCAGAAGAAGCTGCTCATAAGAAAGTTAGTTTTGCGGTCAAAGCGGGCGAACGGGTCGGTGTTGTTGGTGCAAGTGGATCTGGAAAGTCAACCATCCTCAAACTTTTGTTGAGGCTCTATGACCCTAGCGAAGGTGTGGTGCAAATTGGTGGGATCGATATACGTGAGCTAAATTTTGCTACCTTGCGCAGTCAAATGGCGGTGGTCAGCCAGGACACACATCTTTTCCACGGAACCGTCGCCGAAAACCTAGCCTTTGGAAAGCCAAATGCCAGCATAGATGAGATGCACGAAGCTGCTATTGCTGCAAATGCCCATGAGTTTATAAGCCGCTTGCCGGACGGCTATGATACAATCATAGGGGAGCGAGGAATAAAGCTATCGGGTGGCCAGCGCCAGCGTATAGCCATAGCGCGAGCTTTGTTACGTGATGCGGCCATCCTAGTCCTTGATGAAGCACTCTCTGCCGTTGATGCAGAAAACGAGTGGCTTATCCAGGAGGCTCTGAACCGGTTGATGCAAGGCCGTACGACGTTGGTATTCGCACATCGTTTATCCAGTGTTATCGATTGCGATCGAATTCTGGTCTTGGAGGAGGGTAAGCTAGTTGATAGTGGAGCCCATATGGAATTGATCTCCCGGGCAGGCCCTTATCGCGATCTAATGGATGCGCAAGCACATGAGGGGCTAGGGCGTAAAGGTGTTGAAGCTAGAGACGGTATTATTGTTGATCACGTAGACATGGATCCCTTACTGGAGAGCGTCGAGGATCTCGATGAAGGTATAATTGGTGCGAAAGGTTTGAGCTGGCTTGAGGCTTTCAAAATCATGTTCTCGAAGGTAAGGCCGTGGCGAGACAAGGTTTGGCTGACGCTTTTCTGTGGCATTACCCGGGTGATGGCATTCATCGGGATTGGTGTTACGGGTGCATTGGCTGTCGCAGCTGTTAAGTCGGGAGAAGCCTACCTGCCCTATCTCTATATTCTTGCGATTCTAGCGCCCATTGCTGGAATATTTCATTGGTTAGAATCTTGGGTGGCCCATGATATGGCATTTCGTATGCTCACGGAAATGCGTATTGATCTGTTTCGTAAACTCGATGCTTTAGCCCCGGCCTATCTAACAAGACGGCGTTCAGGGGATCTAGTTGCGATGGCGACACAAGACGTGGAGATGGTTGAGTACTTTTTTGCCCATACCCTTGCACCCGCCTTTATTGCTATTTTAGTGCCGGGCATTGTTTTGCTAACTCTAGGGTACTCGCATTGGTTAATAGCGATCGTCCTCTTACCGTTCCTGCTATTTGTTGGTTTGACGCCCTTCTTGATGCGTGGACGTATTGACCGGCTTGGATCACGTACCCGGGAGGCGCTTGGTGATTTGAATGCACATGCTGTTGACAGCGTTCAAGGCCTAGCCGAAATCGCGGCGTTTCAGCGTGAAGCAACGCGTGGTGATGAGCTTGACACGAAAACAGAAGACTACTTGTCCGTCCGCGTTCCATTTTTTCGTGACCTTAGTTTGCAGCATGCGGCGCTTGATGTAGCGACTGGCCTCGGTGGATTAGGCGTTGTGGTAACGGGTTCTATGTTAGTAACAGGTGGCACCGTAGATATTGCGTTACTACCCATGCTGACACTTTTATCCATGGCCGCGTTTCTCCCGGTCTCTGAAATAGCCCATGTTGGCCGGCAATTAGCCGATACACTTGGCGCTGCGAGACGAATACATGCGGTTGATAATGAACCAGTAGTTGTGGCCGATGGTCCGGGTAAAAACACAAGTAAAGGCGATGATAGAAAAGGTTTGATTCTGGAGAATGTTGAGTTCCGGTATGCGGGTAGGCGCGAACAAGCTATTGCCGGCGTGTCCCTTGAAATCCCTATTGGAAGCACTGTAGCGCTAGTGGGGCCATCGGGTGCGGGGAAGACGACACTGGCTAACCTTTTATTGCGGTTTTGGGATCCGCAGTCGGGAGCTATTCGTTTAGATGGTCGTAATTTGAGGGAATTTCGCCTAGATGACCTACGGGCATGGTTCGCGTTGGTCGCGCAGGATACCTATCTCTTCAACGATACACTCCGTTCCAATATCATGCTAGCCAGACCGGACGCTTCGGAAACCGAACTCATGCGTGCGGTTCAGAATGCAGCGTTACAGGATTTTATTGAGCAATTACCCCAAGGCCTTGAAACTCGGGTTGGAGAGCGGGGTGTACGACTTTCGGGAGGACAACGCCAACGTGTGTCTATTGCGCGGGCGTTTTTGAAGGATGCACCCTTCTTGGTGTTAGATGAGGCGACATCACACTTAGATGCGGTAAGTGAGAATGCTGTCCGCAATGCCTTGAAGGCATTGATGCAGCAACGTACGACGATCGTCATAGCCCACCGGCTATCCACAGTGCGTGATACTGACATGATTGTGGTTCTTGATGAGGGTCGGTTAATGGAGACAGGTAGTCACGATGAACTGATTACGAAAGGCGGGCTTTATGCGCACCTGGTACAACGTCAACTAGCCGGTATGGCTGCGGAGTAGTACTAAAATGGTGAAAAAGCGAGTAGCTTTAATGGGCATGCATCTGGAATGTAACAGTTTTGCGCCGCCAACAGAGGAGGCGGATTTCAAAACGCTGTGTTACCTGGCTGGTGAGGAAATTCTCGCAGATATCGCCCTCGACAACCCGAGCCTGCCTGTCGAGGTCGCGGCTTTTCATGATGAGATGCAGCTTCGCGGGATTGATTGGCAACCACTACCGATCCTGGTCACTGCGGCCGAGCCCGGAGGCCCAGCAGACGAGGACTTTTTTCAACGCACAAAGGCGGAGATGCAACGCCGTTTAGAGGATGCAGGTCCGATCGACGGCGTATTCTGTTCCTTGCACGGCGCCATGACGTCCACCGGTGGTGATGACCCGGATGGCGAGGTTCTGGGGATGGTTCGCGAGGTTGTCGGACCGGATGTGCCGATCCTCTCAAGCCTCGATCTGCATGCCAATATTTCCGAGCGTATGGTCGAGATGGCGGATGTTCTGGTTGCCTACATCACTAATCCTCATGTGGATCAAGCCGAGCGTGCCCAGGAAGCCGCCGGCCTGATGTGTGAGATCTGGGATGGCATGAAGCCTGAAACTGCCTTTATCCGTTTACCCTTGGTCGCGCCTTCTGTGGTTCTGCTTACCGCCGAAGGGCCCTATGCCGATCTCATCAATTATGGACAGCGCGCACAGACTGATATCATTGCCAACGTCTCTGTGGTCGCTGGGTTCGTCTATTCCAACACGCCCATGAACGGCATTGCCGTGATCGTCACGGCGCGGAATGACCTCGGTGCCGCGCGCTCTCTGGCTCAAGACATCGCCGAGCGAGCTTGGGCTGACCGAACACGGTTTCGCAAGGACCTGACCGCGCTGGACTGCGCTATTGCCATGATCAAGGCGAATGGCGAAAACCTGTCACGGCCAGCGCAAATTTTTGCTGATGTTGCTGACAATCCGGGCGGAGGCGGACGCGGCAACACCACCTACGTTCTGAAAGCCTTGGTCGAGGCCGATGTACAAGATTGCTTGTTTGGTGTGTTTCATGACCCGGCACTGGTCCGCGCGGCGCAAACAGCAGGCGAGGGTGCTGAGTTCGATGCCATTTTTAACGCCGAGACCGAAAGCGAATTCTCGGCGCGTTATACTGCGTTGGCAAGGGTATTGGGTCTGCATGACGGCAAGATGGTTGGTACGCTGGGCATCTGGGCGGGGCGTAGTATAGATGTTGGCCCGACGGCATTGCTGCAGGTGGGCGGCGTCAAACTGGTGGCCATCACGCACCGCAAACAGTGTGCGGATCCAATATATTTCCAGACGTTTGGTCTTGATGTGACCGAGGCGAGGAGCGTTGTCGTCAAGTCGCGTGGTCACTTCCGCGCCGGCTTTGCACCGTTCTTTAGTGCGGAACAGACCTTCGAAATCGACGTGCCTGGATTGACTTCGCCGGTGCTTGCTAATTTTGACTTCGACCGATTGCCAAGGCCAGTCTACTCCCTAAACGAAGAGGCCACCTGGGGCGGACCAACATGGCTGCGGAACTAAGGGGGAGGCGAGATGAATGTTAGTGGACCGTTTCGGAGCTGGCTGTTCGCGCCTGGCAACCACCGGCGCCGAGTTGAGAAGGCCTTGTCGCTTGATGCCGATGTGGTGATCCTTGATCTTGAGGATGCTGTTGCGGTAGCGGAAAAGCCTGCAACGCGTGAACTCGTCGTTGCCGCCCTGCTAGGCCCGCGTACCGGGCTTGGTTACATTCGGGTCAATGCCTATGACACGGATTTCTGCTACGGAGATCTGTGCGCCGTGGTGGCCAAGGGCGTTGACGGTATCGTTTTACCCAAGGTTGAAGCCGCCGACCAGATCAAGAGTGTTGATTGGCTGATCAGCCAGTTAGAGCATGATGCAGGCCTCGATGTTGGCTGTATCGATATTCTGCCGATCATAGAGACAGGTCTTGGTGTCGCTAATGTACGACCCATCGCCGAGGCCGGTACCCGGGTTCGGCGATTATCATTCGGCGGTGGCGACTATTCCAAGGACATGACGATGAACTGGACGCTTGGCGAGGCTGAGATGGCACATGCCCGGGCTGAAATTGCTCTCGCCAGCCGCGCTGCCGGGCTCGATGCGCCGATCGATACGGTGTGGGTTCATATCAAGGATACCGATGGCTGCCGGCGTTCGGCCCAGACCGTTCAAGATATGGGCTATCAGGGTAAGCTCTGCATTCACCCAGACCAGATTAGTCTGGTAAACGGTGTGTTCACACCGAGCGACGAAAAAGTTGCTTTTGCCGAAAGGATAGTTGCTGCTTTTGATGAGGCCGAGGCAAAGGGTTTGGCGTCAATCCAGGTGGATGGTTACTTCGTCGATTACCCGATCGTTGACCAAGCCAGACGCACGCTCGCCGTGATCAGAAACATAAACGCTAAAAAAGCGTGATGCCTTCTCAACCATAAAAACAGTGGTTGAAGTGTTTGGCGTTTTTTTTCATCATGTACTAACGTCTTGCAGCGGGCGGGTAGCGCATATCGGTTATTTCTGCGAAGATTTTTATGACCGCCGTCGTTGGATTGTTTGCCAGAGCCTTTTATAACCCGGCCTGGGCCGGTGGCATTGCTGCGCCAATGGACTTCGTCCTGGTGCTCGGCGCCGGCGTCCTTCTGATAAGATTGAAGTAGCCGCCCTGGCTGATGGTACTGCTCGCCGCCGACGCGGGGTACGGGCTGGGGCTGTTTTAGTCTGCCTCCTCCATCTCGGCGTATTCCGCGAATTTCTCGGTGTCGAAGACGGCGGGCTGCACGATGCCGCCGGCGGCTTCCAGCACGCGCATGACTTCCAACTGGGCCAGCATGTTATCCCAGGTGTGTGATATGGTTGGAAATTCTCCCGACAAGTCGATGCCTGCGAGCAAGGCGTTGCGTACCTGTGGCACCAAAAAGCAATCGGCGAGCGTGATCTCGTCACCAACGGCGAACTTTCCAGCGCAATTTTGCATGATGCTTTCGATGGCGCCGAACTCGCGGCGGATAAAGTGCAGTCGCAAGGGATGAACGAGCGGGTCGGCCTTGACCATGCCCCACTCGCCGATGGCTTGGATGATGAACGGAATATTCTGGTAGGGCTGGGTGTCAGAGGCGATGATCCACATGATGCGGCGCGCCTCGGCGCGTAGCCATGGGTCGCCCGACAGCATCGGCTTGCCGAGCCCTTCAGGGAGGTCATCTTCCAGGAACCCGATGATCGGCCCGGTCTGGGTCATCTTGCGGCCGTCCGGTAACAGGAGGACCGGTACCCGGCCTTCCGGGTTAAAGGCAGTGAGATCTGTGGTGCCAAGCGCTTCGGTCACCGGGTCATTTTTAGGCATGGTAAATACCGGAATACCGCGATGGTCTGGCGACAGCCCAGTGCTTACCAATTCTACCGTGCCATCGGGCACACCTCGGCAGCTAAGATACAGCGTAACCCGCATCGAAGCGCTCGATACCGGGTGGTAAAAAAGTCGGTAAGGAGCATCAGCCTTCGTGTTCATGGTCAATATCCTTATATTAGAGATGGATCAACGCGTCACCAGCCACCCGAGGCACCGTCACAGGCAGAACTGCCACCGCCGACCTAGGTGTCTTTTGGCTCGATCTGCCACGGTCGCTTCTTTTGTGTTTGACGTAGTTTGTGTTCTGATGTGTGCCGCAGCTACGTCGCCTTCCTCTTCGTTCCCTTTCGAAAAAAAAGCTGCCGAACACTGAAACAACGGCAATGAAGAACACAATATCGCCGGCCTCGATCTTAACTTTTCGTTCGTTTGGGGCAACGATCAGCAAGACGCCGTTATTCCTTGTACTCTGTCCGACACCCCAGGGGTCGAACAATTGGTGGCTGAAGCCTTGAATGCGGAAAACTTTCAGGGAACGCGTGGTTACGTGGACGTCCTGGCTGGTCGTTTGCCTTTCATGACCGGAAATCAATTTCTCGAGGTTGCTGAAGTGGCTTGGTGGGAGAAAATCTGCGTCATAGACAAAACGGCGTGCCAAGGGCGGAATATTGAGCTGCGCCGAGGCAGCTATCGGGACGAGAGTGACGGCTCATAACAAGACAAGAATCATCAGGCGAAAATGGGGTTTCCGCACCTTTGCCGGGTTTCTCGCTATGAGCCGAGATAATGGCCGCCGTTGACGTGCATAGTCTGGCCGGTGATGTAATTGGCTTCCGGCAGGCAAAGGTAATGGATCATGCCAGCGATCTCATTGACGTGGCCCAGGCGGTCGATAGGCGGGTTGGCTTTCATCGATGGCCGTTCGCCGGCGGATGCCGGGCGTTTGGTATCGATGTGGCCGGGCGAGACGACGTTGCAGGTGACGTTGTAGGCAGCGAGTTCAACCGCGAGTGCGCGGGTGAAGCCAACGAGACCTGCCTTGGCTGTTACCGCATGCGCTCGGTTGGCGGTCCCGATGTAGTTGGAGATGCCGCCGAGTGTGATGATCCGTCCCCATTTCTTTTTCATCATAGTCGGCACCGCAGCCCGTGCGCAGAGAAAGGCACCGTCTAGACACACGGCGAGAGTGCGATGCCAGTCTTCCAAAGTGATCTTTTGAAATGGTGTCTGCGCACGGATCGAGGCGTTGTTGACCAGGATATCGATGCTACCGAAGGACTTGATGGCGGTATTGATCAGGCCTTGCGCGGCGTCCTCGTCGGTGACGTCGGCAATATGCGCGATGGCACGCCCGCCGGCTTCGAAAATCTCATGCGCTACGGCATCCGCTGCCTCTCGGTCTTGAACGGCATTGACCACCACGGCCACACCATAATCGGCGAGGCGCTTGGCCGTGGCGCGGCCGATGTTGCGCGCTGCGCCGGTTACCACGGCAACTTTGTCCTCCAAGGGGACGTCATTTTCGGTCATGGTAGATCCTTCCCTATTTTCCTTCGAAGCCGGGCTTTCGTTTCTTGACAAAAGAGGCGATGCCCTCGGCGAAGTCGTCGGTGGTTGAGCAATCAGCAAAGCCTTGCCGTTCGGCATCCAACTGTTCGGTCAGGGTCGAATGGAGAGACTGGTTGAGTAAGGTTTTGGTATGGGCATAGGCGCGCGAAGGGCCGGCTGCCAATCTGATCGCCAGGGCATCGACTTCTGCATCCAGAGAATCCGACGCGACAACGCGGTTGATCAAACCCCATTTCTCTGCTGTCTCGGCGTTGAATCTGTCACCAAGCAGCGCGATTTCCATGGCGCGTTTCATGCCGGTGGCGCGCGGCAGAGAATGGGTCGATCCGCCATCCGGGCTGGTACCGATATGACAGTAGGCGAGAGTGAAAAAGGCATTATCGCTGGCCAACGCCAGGTCGCAAGCCAATACCAAGCTTACGCCGGCGCCGGCCGCGGCACCCCGGATCTTGCCAATGACCGGCTGTGGCATGGAGCGCATATTGGTCAAGCCAACATGGAAAGTGTCGATCAATTGTTCGAAATAGTGCCGCCGTGCTGTGCGGTCGGGTTCGTCCTGCAATTTCTTATCAAAGCTCTTGACGTCACCGCCGGCCATGAAGTGATCGCCCGCGCCCGAAAGCACGACACAGCGGATCGAATTATCTTCGCTAATAGCGCCGGTGATCTGTCCGAGTGCGTAGGCTAAATCTTCGTCCAGGGCATTGAGGGTTTCAGGCCGGTTAAACGCAACAAAGGCAATTGCACCTGTGACCTCGACTGTCATTGAGGCGTTGGGCGAAGTAACGGTCATGAGTTGGCACTCCTTTCAGGTAGGGCCAGCGCACCGCTTTCCAGCATGCTTTTGATGTCAGTCTCGGTTCTACCAAGCTTCGTGAGAACCTCGCGGCCATGCTGGCCGACTTGTGGCGGTGGTTGATCGGTAGTGTCGTTCTCGTCTGGAAACATGCCGGGAATAGTGGGGAACGGGAAGGTGCCCACCGTTTCGACCTTGATGGTCGGTGCCATGTTGGTTTCTTGGACGTGTTCGTCGGCCAGCCAATCGCCGAAGTCATACATCTTGTCAGCCAGAATGTCATGTTCACGGAACATTTTTACCCATTCCTCGGAAGTGCGTTTCTTGAGCTGTTCGACGATGACGGGTCCGAGGGTGTCCATGTGTTGGGCGCGGGTCTCAAAATTTTCGTAGCGCGGATCATCAACCAGTTCCGGCACGCCCAGGCATTCGCAGATGGACTTAAACTGCTGTTCCTTGACGAGGGCTAAGCCGACGTAGCCGTTTGCGGTCTCGTAAGATCCTGCTGGCGCATTCAGTAACCGGGGTGTGCCGCCCTCTAAATGATACTCGATAATCTTCGGCGCTAGGAAAGCACTGACCGTCTGCGACAGGTTGGCGTCGATGAAAATGCCTTGATCCTCGTCGTCACGTCCGGCAAGCGCTGCCGCCGCTGCCTGGAAGGCGTAGATGCCGGTGGTGGTGTCCGGGATCAGTGCGCCGACACGGTGCGGTGTGTTGTCGGGGCCGCGATTGACCGAGCAAAGCCCCGAGAATGATTGGATCACGGTGTCGGAGCCGGGCCGTTGGGCATAAGGGCCTTTTTGGCCAAAACCGCTGACGGCGACGTAAATGATCTTCGGGCTGACTTCTTTAACCGCTTCATATCCGATACCTAGCCTAGCCGCGACGCCAGGGCGAAAGCTTTCGACCATAAGGTCGGCATCGCGTGCCATTTCAAGAACTAGCTCGCGTGACTCGTCTTTCTTCAGGTTCAGACAAATCGAGTGCTTGGCCCTATTGGCGACGATAGAAAGAGCGGTGTGGTCGCCAAAGCGTGTGCCGATATGGCGGACCCAATCACCTTCCGGCGGTTCTACCTTGGTCACGTCGGCGCCATACAAGGCGAAGATTCCGGCACAATACGGGCCGGCGAATCCTTGAGAAATATCGAGAATTTTCAGATCCTTGTAGGGTGCGCGATAGCTCAT
>CAYXUT010000077.1:0-12203 GCA_964468005.1 uncultured Magnetovibrio sp. | reverse complement strand
GCGGGTGAGGCAAAGTGTCGTCCTTAGATCATGATGCGCCCAAGGGCTCAACATCATTGGGGGATTTGTTGCTTCTTGTACCAAGTTTCCGACGGTGGAGATTTGCCTTCCCAAAGCCCTTCGTTGAAATGCTTGGCGGCCTTGGCAGCGCGTTGGATCCGCGCTTCGGAATTTGGCTCTGCTATGACACGGCCAGTAACCACCAGGTTTTCGTTGACCGATAAGAGCCCAGCGATGCTGTTGCCTTCATCCGAGCCAGTCAGCATACAGACGATTTCCTGACCGCGCACCATACCGTAAAGCGCCTTAAGAGCTAGTTTACAGCAATTATACGACTTGTCTTTCTTGATATGGAGAACCAAATCGGTGGGTAGCGTTAGCGCGCCGGCGAGTTTCACCGTGTGCCCTGCGATCTTCTAGATTGCACAGCCAATCACTTCTGTCTTAATAACTGCGATCGTCTCCTGCGCGACAGTCGGTGTGGCCAGGAAAGCCACGACAAGGGCCGCGATGAAAAGCAATTTGATGATAGCGCAAGATTAGCATAAGTGTGCTGGCTCGTCAGGCTGTCTTTCGCTATTTAGATCGGCGTGATAGGAAAAGAGAACAAGAGTGTCGAGTTGGGACTTGAGGAACATGACGAACAAGATTCAATTGGATATCACCGAGCGTCGGGCTTTTGCCGATGGCATGGAATTTGGCGACGCGGGTGCCTACGAGCGCCTGAAAGCAAAGGCACGCTATGCCGTCGATCCGCAAGCGGCCGCGCAGACCGGCATTACGGATCTCGACAAAGCGCCGGTGAACACAGAGGGCCTGGTCGAGTTCGCTGCCGATGTAATGATCCTGACCCCCGTTGATCGCTCAAAGGGCAATGGGCGCCTCTTCTATGATTGGGGCAACCGGGGCAATATCCGCGCCTTGCAGTTCTTCCAAGATGCAGTTGGCTCCAATGAGCCGATTTCATCCGATCATGCCGGTAACGGCTATTTCTTCCGGCGTGGATACGCAGTGGCCTTCGCCGCCTGGCAGGGGGATTTGTTGGCCGGCGACGGGCGGTTCTTGCTCGATCTACCGGTGGCCATTGAGGATGATGGCGCTGCCATTACCGGGCCAGTGCGCTCTGAGTTCATTCTTGAACAAGCGGGCGTGACGACACAGCCTTTGTCCGGATGGTCAAACACCCGTAGCCACCCAACCGTATCAATGGACACTTCCAAGGCACAATTCAGCCGGCGTCCTTATGCGGATGCTCCGAGGGAACTCGTACCGGCGGACCAGTGGATGTTTGCCCGCAACGAGGGTGGTATCGGCCTTGACGGCGTCGCCAAGCAAACCGCCATCGTGCCGTCAAACACCAATATTTACCTGCCCGGCGGGTTTGAGCCGGGTTGGATTTATGAGCTGATCTATACCGGACGCGACCCCTTGGTACTCGGGCTTGGCCATGTGGTTGTGAGAGATTTTATCGCCTTCCTCAAGTACGGCGATAAGGATGATGCCGGCAACGAGAACCCGCTACCAGGGATCGAAAAAGCCTACGGCTGGGGCCGTTCGCAGACCGGACGCGCGATCCGCGATTTCATCCTGAATGGCTATAACGAAGATGCTTCGGGCCGTAAGGTATTCGACGGGCTCTTGCCGCATGTCTCCGGCGGCGGGTTGATGTGGATGAACCACCGCTTTGCCAATGCCGTCTCACCGGCTGGCCAGGAGCACGAAGTACACGACAACCCGGCCGACCGCTTCCCGTTCTCCTATGCCGAGACCACTGATCATCTGACTGGCAAGACGGATGCGATCTTGAAACGCCCGGACACGGATCCGCTTGTGATTCATACTCAGACCGCCACCGAGTACTGGCAGCGGCGCGGCTCGTTGGTGCATACCGATACCCAAGGCAATGACTTGGAGCAGCCTAAGACAGTGCGCATCTACGTCTGGGGCAGTTCAGAGCACTACGCTGATCCGATGCTCAAGAGCCCGTCATTTGGGCCATGTCAAAACCTTTCAAACATCGTGCGCACCTCGATGCTGTTCCGTGCAGCGTTGGATAACCTCGACGCCTGGGCGACAGACGGCACGGAGCCACCCGAAAGCCGATACCCAAAGCGCTCTAACGGAACGCTCGTCACCGGCGAGGAGTGGCGCGAGATGTTCCCCGCCATCCCCGGCATCATGCTACCTAAGGGGCCGGCAACACTGGAGCTCTTTGACTTTGGCTCGGAGTTCGAGAACGGGATCATAAACAAAGAGCCGCCGGAACTAATTGACGCCGAGGGCTATTCGACAATGGTATTGGCTGTCGATGAGGACGGCAACGATCTTGGATGTTTGCGGGCGCCGATGGTCGCTGCACCCTTGGCCACCTACACCGGCTGGAACCTGCGCGCGCGCGGCCAGGGCCATGGCGCCAAACACAAGTTCACGGGCTCCACCTTACCGTTCCCCGAGACAGCCGAAGAGCGCCAAGCCACGGGTGACCCCAGACCCTCGATCGCCGAGCGCTACGGCGATGCGTCCGGCTACGTGTCTGCGATCAGAAAGGCGGCCGAGGCCTTGGTGGCAGAACGATTGATGTTGGGTGAGGACGTCGAACGCTGCGCTGAGTGGGCAGCGGATTGGGACCGCGAGCGACACCATATCACGCTCGAGTGAGTACATGAGCTAGCCGAACATGTCCTCAGCCTCACCGCGGGCGCGGCGCTTGGCGGCGGCGAGGCGCTGGTGACGGCGAAGATAGGCGACGGTCCAGATATAGCCAACCCAGCCGCCGACAAGCGCCCACGGCATGCAGCCTATCAGCATCGGCACGCCGTAGAGGTCGAATAGATTAACCGTCTGCAGCCAGAACCCGGTCAGCCCGTCGGCCTCAACAGCGACCGCTTCCATCATCTCGTCGGCGAAGGTCTGGTAGCCAGGCAGCGCCTCATCGTGGCCCATGAGGACCCGGCCGGTGACTAGAAAGCCGTAGTAGAGCGGCACCATGGTGAAGACATTCGACAGCCACACCCAGGCTACCGCGACGACGACGTTGAAGTCCCACCTCGGCATAATGGTACGGACAATCGCCCAATGGGCCAGTACGATAACGATTTGGAAACCAACCGTTGGTGTCATTCCCCAGGCAACCCCGACGAAGACGCCACGCCCCGTATACTCGGGCGCACGGCGCGCGCGCAGGATTGGGATCACTAGTTTGTAGCGCATGAGGCGCACGAACCGTGCCCAGGCTGAGTGGGTGCCCTGCCGGTTAGCGCGCTCGACTAGCTGTTCAATCTCTTCCGCCATGATCCCCAACGGTACGTACGACGTATCTGCCATAATCGTTTACCCCGGATTTTACCTTTCGGAAAGTCGCCAGTACCAGGATTTGCGGCACTCGGCCATAATCACTATTCTGTCGCCCCGACCATCATGAAGAGAGCTTCCATGGCCGACCTTGCCATCGCCTTCGCCGGCTCCAACCAGCCAGAAGCCCAGGATGCCTTTAACCGACTCGAGCGGCGCTACGGCAATGTTAGACCGGCGGACGCCGATATCATCGTCGCACTCGGTGGCGACGGGTTCGTTCTGCACACCTTGCACGAACACCTGGCCAGTCAGAAACCGATTTACGGCATGAACCGGGGTTCGGTCGGCTTCCTGATGAACACTTATGACGAGGACGACCTGCCGGCTCGTCTCGCCCGTGCGCAATCGACCACCCTGCATCCGCTGCGCATGTCCGCCACCGATCTTGACGGCGGCAAGCACGATGCCTTGGCCATCAACGAAGTGTCGCTCATTCGCCAGGCGCGCCATACGGCTAAGATCAAGATCCTAGTCGACGGCGTGGTGCGTATGGAAGAAATGATCTGCGATGGCGTCCTGGTATCGACGCCGGCCGGTTCTACCGCCTATAACCTCTCCGCCGCCGGTCCGATCATTCCGCTGGGCGCCGAGCTTTTGGCGCTAACCCCAATCAGCGCGTTCCGGCCCAGGCGCTGGCGCGGCGCGCTTTTGCCCGCCAAGGCGGCGGTCGAGTTCCGCGTCAGCGACGCCGGTTTTCGTGCCGTCAGCGCCACCGCCGACTTCCATGAGGTCCGAGACGTAGAGCGCGTCACCGTATCCGATGATAGGAGTGTCTCGCTGACACTGTTGTTTGACCCAGAGCACAACCTTGAAGAGCGGATCATCAAGGAGCAGTTCCAGCATTGAGTTCGCCGAACGCCCCGGAAAAGGCCCCGGATCAATCGCCACCCGTGGCGCCGCCGAACGTGACCTTGGCACGCTGGCTAGTATTGATCGTCATGAGCCTAGGCATCGGCGCTGTTGGCGGCGTCCTGTTCCAGTGGATGGCCATGCCTCTCGCCTGGATGATCGGCGCCATGATCTTCGTCACCATCGCCGCGCTCTCGGGCGCGCCGATGCGCGGGTCCTCACGGCTTAGGAACTTCATGGTGCCGGTGCTCGGCATCATGTTGGGTAGTACCTTCACGCCCGAGGCCTTGGGTCAGGTACACCGCTGGGTGCCGAGCATACTCATCATGCTGGTCTTCGTCGCCATCGTCATTGCCGGCGTCGCCACTTACCTCTACCGCATCATGGGCTTCGGCCCCGTATCGGCCTATTTCTCGGCGACACCCGGTGGACTCACAACCATGGTAGTCATTGGCGGCGCCTGGGGCGGAGACGAGAAGCGCATAGGCTTGACGCACTCGATCCGCATCCTGCTCACCGTACTAATCATCCCGTTTTACTTCAAGATCTTCGAGGGTTACGTGCCGGGCGGGCTCGAATCTCTCGGTTCCATCGTCGATTTGACCTTCAAGGACGGTCTGATCCTCGCCACCTGCGCGCTCGGCTTCCCGCTATTCAAGATCTTAAAATTGCCCGCCGCGCAGATCCTCGGCCCCATGAGCCTGAGCGCCGTCGTCCATGCCGTCGGGCTGACCGAAGCCAAACCACCCATCGAGATGGTCAATCTAGCGCAGTTGGTGATCGGCACCAGCATCGGCGCGCGCTTTGCCGGCGTTTCGGTGAAGCGCTTGTTCCGGGTGATGATCGCCGCCGCCGTCTCGACCGTCTTTATGGTGACACTGGCCGCCGCCGCCGCATGGGGTCTCGGTGAAGCCACCGGCTTGCCGTTCCATGCCATCTGGCTCGCATTCGCACCGGGCGGTGTCGCCGAGATGACGCTGGTGAGCCTGTCAATGGGCATCGACGTCGCCTTCGTCTCTACTCACCATGTGATCCGCGTCGCCTTCATGGTCGTCGCCGCGCCCGTCGTGTTCCACATCCTGCGCAAACACTGGGACGTCAAGGAAAACCCGAGCCAGCATGGTATGTAAAGTAAACTTCTCCTAATTTCGTGAATGATTAACTTGTTTTCAGAAAAATTGAATACTTATTCTAAAGTATACCGGCATTGATGCGCAGGGCAGAGTTACTCCGCCAACACCTCTTTCACCTTCGCCGCTAGGTCCTTCAAGGTAAAGGGCTTGCCGAGAAAATGGAGCGAGGCGTCGCGGCCTATCTCATCTCTGTACATATCTTCGGCATAACCCGACATCAGGATCACTTTGACACCCGGCAGTTCCTGGCGCACTAGGCCGACCAACGTGTGGCCATCCATGCCAGGCATGATGACGTCGGAAACGATGATATCAATCTTGGCGTCGACGGAACTGACGATATCCAAGGCCATCTCGCCGTTAGCAGCTTCCAAGACCGTGTAGCCCTTATTCTCAAGTGCACGCTTAGCGAACACCCGGACTGCATCCTCATCCTCGACCAATAGCACCATGGCGCTGCCGGTGAGATCAGCATCGGAGATCGTTTCGTTATCGGGTTTGGGTTCTAGCTCCGGCCGGAGCTCTAATTTCGGTTCCAACTTGGAGGAAAGTGTGGCCGTGCCCTCTTCTACTATTGCCGCCGGGTGCTCAAATTCCGGCAGGTAGATGGAAAAGATCGTGCCCTCGCCGGGCGCGCTGTCAACGAAGATAAAACCATCCGACTGGTGAACGATGCCGTAGACGGTGGAAAGACCCAGCCCGGTACCGGCCTCTTTTGTCGAAAAGAAGGGCTCAAAAATACGTTCTATATGCTCCTTGGAGATGCCGGTGCCGGTATCGGCAATATCAACCAAAACATAGCGGCCGGGTAGCATCAGGTCGTGGCTGCGCTGCACCGGATCGGTAAGCTCGATGTTCTCAGTGCGCAACGTGATCGTACCGCCGCCCGGCATGGCGTCGCGGGCATTGACGCAGAGGTTGATGATGATCTGGTCAAATTGGCTTTTGTCACCCTTCACCGCGACTAAATGGCCTCCATGGTCCATGCACAATTCCACCTTCTCGCCAATCAAGCGCCGGATCAAACTGGCGAGATCGTTGAGGGCCTCAGTGATATCGAGACGCACCGGCTCCAAGGCCTGCTTGCGTGAGAAGGCGAGCAACTGGCGCACCAAGTTAGTGGCGCGGTTGGCGTTCTGGCGGATCTGTTGCAAATCGGCGAAGGAAGGATCATCAGGTCCGTGGCGGGTGAGCAAGAGGTCACAAAATCCGATCATGGCGGTCAAAAGATTATTGAAGTCGTGAGCTACGCCACCAGCCAATTGCCCGACCGCTTGCATCTTCTGCGACTGGGCAAATTGCACTTCTAGGTTCTTCTGCTCGGTATTGTCGATCAGGTGCAAAACGATACCCGATACGTCGCCTTCGGTGTCACTCAAACGAGATGCATAGAGAGAAAGGATAAACTCGCGAGCCCCCGCACCCGGCATGCGCACCTCCATGTGCGTCGCACGCGCTGTCCCCATGACGATCTTGGAAAGCGCGCCGACTAGATCACCCCGGTCTTCACGAGCCAGGAAATCGGCCATTGGCTGGCCCTCAACAGCATCGCGGTGACGGCCGAGCATCTTCAGGAAAGCGCGGTTGGCATCTGAGACGTTGCCCTTGAGGTCAAGCAGCACCATGCCGACCGGTGCTTCGTCAAAGAGCCCGTGCAGCCTATCGATAGCCGGCGCCGAAAAGGGCAAGGACCCCAGCTCCATCGCCTCTGGTTCGTCCGGAGCGTTAGGCGCGCAGGGTACCTGCGCCATTGACGTTGGGTCGTTCCACAAGACGTTGCGGATGATGATGGAACGCGTGTAGGCAATGTCGCCGTCGGGCGCGTCCTTCTGGGATTGCTCTAGTTGTGCAACGAAGGTACGGCCCTCGCCGTCCATGAGCGTCACCTCGCCCTCGTCACCGACGCCGGCAATATAGTCACTGAAAGGCGTGCCGACCAAGTGCTCCGGCGGCATGCCGAGCCAGCGTGCCAGCACTTGGTTCACATATTGGATGACACCGTCTCCATCGGAGGAAAACACACCGACGGGTAGAAAATCCAAGAGATCGGCATTCTTCTCCTGGTCTTCAATGCGAACCTGCTCGATCTCGCGCCTGTCGGTAACGTCGCTGACGCGCCAGATCAGGTGGTCCATAGCAGGTAGCTTAGCGCCATCGATCTGAATCGGCGCAATACGAATACGCCGCCACGCCGTCGCCCCACCGCCGGCACCGAATCCGAGCTGGCGGCTAGGTACCGCAAATTCGGCTGCCTGGGTGCTACCCTCTAGACCCGCCGCGATCAGCCGGCGCACCTCCTCTGCCCCTTGCGCCTCAGATTCGATGAGGTGGCGGACGACCTCGTCCAGGCCTTCGACCCGCCGAGACGGGTTCTCGGCAGCTGCGAAGGACAGGAGTTTATGGAAGGCTGGGTTAGCGTAAACCATGACGCCCCGGCGGTTGGTAATCAGAACGCCATCGACATCACTTTCGGTGGCAAGCGCCGCGAGCGACCTGTCATCTACAGCCTGGGCACCTTTGCGCAGGGCGGTCCATAATGCCAACATCAGGCAAAGTGCTGCAACGCTGCCAAAGGCCACGGCTGCGATCATCGATTGTGTGTGGTCCCATTGGATAGCAGCTAAGAACGCACACGAAACTATGGCAGGGACCAGCCAAAAGGATGGTCGCGTTAGCAACCGACGTGGCTTGTCGGATGCCTGTGTCTCAGAGGATGTGCCGGGTTTGCGGTTCGCCGTCATGATTTGGCCACTCAATGCATCGGTAAGTCGCCGCGCTGGCGCATGATGTAGCCGATAATCTCGGCCACGGCGGTGAAGTGTTCGGGCGGGATCTCCTGGTCCAACTCGACCGTATCGTAGAGCGCACGAGCCAGCGGTGGGTTCTCGACGATGGGCACATCGTGTTCCTCGGCGACACCACGGATTCGAAACGCCAGATGATCGACGCCCTTAGCAATACAGACTGGCGCATCCATCTCACCCAGTTCGTACTTTAGCGCAATGGCGAAGTGGGTCGGGTTAGTGATCACCACATCGGCTTCCGGCACCGCCTGCATCATGCGCTGCTGTTGGCGCTCGGCGCGGACTTTACGGATGCGCGCTTTCACGAGTGGATCACCTTCCGATTGCTTCTGCTCGTCCTTGAGCTCTTGCTTGGTCATCCGCATCTGCTTGGTGTGGGTATGCTTCTGGTAGATAAAATCAAGGATCGCTAGCACCGTCATCACGCCGACGGTGCCCGCCGCCAGTGTGACGGCGAGCAGGTGGATGCGGTCGACGGTCAATATAAGATCGATTTGCGGCAGCAATTCGAGGTCACCGAGCAGCGGAAGAGCCAGTCCAGCGCTGACCACCGTGACAATCATCAACTTGACGATACCCTTAACGAACTCGACCACAGCTCGTGCCGAGAACATCCTTTTGCCGCCTTTCAACCCGCTGCCCTTGTTGGGGTCTGGCTTGATCTTCTTTGTCGAAATCAAGAAACCGAACTGACCAACGTTCGCAGCGATGGCGATCACCACCATGGTTAGCAGAAAAGGCGCAACCACAATCAGCACGTCCAACATGGTTTCGAAAATTACCAGACGCAGGTGATCAAAATCGAAGGGTATGGCATCCGGTTGTTCTATAAAGCGTGAGTTTATCTTTCTCAAACCGTCGGCAATGAACGGCGCCATGAAGATCAACGCGCCCGTCCCGGCCAATAGCACGGCCCAGTTCTTGATTTCCTGAGACTGTGCAACATTACCCTTGGAGCGCGCCTCACTCAGCCGTTTGTCCGTTGGTTCTTCTGTTTTTGAAGCGTCGTCTTCTTCAGCCATCAGCCTGTTTCCTAACTAACCGCATCGCCCGCATGAATGCTACGGCACGAAGGCTCCAATCGCGGTCCGAAATCGCTCGGTGAACACCAACATTATGCCCGATACGGTCACCATGAGCACCCATATCTGCAACGAGATTTGCACCGGCAAGCCAAAGAAGAAAACCGGCAGTTGCGGCATCAACCGGCCGAGTAGACCTAGCCCAATGTAGTAGGTCAAACCAACGACGATAGCTGGCGAGGCAAGTTGGATTCCAAGCGCGAAACTATCGGCTACCCCGCGCGCCAGCATATGAACTAGATCGCCCGTCGGCAGTAGATTCCCGGGCAGAAACACCTGGTAGCTCTCGACCACAGCTCGGATCATCAAGTGGTGCAGGTCGGCAACAAACATCACGATTAAACCCATGGTCAGCAAGAAGCCCGATATCGTTGAGCTTTGCTGTTCGGAGATGTGATCCTGGATCATGGCGTTGGCCATGGCCGAAGACAGCGCGATCATGGTGCCGGTCGTCTGTAACGTGGTAATCATTAAGCGCGCTAGAAGCCCGATAAACGATCCAATTATCATCTCACCGGTGATGATAATGACGAGATCGGGAAGCGCCGATGGCGGAAGCGGCAGGTTCGGTGCGATTAGCGGCATAGCGGCGAAACTGATCGCCAAGGCGACGCTGAGACGCATGCGCTGAGACACATAGGATGAGCCAAATCCTGGAAAAAAAGAAACCGCGGTCCCGACGCGCGCGAAAATCATCATGAAGGCGAAGATATTGAGCCGCAGCAGTTCTTCCAGCACGGTTATGCGCGCCCCTCACCCGCATCCGTTAACCGAGACCAATAATCCGGTCAAAGAGACTTTTCGCAAACTCGACGACGGTGGTCATCATGAACGGCAGGAACACGATAATGGAAGTGAAGATCACGAGGATCTTCGGCACGAAAGTCAGTGTCATTTCCTGGATCGTCGTCAGTGCCTGAAACAGGGCTATCAAAAGACCGATGAGCAATCCCGCCATCATGATTGGAGTAGCTACCTTGAGCACCACCCACAGCGCCTCACGCCCGAGTTCAGAAACCACCACTTCGTTCATAGCCGATGCTCTTTCAGTTGGGCGGGCGCCGAATCCGCCCGCGTAGGCAGTATACCTGACCTCCCTTACATTGGCATGCGAATGATCTCCTTGTAGGCGTCGAGCACCTTGTCGCGCACGGTCACCACCGTTTGCAATGTCAGCTCGGCCTGGGAGACTGCCGTAACCACCTGTGAGATGTCGGCGCGATCATTGATGCCTTGGATGGAGAGGTTCTCGCTCCGCTCGCCGATTTTGACCGCCTCCTTGATGGCGCTTTTGACCAGATCTGCGAATTCACCTTGTTGGCTATCATCAGCCGATTTCTTGTTCTCCGACGTTTCACCGCGCGCGGCGTTGCTATAGGCCTTAACGGCTGAGAGGTAATTTTGAGCCGGTGTGGGCATCGTGATCTCCTATGATTTTTCCGTTCTATGTCGTATTTGGCCGGGCGTGAGCCGAACTGCCGTTTGCCGCATTATCGCAAGATATCGAGGGCGTTGGTCAGCATCTTCTTTGATGATTTAATGACGTTAAGGTTTGCTTCGTATGAACGCTGGGCTTCACGCATGTCCGTCATCTCAACCAGCGTGTTGATGTTCGGGGTCAGAACATAGCCTTCCGTATCGGCGGCCGGGTGATTGGGATCGAAGCGCTTGCCAAACTCCGACATGTCGGGGCGAACCTTGTGCACGCGAACCGTATCCAGGCCGAGTGCCTTGTCGAACTCATTTCTAAAGGTGATCACCTTGCGCCGGTAAGGTTTGCCGTTGGGGTCGGTGGCTATGGAATTTGCATTGGCAATATTCTGGGCAATAACCCTTAGCCTCTGGCCTTGCGTGCGGAGGCCCGAGCCGGAAATACGCATGGTGCGAATAATATCATCCATTCAAAATCTCCTTGTTCGGCCGACGCTTACTTCGTGCCGAGCGCCATGCGCAGCATGCCGATGTGCTTGCGGTAGAGGTTTGTCGCAAGCTTATAATTAGCCCCGGTCTCACCGACCTTCGCCATCTGCTCCTCGAGCACCACCGAGTTCCCCATCGGCGTCGTTTCAAAAGGCCGCTTGTCGTTCGCCTCGGCAAAGTCGCGGATACGTTTGCGCCGCCCGGGGAGATGTTCGTCACCGCTTACCGTCATGTTCAATTGTGCGCCCTCACGTCGGATCAACTCCTTAAAGTTATAGGACTTTAGATCCTTCGCCCGGTATTTTGGACTATCCGCATTAGCGATGTTCTGCGACAGCACTTCCTGGCGCTGCGCGAGCCAATCCATGCGCTTCTTGACTACCTGAAACAATGTCATCGACTTGAGTTCCATGGCTTCGAGCCCTTTCCCTGGTTCAGTGCGGTTTCCGCGCGGTTTCCAGTCGGCATTATCTGCCTAGGTCCTTAACAACAGGTGAATCATGGGGAATAAACGTTAATTCGTTTCGGTACTGTTTTTTAGATTGTCGGCCAGAGGAGTGTTTCAACAAAAACCCTCGTTTTTAACCCGAACCGCATAAATCGAAGTCCTTATTCGTTGATTTTTAGGATCTATAAAATAATGACGGAACGGACCAACTTTATTCAGTAAAATTAATGCACCGCATATTATTGTATAATAGTGCGAAGCCATGACTTATTTTGGATTGGTTGATTTCAAGTAATCCAACCATATCTGTCAGCATCCCAGCGAAGACGGGGGGCATTTGATGCTGAAGGCATCACACAATCTACGATCTTACATGGCACAAAATATAGCCTGGATTCCCGCCTTCGTGGGAATGACAGCTTAGGCAGTTGCACGAGCGCTTCTTCCTCATGTAGTGCCTGCCGAAGCAAAGGATGATGGCCTCATGTATTCGCATCCTCCGAACAGTCATCCGCCACAAAGAAGTCACGTCACGAGGATGTTCGTCTCGTATTGTACGAGAGCCTCACACAAAATGTGATTGATGCGAAATCCTTACAGCGTCTAGTTATTT
>CAYXUT010000076.1:0-12254 GCA_964468005.1 uncultured Magnetovibrio sp. | reverse complement strand
ACCTGTGACCACAACATGCGCGCACTACTGGCGACCACGGAAGCCGCCATCCCGCATATGCGCGAACGCGGCGCGGGCTCATTGGTTTACACGGCCCTCGACCGCCGGCATCATGGGCTCACCCATGAGCCCCGTCTATTCTATGGTCAAGCACGGCATCGTCGGCTTTGTCAGGCCATTGGCAAAGCGCTTCGGCCCCGACAACGTCCGCGTTAACGCCATCTGCCCCGGCCCCATTGATACGCCGATGCTCAGGGTATTCGTTAACCGCCCTGATTCCAGCCCCGATGCGCCCGGCCGCACGCCGGATGAGGTCGAGAACCTAGTTGCGGGACGCGCCAGCGCCTCGCCGTTGGGACGTTATGGCCAACCACATGAAGTTGCCAATGCCGCGCTTTTCCAAGTTTCGGACGATGCATCCTACGTCACCGGCGTGGCGGTTCCAGTGGACGGCGGAATTACGGCTTAGACATTGAGATCTGGTTTGGTTAAAGAGATATCATTGATTAAGCTTTTGTTTGCCAGAACAATATTCTGGTGTCGGTCATGTCTTCGGGTTTCATTTCGTGCGTTACTTCCAGGCGAACTCAGGCTGATCATAGTGGCTGACTCGGGTCGCTTCGCCGCGCAACGCCACTTCCCGGAACTGATAAAGCACGGCTGCCGTCGGAGCGAAAACGGAACCACCCGTCGTCGGTAGCCGGACGCTCAACACCGGGTGCTCACCGGCATCAGTCTCTGTGGTCTGGCGTAACCTCGGACTGTTGAGCTCACGAAGCGTAATGTGAAACACTTGAGCCACTTCGTTAGGATCGGGGTAAATATCGGGCTTTTCGCCGCCCCACATAACCACCGGTGAAATACGGAAGCCGGACCTGGTTGGGTAATCGTCAAGCCGTCCGATGATGCTGTCTGCATCGAGACTGAGGCCAAGCTCTTCATGCAGTTCTCGCAACGCCGCCGTCACTGGCGTTTCACCCTCATCAAGCTTACCACCCGGCAATGCGAATTGGCCGCCGTGGCGGTTGAGATGTGATTGCCGGCGGGTTAGCAGCACTGAGGCACCGCCGCGCATACCGCCACCGACGATGACGACAGCTACCCCCGCCGAGCGCAGGCCTTCGCAGTCCAATGGCCGACGCTCGAAATTATCAAGCCTCTCAGTAATCTGGCGGTGCAGTTCCGGTCCGTATGAGAAGTTCATGCCTTAAAGCACTTGGTTTTCTGGATCCCCCGCATTCCCCCACTTTCTAGGGGCGTGGGTCAGAAGTCAAAACCGAAAGTTTTGCTACAAACACAAAAGGTGCCCAGTTGTCACCCTAGGCAGCCGGTAATTCAGAGGTATGGTAGAGCGCCATGTCGGCCTGCCAGTACAAGGGCACGGTGGTGTCGGCTTGTGGCTAAAATTCGGGCAAAAACATGATGAATTTTTTATCTTGGCTAACTTCTCGTCGCGGTCGATGTTGACGTCGCGTCCATTGCTGCCGGCGCTCGGCTCAACAGCAGCGTTGTTGGGCATCTCAAGTTCGAACCACCAGCACCTCACGAGATTGAGTATGCCGCGCCCGCCGGCATCGTCCGCGGCGATGATTTTCCTACGCTTTTGCGGTTTTTCAACGGAAAGGCGGCGTAGCCCATCGGCCTGTTCCGTATCCTCGCGGTACTACGGGTACATTTTCATGCAACGCCCACAGACTAAACCTTCGGGTTGGTTAATCCGGCTCTTGGTGTATTTCTCAACGCTCGCCTTCCTAGTTTCATAGCCGCAGAACATCGCTTTCAGGCCTGCCGACTATCTCTTCATTCTTACGGCCGACGAATTCCTCGAATGCCTTGTGAGAGCCGAGATAGAGCCCTTCGGCAATCTTATAAATTATCAGCGCTAGAATGGCGTTGATCACAGACTGAAGAATGGTCGATGCGCAGATGTTATCCGTATTGGCAAATGACCTAAGACCTAGCCTGTCTGGGATGCCGCCATCAGAAAAATCATCGAACATCCAATCTATGGAACCATGACCGCGGCCCCGAGACCGTGTCAGAAATTATCTTTTCCCGCTGACGCCGCAATTGACGCTGCGACTTTATAATTTGCAAACTAGAATTTAATTGATGAATAACCGCTAAAGCGAGTGCAAAGGACCAATCCTTATATAATCCCTTTGCCGCGAAGCCGCTCGAGTTTTGCTTCGTCGAGACCAAGCATATCTTTCAGCACCTCATCGGTGTGTTCGCCAAGCATGGGCGGAGCCAAGCGCGCTTCCGTCGGCGTCTCCGAAAGCCTCATGGGGCTGTTGATCAGTGTCACCTTGCCGCCGTTTGTTGCCGGATAGTCCATTTCCAGCTTCATGTCCCGCGCATTGACGTGCGGGTCGGCGAACACCTGGTCGAGCCTGTTGATCGGGCCGCCGGAGATGGAACTTTCCTCAAGCGCCTTGAGCCAGAAGTCGGTCGGTTTCTGGAGCATCAACTCCTGCACGATGGGAACGATCTCGTCGCGGTTCTTCAACCTGTCACCATTGGTGGCAAAGCGCGGATCCTCGGGGAGATCGGGTCGGCCGGCGATTTCGCAAAAACGCTGGAACTGGCTATCGTTGCCGACAGCGAGGATCATGTCGCCATCACCGGTCTTGAATGCTTGATAGGGGACGATGTTGGGGTGCTGGTTGCCGAGGCGCTTCGGCACCTCGCCGGTCGAAAGATAGTTCATCCCCAGCACGGTGGAGAAAGCGACCATGACGTCGAGCATGCTGATATCGATACGCTGGCCCTCGCCCGTGATTTCGCGGTGGCGCAGCGCCGCGTTGATAGCGACGCCGGCGTACATGCCTGCCATCAAATCGGCCACAGGAATAGCGGATTTCATCGGCTCGCCGTGCGGCTCACCGGTGACGCTCATCATGCCGCTCATCGCCTGGATCAGGACATCATACCCAGGGCGCAGTGCATAGGGGCCGGTCTGGCCGAATCCGGTGATCGAACAATAGATCAGGCCCGGATACTCGTCCTTGAGATCATCGTAGGCGAGGCCATACTTGGCCAAGCCGCCGGTCTTGAAGTTCTCCACCAGGACTTGGGATTTGGCGATTATCTGCCGGGCCAAAGCCTGACCTTCCGGCTTGGAGATATCAAGGGTGACCGAGCGCTTGTTCCTATTGGCTGCGCAGAAGTACGCGCTCTCCGACGTTTCGTTACCGTCGGCATCCTTGATATAAGGCGGCGCAAATTTTCGCGTGTCGTCACCGGTTCCAGAACGTTCGATCTTGATCACATCGGCGCCTAGGTCAGCCAACATCTGTGTGCAGCTTGGCCCCGCCAAAATGCGGGTCAGGTCAAATACGCGGATGCCATCCAGCGGGCCGGGCATGTTCGATCTCCTCAGGGTGTCTGTTCAATTCCGGTTGCGGAAAATAGCCGCCGTGCACCCGAGGTGAAAGGCTTTTTAAAATCTACAAACCAAGATTGCGGGCGATGACGTTGCATTGATCTTCCCTGGTACCCTCGACGATGATATAGACTAGGACCTCGCGATGAAAGCAACCGACCGGGTGCTCGCGCATAATGCTGGCACCACTATGGATACGAATGGCCTGTTCTGTGGCGCAGAGTACTCTACTTAGACGCGATCGGTTTGACCTTCGATGCAGTCTCAGTGTCGAGCGACCCTTGGTCAATCCACCTGGCGCCGCAATAGTCCAACCATTTCGTCGCTCCAATCAAATGTACTGCCGCTACAGCGACCTACCCGCGGACGATGAATACGCATCACGATCAAGTTTTGGGCACACTTCACTAAGCACCCGCCCCCGCATGCCAAAGTCATCGCCACCGATATTGAGGTTCCGAAGCGCATCTTTCTCCGAATGCTGGTTGATGCTGTATAACGGCATTACCATGTAATACCAGAGACATAAAGGCGGGATCTAACTCAAGGACAACGATACGATAGTCGTATTGCCAAATATTCACTAAGCGGCTTGGTTTGCATACGTGCCGATGGCGCACAGGGGATTGGACCACCTATCACTCGTGTCTTAGACATGTACAAATAACCACACTAAAATTATGGTGCAATTATGAGCGATGCCCGATAGGTAGGAAAAGGAGCGATTTCCGTGAACGAAGATGAAGCCTCTAAGCGGCCGAGTGTCGTGTTAGCCGAGAAGGAGGCCCTTGAGAAACTTGAAGCCAAACGCGCCGAGGTCGAGGGGTTGATTTCAGCGCTTGAGGGCCGCGCCACAGATCTCGTGAAAAAATGTGAGCACCTTCAGCGTAATGACCAAACTCTGGGGATTCAGGACTTCCGCTCGTTCCAAGACCTGGCATCTGAAAGCATGACCTTCCTGATCCTCATTGAGCGCAAGCTGAAAACTGTACCAAAGGGTGAAGAGAGCGAGCTGGGCGAACATTTCTACGACCTGGTGGTCGCCATCTGGTCAGTTGTCATGAAGGGTGCGCTGGCTTTCCTTTCAGTCATCTCGTCGGAGCCACACATGCCTTTGGGCGCGCGTGAGGTGTTCCTCCGCGAACTTCGGGTGCTGAACGACGCGCAGACCATGCTCGACGGCGAGAGCTACAAAGACCGCCTGACCGATGAGATGAAGCGTGAAATGAAAACTGCCGAACACATCCTCAACGAGGTCCTTGAGAAGGCACCGACGCTGTTGGCGCATTAGTGGGTGGAGAGGACACGATCCTTAGTCCACTAGAGAGGCCATCGGCAACGCCGAGGTCCGCAATGTATCGATACCCTAAACTCTGAAACTACCGAGTAACTTCAAGACTATAGGTCCCGGAACTCATCCGGTATTCGATGAACTTACGGCGCAATCAAGAAACAGCAGCAAGGTGGTCTCAACCTGTTGGACAATTTGAGAGACAGTGGCATGGGCTGCTGCGAAAGCTATCGCCCAAAGGTGAAATTATGGTAGGTTACGGGCTCACATGCCGAGTTCCGCAAGCACTGCATTTACCGCGGTGTCGATCAGCGAGCCATTGCCGCAACGCCAGCAACGCAGAGCGATACTAAGCTTAGGCGTTGTTCCACACCCGCCCACTCATCCGCACTTGGAATGGCCGCAACTTGTGCAGGTGTCGCAGCCTTCCTGGTGGATCAAGCTGGCCTGAGCGCATTTTGGGCATTGACGGAAGGGGCTTTTCTTTGCGGGATCCTGGGTCTCATTGTTTGCGAAATCTTGGCCCCTGCCTTCTGGTCCGCCGCCAACCAGCATCACCACCTGTGCTTCCGCTGCGCCGGGGTCGGCTAGTTCGCCGGGTGCGTTCAAAAATCCGATAGCAATCAGATGATCCTCGATGACGCCACCGATGGCGGCCAGTAGGGACGGCACGTACTTGCTGTTCATCCACTGTCCGCCGCGCGGGTCAAACACCGCTTTAAGTTCCTCGACCACGAAGGAAATATCACCGCCACGCCTGAACACCGCCGATATCATTCGCGTTAGCGCTACGGTCCAGGCATAGTGCTCGGTATTCTTGGAATTGATAAAGATCTCGAATGGCCGGATACGCCCGGTGTCATCAAGGATATCGTTGAGCGTGATGTAGATGGCGTGGTCGCTGTCCGGCCAGCGGAGTTTATAAGTACGCCCCGGCAGTTGGCCCGGCCGGTCCAAGGGCTTGTAGAGATGCGTTACCGCACCGGCATCGCCGACGTCCAAAGGCTTGATGGTCTTGGCCGGCGGTTCCAACGGCAATTCGGGCTCGGCGTCATTGGCAGCTTTATTGGCGTCCTTCCTTTCCAACACAGCACCGGTTACATCGTTCGGCCTATACGTGGTGCAGCCCTTGCAGCCAAGATCGAAGGCCTGAGCGTAGATGTCCTTGAAATCGTCGAATTCGATGCTTTCCGGTACGTTGATGGTCTTCGAAATCGAACTGTCGATGTATTTCTGCACGGTGGCCTGCATCACCAGGTGATCATGTGGGCTCAAGTCCTGGGCATCAACGAAAGCGTCCGTCAGCGGTACTTTTTCACCTTTGATCCAGCGGTAGAGCCTATAGGCATAGTCTGAAACCTCTTCCTCGCGGCGGGTGCCATCCGGCATCAGCACATGGCGGCTATAGGCGAAAGAAAACACCGGCTCCAGGCCCGACGAAACATTATCGGCGAACAGCGAAATGGTGCCGGTTGGGGCGACGGAGGTGAGTAGCGCGTTGCGAATACCGTGTTTTCGGATCGCTTCCTTGATGTCCATGTCGAGACCTTGGATGGTTTCGCCAGCGAGGTATTTTTCTTTGTCGAACAGCGGGAAGGCACCCTTCTCCTTGGCAAGCTCGACAGACGCGATATAGGCGGCGCGCTGCAGGCGCTTGAGCCAAGTCTCGGTTAGATTGACAGCGCGCGCGCCGCCGTATCGTGCGCCGCACATGATCAGCGCGTCGGCAAGCCCGGTGATGCCGAGCCCAATGCGGCGCTTGGCAAGTGCCTCGTGGCGCTGTTCGTCAAGCGGAAAATTGGAAACGTCGACGACGTTGTCCATCATCCTAACCGCCGGCGCCACGATTTCGTCGAGTTTATCGAGGTCTAGCCTAGCCCCGTCGGCAAAAGGCTCCTCGACCAGTCTCGCCAAATTGACCGAGCCCAGCAAGCATGCACCATAAGGGGGCAAGGGTTGCTCGCCACAAGGATTGGTGCCGTGAATCGTTTCGCAGTAGTGAAGATTGTTTCGAGTGTTGATGCGGTCGATGAAGATCACTCCGGGTTCGGCGTAGGCATAGGTAGCACGCATAATTTTGTCCCAGAGTTCGCGCGCTGGCAGGCTGTCGTAAGTCATGCCATCGAAGGTCAATTCCCAGGACGCGTCGGACTTCACCGCTTCCATAAACTTATCGGTGACCTGCACCGAAAGATTGAACATCCTAAGTCTACCAGGCTCGCGCTTGGCCTCAATAAAGCCCTCGATATCGGGGTGGTCGCAGCGCATCACCGCCATCATGGCGCCGCGCCTGGAACCGGCGCTCATGATGGTGCGGCACATGGCGTCCCAGACATCCATGAACGACAACGGCCCAGACGCATCTGCCCCGACGCCCTTGACTACCGCGCCCTTGGGACGCAGCGTCGAGAAGTCGTAACCGATGCCGCCGCCCTGTTGCATGGTCAGAGCGGCTTCCTTAAGGCTGTTGAAGATACCGCTCATGTCGTCGGGGATATCACCCATAACGAAACAATTGAACAACGTGACATTGCGCGCCGAACCGGCGCCGGAGATGATGCGCCCGGCGGGCAATAGCTTGAAGCCGTCCATGGCCTTAAAAAACACTTGTTCCCAATAGCATGGGTCTTCTTCGTTGGCGGCCAAAGCGCCCGCGACCCGACACCAAGTGTCTTGCACCGTTTTATCCACAAGCTCGCCATCAACGCCCTTTAGGCGATATTTCATATCCCAAATCTGCTGGGAGACGGGTAACAGATCGAACATCCAGCCTCCTGACAATATCGTGGTCGACGCAAAACCCGGACCAATCGTTCAGAAAATGGAATAGGCCCGAAACAGCTTGTAAACAGCGCAACTCCTATAAGCTAGAGCTTTTATTTTCCATGGAATTTACGCTTTTAGACAAAAACCGTCAATGTTTGTTCTCTTTATGTTTCCCCAATCGGCCCCAAAGGTTATCCCGTCGACCAAAAAAACCGATGCGAATCCAAGGTGTTGTAAATTTAACGTAGTGACTCACACAAACCGAAAAACGGTTATCCACAAATCAGTCCACAGTAAGTTCGGCGGAGTGCGTTGCGCCCGTAGCGTCTTCTCTCCCGCCGGCCCAGGCTGATCGGGTGTGGGGGTAGCGCTCAATCCCTTCTTCGGCCAGACGCAGCGACGCATCCTCGATCGCTCTTTCAAGCGCTTCCATGAAGGGTTTACGTTTCATACCAGGCGATATGGCGGGCAGGAACTCGATGACGATGCGCCCGGCCTTTTTACGGTAGCTTCGCCGGCCCCAGAACAGTCCCGAGTTCAAAGCCACCGGTATCACTGGGGCATCGCACTGCAAATAGAGTGCCGAGATGCCCGGATGATAGGGCTGCTGGACGCCCGGCTGGGTGCGCGTGCCTTCCGGAAAGATAATTACCGGCCGGTTGTCGGAAAGCCTCTGTTTTACCTCGCGAACCAATGTCTTCAGGGCTCTGATGCCGCCATCGCGATCGATGGAAATGGCGGCGCATTTCCTCGCCATCCAGCCCCACACGGGAATACGCACCAGTTCCTTCTTCAGCACATAAGACGGATCGCTAAATAACAGATAGAAGAAATAGGTATCCCAGGCGGACTGATGCTTACACGAATAGATGGCCGCACCATTAACGATGTTTTCTGACCCTCTAATCTCAAAGTTAAGGCCGACCAAAAGTTTCAACGCCCAGTGCTGCGACCAGGCCCAAGTCTTGACGGCGCGCTGCATGACTGGGCGCGGAAACGGCAAGAACAGGGTCATGATAGTGACGCTGACGGCGGTCCAGCCGATGAATACGCAATTGTAGAGGCCAGAGCCGATGATCGACCGAATTTCACGCATGCCGGCGCTACTTCTTCTTCGGTTTCGGCGTTCGGCTGAACATGTAATTAGTGCGGAGGCGCACCCAGCCCATCAGGTACTTGTTGTACTCGCTTGCCATCAACGCCGCCGTACCCGGCCAAGCCCACCATTCGTTCTGTTTGACGTGCTCGGGAAATACCGGATGGGGAACGATCTCGACGCCTGGCATGACATTGGCAAACTCAAGGCGCGAGCGCGGCATATGATAGGCCGCGGTCACTAGCCTGAGCGATTTAATAGCCTTCTGGCGCACCCACTTGGCGGTTTCCTCAGCATTTTCCCGAGTATTGACGGCGTTGCCGATGCTGATGCGTTTTTCTAGCCCTAATGGATCGCGCCGCGTCACTTGCAGGAGTTTCCTGACATCAATGCCGCGGTACACGCCGGAGACGAACATCAACCCGGCAAAATCCTTGGACAAAAGATCAAGCCCCGCATTGAGTCGGCCGCTGCCGCCGGTGAGTACAACGATGGCATCGGTGGATGTTGTTGCATCGATCACCTTGCCCGGAATATCGCCGGCATAACGTATCAAGCCAACGATCCACAGCCCGAACAGAAAAGCCACCATCACCGTCAGATTAACCCAGAACAGGCCGCGCTGGCGCTTGTTTCTTCGCACCACCCCTACAACATCCTTTCCAGAGTTCTCATCACGGTGATCTTCGCCGTCACCATGGCCACCAACGAAACCCCCACCGGCAACGCCACCAACAATCCCCAATGCATGGGACCGAAGGCGATATTTGGCAACAACTTATCATCTAGGCTACGTGCCAGATGCGTCAACCCCCAAAGCGTCGGCAACGCCAAAACTAGCCCAACCACACCTCCGCTGAGCCCCAGGCCGAAAGCACGGCGCGCGAACTGGCGCGCGATATAGGCATCGTGGGCGCCGATCAGGTGCAACACCTCAATCGCCTCGCGGTGGATGGCAAGCCCGGTCCGAGTGGTAAAAATAATGGTGCCAATGGTCGCCAGAACGATAAACAACAATACCACCAGTGCCAAAATCTCGAAGGTTTCGATCAGACGCACTAGATGGTCAAGCCAAACCCGGTGGTCATCGATACTGATGCCGTTGGCTTTCTCAGATAGGCGCTTAAGCAGCGCATCAGCCGTCAAGACGGCGGCTGGCTTTAATTCGACATCGATTAATCTCGGGAGTGGCAATTCACTGCTGCCCGTTACGTCGCCGACCCACGGTTCAAGGAGACGGATCAGACGGCTATCATCCATGGAATCGTACCGCGCAATCTCCGGTGAGGTAGCAAGTCCTGTCAGTATCGCGTTGAGGCGCTGCTCATCCTCGGATTCGTCATCGGTCGGGATCACCTGCACGGTCATGGTGCCGCGCACGCCACGATCCCATTTCGAAGCGGTCGCATTGAGCACCAACATGCCAGCAACCGCCATCACCGAAAGGAACACCATGAAGGCGATCAGCCATGGCAGGAAGCGGCTGAGTTGGTCACGGTCAAGCGGCAAATCGGAGCGCAAACGGATCACAGAGAATTCTTCTCACCGAGCGAATCGGGATCAATTTCAGGCGCTGACCCGCTCCGACTTTCCGAAACGCGGCCCAGACGTGCCGGTTTTTCATGCTTGCCGCCTTTCTTGTCCGACGGCGACGGGGCGGGCTCAGTGGTTTCCTTAAGTGCTGGTGCTTGCTTCGCTTCGACGGTGGTTACATGACCGTCCTCAAGGGCTAGGCTGCCGTGGCCTAGGCGGTCGACAAGATGCTGACTGTGAGTAGCGATAACGATGGTGGTGCCGAGTTTATTCAACTCCTCGAACAAATGGATCAATCGGTAGGCCATGGCATCATCAACGTTACCGGTTGGTTCATCCGCTAACAGCAAACGCGGTCTGGAGATCACGGCGCGCGCAATAGCAACTCGTTGTTGTTGTCCGCCCGATAGCGTCGGCGGCCTGGATCCCATGTGATCCTTGAGGCCAACCCAGGCCAGAAGTTCAGAAACATGCATCTCGACCTCGGCCCGTTTTACCCCGGCGACGCGCAGCGGCAACGCCACATTATCAAATGCGGACAAGTGGTTAAGCAGACGATACTCCTGAAAGACGACCCCGACACGGCGACGAAGCGCGGGCAGTGCGTCGCGCATCGTTGTCGCTATGTCGTTACCGAAAAGTGAGATTAATCCTCGCGATGGGCGCAACGCCAAATAGATCAATTTTAGCAAAGAGGACTTGCCGGCACCGCTTTCACCCAAGAGGAAATGAAAAGAGCCGGGGGCTAGGGAGAAAGTCACGTCCTGCAGAACTTCCGGGCCCAGACCATAGCGCAGGCCGACGTTTTCGAACCGAACGATGGGGGCTTCGTGCCCCGAACTCACCGTGTCTGCGCGCATTGGCCGAACCCTGATTGCAACTGTCTGACCCGCGACCCGGCATCGCTTGCGTAGCGGTGGCGAATCAAGAGATACAATGGCATGACCGATGGCTCCGCGTCCAGGGCGCAACAAAAATTCAACGATGTCAGAGAGCGGGTTGCGTTCGATTCTTGCAAATCTTATAAATGATACAACCGTACAAGGCGCCGCCTATAAATGATTATCATCTGCCCAAATTGCATCACGCGCTATAATATCCGGCCCGCTCTGCTGGGCACCGGTCGCAACAGCCGTTGTTTCAACTGCGGTCATTCGTGGTTTCAAAAACCTGTCGTTTCGCCGCCACCGCCACCCATGGCGCCGCAACAACCGGCCATGGCGATGCAGCCAGCAATGATGGCGCCAGGCACACAGTCCGCCATGGCACCTAAAACGATGCCGCAGGCTGGCCACGCGCAACCGATCCCCGAGCATGAACCGAAACTCGAAGAACCGGATTTCGATGCCGTTCCAGCCACCGACGATAAAGCAGGGAGCGAGCCCGAGGAGACGGACGACAGCAAAGCAGGAGGCGAGGGCGAGGAAGGCTAATCGCTTTCCCATGAAGATCTAGATGCCTTATTTGGCGACAACGATCCCGAGCCAATCGGGTCAATCTCTGATGGCGCGCCCGATGATGATGATGACGATGACGAGGTAGTTCCCGATCTAGATTTTGACGACCTGCCTGAACCGGACCCGATCCCCAACGTTTTCACGCCCGGTGCTAGCGATGAAGATGCAAAAAAGAAACCGCGAAGCCTGTTCAAGACTATCATTATTGGCGTCTTCGCGTTTCTAATTGTCCTGCTAGCGACATTAGTGTTCGCACGCGGGTTCATCACGGACCTGATGCCGCTTACCAAGAGCATCTACGAAATGATCGGGCTGGGCGAGAAACTGGGGGCTGGGCTAAAGATCGGCAATGCCAAGCCAACGCGCGGCACCAGCCGGGGCAAGGAAGCGCTGATCGTGACCGGGGTTATCACCAACGTTTCCGAGGACACCCGCCCTGTCCCATTGATCAAGGCGGCGCTGTTAGATGGCGAAAATCGTGAGGTCCAACATTCCGTCGCGGCGCCACTGAAAAGCGAACTGCCCGCCGGCAAGCGCATGAAATTCAAGGTAACGCTAATCGAGCCCTCACCACTGGCAAGACGCATCGAAGTCGCATTCGCCGCGCCAGAAGAGGCCAGTAAGAAAGACTAGTTCAAGCTTACGCTGCGGTCATCATCTGCCACCTGATCTTTACGACCGTCGCCGCATGGATTTAATCATCTCACGCTCCTACCGTCATTCCCG
>CAYXUT010000075.1:0-12450 GCA_964468005.1 uncultured Magnetovibrio sp. | reverse complement strand
TGAACATGTCAGATGAAAGACGTGTTCGGAATAAAATTTCACCCATCCACACAAATAAAGGTAATGCCGTCAAAGCCCAATTCCAGCTTGCATCCCACACCGTACTAGCGAGTAAAGATCCGACCGGAGCTGGGGTGAAAAACTCAATAGCTATAAACCCAACCGCGAGAAGTACAGGCCCTACCCAGATACCTGTCGCCAGCAACCCTAGAAGGGTAGCAAAAAGGATTATTGATAATGTTCCCGCTTCCATCAGTCTTCAACAATTTGTTGTTGTTCGGTTGACGTTTCATAGACGGGAGACGCATTTGCCTCATAGCTCGGTTTTGCACCTAAGACTACAGATACAAATTCATCTATCAGCGCCGTCAAAAATATAAACGAACCCAACGCCATTGCGAGGCGAGGAATCCAAAAAGGAATTGCGAGAAGACCAGGGCTTATGTCGCCAAATTTGTGTGAAAAATACACAAAATCAAATGCCCAATAAGTCAGGTAACCAATAAAAACTATGCAAAACCCAATTGTGAACAACTCAACAAATTTTCTAAATGGTGTTCTGATAAGTCGCAAAAAAAGGGTCACGCGAATGTGTTCCCCTTGTCGAAAGGTGTATGCGAGCCCGAAAAAAGTCAGGCCTGCAAGGCTGAAACCCGCTGTCTCCGTTGAGTCTATTGCTATTCCAACAAATCGACCGCAAATCTGCGCGATAATGGTGAGGCCAATAGCCACCATGCAGCACGCGGCTACATACCCGCTGGTCCGGTACAAAGTGTCGAGAAACCGTCTCATAGAGATGCTCAGTAAATTTTCTTGATATTTCAAAAGGGGTGTAGAGCCATATTGCGCTACACCCCTATTTTCTATGAACTACTGAAGAGCGATATACCGGTCAAGAACCGCATTTGCCTCAGGGCTCGCATCTTTACGCCAGCCTTTCATCATTTCTTTTCCGATTTCTTTCATTCTAGCGAGTACTGATTCAGGAGCATTAGCAACAGTCATGCCGTTCTTTTTCAGAATTGCCATTTGGGCTGCTGTGGTTGCTGCACTCATTTCCCAGCCCCTTAACTCAGCTTTTGCAGCCGCAGCAAGCATATTAGACTGGTCCTTAGCTGATAGGGCAGAGAAATATTTTTCACCAACCACAACAGCATTCTTCGAGAAAATGGCACCTGCATAGGTAAAGTGTTTGGTATTATCCCAAGCTTGGATATCTATTCCAGTTTGTGGGCTGGTAAACAAAGCTTCAATTAGACCTGTAGAAAACGCCTGCGGAATTTCTGCAAAAGGCAATATTGTTGCATTGAACCCAAGCATTTCTCCCATCTTTTGGGTTGCCGTTGAATAAATACGAAGCTTCTTACCCTTAAAGTCGGCAGTGCTCTTGACAGGAAATTTTGTGTAAAAGCCCTGACCTGGCCACGGAGTATAATATAATACCCGCAAGCCCATGTTCTTAAAGGCATTATCGATATATTCCCGCATAACATCTTTAAGCATCCAGGCCGTTGAATAGTTTGGCGCAATAAACGGTAATCCAGCTAGAATATACATTGGATCTTGGTTTCCGTAGATACCAAGCCGGATTTCACCTATAGGTATTTGACCACGCTGAAGTGAAGTTTTTATTGCATCGAGCTTAATCAACGTATCGTTTGGATTAAGACTAATATTAACTGAGGTTGTTGCCTTTACCTCGTCAATAAACTTTTGGATATTTTGCGTATGAAAATTACTGGCTGGATACCCAGAAGCCATTATCCAGTCGACCGCACCTGCAGATCCACTTGCTAGCGCTATGGCTGCACCAACAAGAGCTGCTTTGAGTGATTTTCTGTGTCTGAACATGATCCTCTCCTATCAGGCTAAATACTTAAATTGTAGAGATTGAAACCATGTAGACACTGTCCAATTGCCGCGTCAACGAGTAATTTATTGATTTCTGTAAGGTTAAAAATCGCTTTAGAATTAATCGGGTCCGTATTCAATCAATTTAGTCAATGCTGCTGAAAGGCCCGTTGCTGTTTTTAGAGCAGGCTGGCGGAACGACCCAAAGATAGCTTTGCGGGGACGAAGAGCAACCAGTCCTTCGGCCATTTTTACGCTTGCCGCTACCCCTTCTACAACAGGAACGGGAATGCGATTACGAACCTTAAATCCAAGCCCGGCGAGAGGCGCGCCAGCCAAAATAATAACTTCGGCCCCGTCTTCTTCAACGGCAATGCTCGCTAGGTCGACAAGCAAATCTTCATTTTCTTCTTGCACTTGAGCGACATCAGAAACTTTTGTATTGAGCATTCGAATACTTGCAAGGCGGTTGGACAATCCATGCCATTCAATGCTTTCTCGGTACCAAGGTTCCAGACGTGAAGAAAACGACACGACTGAAAAAGTCCGTCCCAAAGGGCACGCCATAAGGATGGATGCTTCAGTTAAGCCAACGATTGGTATTGACATCATTTCACGTATAGCCCCAAGCCCGGGATCGCCGAACGCGGCAATGACTGCTGCATCAAATTCGGTCTCTCGCTCAGCCAGAATTTCAAGAGCCACCCGCCCTCCTATTAGGGCCTCTCCCCGGGTGGCGATGTAAGGAACGCCGTAACTTGCGGTAACGAACTCAATCTCAGTCCCTTCTGCAACGACCGAATTTGCCACGACCGCAATTTTGTCTGTGACGCTTCTTGATGTGTTTGGATTGATAACCAAAAGCTTCATACCATTCCCTTTATTTTTTAGCTGTGCTGCCATTTAGGGGACTGCATAGAAGAGGATTTTTATGCCAAACTCTTGATTTAATGATTTTGTGAATCTGGTATATGGCGTTGATGTCGGTGCCTGATTATACCATAGAAGAAACGCTGAGACCCGATGCTGCAACGTTGGCCCGGCGCGGAACATGTCCAACACCCCCGAGCACGTGCATAAATTCCATCATTTTCGACCCATGTATCTACCACACCGTCAACCGACACCCCTGTCTACGCCCACCACTCCTCCAGTCGCCACCACATTAGGGTACCGCGCACAGGCGTACGGGAAATCTTGAGGAATTCGGCACGCTTACGTTCGTGTAGTAGAAAGCTTGTTGAAAATCCTCCATTTAGGATTAAGCCAATAATGCGTTCGTGAGCCTGTTTAGCAAGGTTCGGCTTTGAATCATATACAATTTCCTGGGGTTGCGGGTATAAGGACACGCGACGCCGATCCATTTTTCCAAGGGGTATAGTACGTGGTATTTCAACGGTACACTAAGTTATTCCCAGTTAGAATAGTCACCACGTTCTACGATTTTTAGCGCGATCCAATTTCCAAATTAGATGCCCCAACGTCCAACTCCATTCGGCTATGGTCCTGATGGACCGTAGAGCCGGTCACGCACTAACACTTACAATGGTTCAGTTCAATTACGGCAACCAGCAATTAGATTGTTACCAGAAGTTGCACGCAAAGGTGCCAACGCCAAGCGATAGGTTTAGCATTTGGAAGTGTATTAACGAATAGAACGAGCGAAGGCCCTGATATCTTCAAGTAGAAGGTCGGCATGCTCCATGGCGGCAAAATGACCGCCCCGGGGCATTTCCGTCCAGTGAGTGACGTTGTAGACCCGCTCAACATAGCTGCGAGGCGGCCACGACAGTAGCTCGGCCGGGAACAGGGCACATCCCGTTGGCACCTCGACGCGCCGGCCTTCTCTCGACAGCACGCGGCCACCCTCTTCACGCCGACCGTAGTAGATCCACGACGCCGTATTAAACGTATCGGTAACGAGATAGACCATAATGTTGGTGAGCAGCGCGTCTTTGCTGTGGACGCTTTCTATATCATCGCCAGCAGTATCAGACCAGGAATTGAATTTCTCGATAATCCACGCGGCAACCCCGACGGGACTATCCATCATCGCGTAGCTCAAGGTTTGTGGCTTCGTCGCCTGTTGCGTCCTGTAGCCGTTCTCCATGATCTGTTCACGTTCGAAGCGTGCCGCCCAGGCCTGCTCCTCGGAGCCTACCGGGCCGCCTGGATGCCGCATGGTCATGATGTTAATATGGATAGCGCGACAGGCCGGAGCGTGGTCGTACCCGAGCCATGATGAGATGGCTCCACCCCAGTCGCCCCCCTGCGCCAGGTAATTGTCGTATCCGAGCACATCTGTCATCAACTCATTGAAGATCTCCGCCATCCTGCGCGGGCCTATGGGGCGGTCAGGCTTTCCCGAAAACCCAAAGCCCGGCAACGACGGTGCGATAACGGTGAAGGCGTCAGCGGGGTTACCACCAAAGCGTTCCGGGTGGGCGAGGGGTTCGATGAAACCAAGAAACTCGACGACCGACCCCGGCCAGCCATGACTGATGACCAGCGGCATGGGTGTCGAGCCGCTACCTTGCTCATGGATAAAATGGACATCGATGCCATCTACCGGCGCCAGAAAATGGGAAAGCTGGTTGATGGCGGCTTCCTCGGCGCGCCAATCGAATTCGTCGACCCAATAGGTGCAAAGCTCTTTCATGTAGTCGAGGTTCGCGCCCGGCTCCCACCCCTCAAGATTAGCCATTCGATACCATGGATAGTCGGCAACACGCGAACGAATATGCTCCAGGGTTTGGTCAGGAACACTTAAATGAAATGGCCGAATAAGATTCAAATTAGATTACTTAAACAGAGTTAGGTCAAAAAATTCACCACGGCAAGGATGTGGGAAAGCCCCCTGCGTGACAAGAGTATATAGAATTACTCTTTTCACATCGAATTATCCGAGAGTGGTTGGACCTGGAAAATGGCTGTGGTCTTTGAAAAACTCAACCATAACCCAGTTTTTGTAACCCTCTTCGGACCGCTGTGAGTGGATGTTTTTTTGCCACAGAGGTCGAGAGCGAAAAAGGCCCCGCTGGGATAGAGATTTGGAACATTCGCCACAGAACACACAAGCGGTATTCGGCTGAGAAGAGAACCCGCATCGTGCTTGAAGGTTGCTTAGAAGAGAGAGCATCGCCGTACTATGCCGTCCCGACACCGTCGCGGATGGCTTCTATTAAACTTGGTCGCAGAAATTTTTTGAGGCCAGCAAAAGCATTTGGCCGGCGATACTGCCCGGATCAGGCTCTAAACATCGGACCACCGGTTCTGGAAATCTTACTACAGGGTGCCACACAAGGTCGGGACTTTACAGCTCGGCAGTATACTGAAAATACATTTTCAGAAGACACGATTAACACTCGCCAAACACCCAGGGTTTCTCAACATTTTAGTATGGGTTTTACCCTTGTTCCACGAGCAAAACTGTGTAACGGTTGATCGGTTTAACCAATAAAAAAAGCTGCAGTATTAGCAGCCAAACGCAATGCTAGGGAGTTGTCTCATGAAGAAAAAGTTTGGAGTACTGACTGCAGTGACTGCAGTTTTTTTCTCAGTCGGCGCCGGAATGGCGGCGGCAGGAACGCTTGAAGACGTAATAAAACGCGACGTGCTGCGCTGCGTCGTTAGTACAGGTATTGCCGGTTTCGCGTATCCTGATAAGAGCGGAGTTTGGAAAGGTTTTGACATAGAGTTCTGCCGTGCAACTGCGGCTGCCGTCCTCGGCGACGCAAGCAAGATTAAAGCCGTTACCTCAACGGGTAAAACTCGTTTCACAAAACTTAACGCGGGTGAGGGTGATGTTCTTTGGCGCAACACAACGATTACCTTTTCGCGCGACGTCGGTGTGAAGCTTCGCTTTCACGGTGTAAATTACTATGATGGCCAAGGCTTTATGGTGCCAAAAAAACTGGGTGTAAAGAGTGCCAAAGACCTTGATGGTGCATCGGTTTGTATCCAGACCGGTACAACGACCGAATTAAACTTGGCTGATTATTTCCATGCTCATGGCATGAAATACGAGGCTGTGACTATTGAAACCAATGATGAAGCTCGCCAGAACTATATTTCTGGACGGTGCGATGTTTACACAACGGATGCATCTGGCCTGGCCTCAACACGGTCAACGTTCTCTGATCCAGACAATCATATGCTCCTGCCCGAAATCATATCGAAAGAACCACTTGGTCCAGCAACACGTCATGGTGACGACCAGTGGTCCGATATTATCACTTGGGTCTTAAACGCAACAGTAACAGCTGAGGAAAAGGGCGTCACACGAGCTAACGTTGATAAGATGAAAAGCTCCAAAGACCCTGAAATCCTGAGGTTACTCGGTGTCGAAGGCAGCCAGGGTGAAGAACTAGGACTAAGCAAGGACTGGGCATATAAAATAATCAAACAAGTCGGTAATTACGGTGAAATTTTTGAACGTAATATTGGCAAGAACACACCAATTGGGCTCGCTCGCGGTCTAAATGACCTATGGACCAGAGGTGGCCTCCAATATTCACCGCCATTCCGCTAAAAACTGGAATGATAGACTAATTTATGAAGTTCGGTCCCCAAGCCAATGGAGGCTTGGGGGCTGTCTCATCAAGTTTACATTGACCAACTTTTGTAACCAATTATTAAAAGTTTGGAGGGGATAGCACTGCTTTGCAGATGATAGGTATTGGTGCCGGGTTACCCTTTCATTAATTATTACGAAAGAGCCCTCCTAAAAAGAAACGTCGTTATTATGGCTGCTGCTTTTGAAACCGGTTCTGACAAGCGCAACTTGGTTGCTAGACTTTGGAGCAACCAGGAGGCCCGATCCGTAATCATTCAAATCGTCACACTGACAGTTGTATTCGCTGCCTTGGCGCTAATTCTCCGCAACGTCGCGATCAACCTTGCCGCAGTAGGGAAAGAATTTAGTTTCAACTTTTTGCTGCATCCTGCTGCTTACGACATAACGTTTTCCCCATTTATTGAGTACAGTTCGAGATCCACTCATCTCCGTGCTGCAGTGGTAGGGATTCTAAATACCCTACTTGTTGCAATATGCGGGATCGTTCTTGCCACAATCCTGGGTTTTACTATGGGGATCCTCAGACTTTCCAAAAATTGGCTTATAAACCGAATTGTATATTGTTTTTTAGAGTTCACGCGTAACGTCCCTGTTCTTCTCCACATCCTCTTTATTCATGGACTCGTCGTAATCCACTTACCTGTGCCAAAGAGGGCTGTAGATTTTGCCGACTCTTTCTTTCTAACCAATAGGGGAGTGTTTGTCCCTAAACCCATTTGGGAATCTGGGTCTTGGGTTGTTGCTGCAGCGTTTTTAAGCTCCATCATACTAGCAATTATCTTCCGGCGCTGGGCAAAAAAAATTCAAGATGAAACAGGTCATGTTTATCCAATATTCTGGGTATCTTCTGGAATTGTTGTGGGCGCTACTACGCTTGCATTTTTAGCCATGGGGATGCCGCTTTCATGGAGTGTTCCAGCACTGAAAGGTTTCAATTTCAAGGGTGGGCTATCGATAAACCCCGAATTCATCGCTCTTTGGCTAGCTCTTTCCTATTATACATCATGTTTCATCGCTGAGATTGTACGCTCCGGCATACTCGCAATTAGTAAAGGGCAGACCGAGGCTGCTTATGCAGTTGGTCTTCGGCCAAATAGAACTTTGCAATTAATCATTCTCCCGCAAGCGTTAAGGGTCATAGTGCCACCGCTGGCGAGCCAGTATTTGAATCTTACCAAGAATTCTGGATTGGCGATCGCTATCGGCTACATGGACGTAGTTGCAACGGTTGGTGGCATTACCTTGATGCAGACGGGCAAGGAGATGGAGACGATGATTATTGTCCTTCTTACATACCTTGTCGTTTCCTTGCTGATCTCAGGTTTTATGAACTGGTATAACAAAAAAACGGCTCTGGTAGAGAGATGATCCATGGCTAATATGGCAGAAACATATGAAGCTGGTAAACATCCGTCATTGCCACCCCCACGTACTGAAGTCGGTGTGATCGGATGGATGATACAGAACCTATTCTCGTCTCCATTCAACATCATTATGACCTTCTTGGCGATTTGGTTCCTTTGGTCGTTGATACCGCCTTTATTAGAGTGGATCTTTTTTGATTCGGTATGGAGCGCGGCGTCTCGAAAAGAATGTTGGAGTAAAATGGAGGTGCCAGAGAGTGCTGCTTGCTGGGCCTTCATCAAAGACCGCTTAGGGCTCTTTGTTTACGGTTTTTATCCAGAAGCGTCGCGTTGGCGAGTGAACATATCTTTCATACTATTAATAATAGCAATCGTACCTGTGCTTCACGATAGAATGCCGGGTAGGAAATTCGGTCTTCTGTACACTGTCGCATTCCCTTTCATTACAGGCTGGCTCCTGGTGGGAGGGTTCGGTCTTACGCCTGTCGAAACCGACCAATTCGGCGGCATCATGCTAACGCTCATTATTGGCGTAACTGGCATCTCATTTTCACTCCCAATCGGTGTTATTTTAGCTCTCGGACGCCGATCAAAGATGCCGGTTCTGCGCGTTATTTGTGTCTTGTTCATCGAATTTATCCGCGGCGTACCCTTGATTACCCTGCTGTTCATCGCTTCGACGATGCTCAATTATTTCTTACCGCCAGGCACGATGTTCGACCTGCTATTAAGGGTACTTATCATGGTGACGCTATTTTCATCGGGTTACATTGCGGAAGTTGTGCGTGGCGGATTACAGGCGATCCCTAACGGACAACATGAAGCCGCTGATTCGCTTGGATTGACCTATTTTAAAGCTCATTTTCTGATTATCCTTCCTCAGGCGTTGAAGATTTCAATTCCTGGTATCGTCAATACTTTTATAGGGCTTTATAAGGACACCACCCTAGTACTGATAATAGGTATGCTTGACCCACTGGGTATCGGTAGGGCTTCCTTGGCCGATGCCGTATGGGCGGGGTTAGCACGAGAAGTCTACTTCTTTATTGCTTTATTTTTCTTCATCTGCTGCTTCGGTATGTCCCGGTATTCCCTTTATTTGGAGAAAAAGTTAGACACAGAACACATATAGAGGCAAGCCGAACCGAAACATAACCGGACGAATCCTGCTAGAGTGGCACCATGGGTCAAGAAATCTCTTCACTGTTAAGCAGCATTGCGTTGATTGTGTTGCCATTCGGTTTCTCGATCCAACTTTCTCTCGTTGAGCAAATTTCTTAAACTCCCAGGATTAGGGCCTTACGCATCTTAACATATGAATTAACATGCCCCACATCCGGCCTGATATGATCTTGAGAGGCTTCACCATGTCCAACTTTTACAAACCCGACCTTGGATCAAATCCAGACGACCCGTTTGCCCGTGACGCCGATGACAAGCTGGTAAGACGCGGCTACTGGCTCGACATGAGCGATCGTTCTGTAGTCTTGGCGATGACGAATGGCATCGGCGCGCACATTCCCAATGAAGAGAAGCGGCTGCATCTTGAGGATATTGGAAGAGGGGCTCTGATCGACGACGTGTGCATTCAAGAAGTGCTGCCGCCAGAGGAATGATCCGACCACGTCAAGTGGCAACAGCCCTCATCGCCCTGGTTGCCTCCAACGCCCCCACGATCGCATCCGCCGACCCAACTCTGCTCACCGGTAACGTCACAAAGGTCCGCGACGGCGACACGGTTGAAGTTGGCAAAATTCCAATCCGGCTGAACGGCGTTTCAGCGCCGGAACTGCAAGAGCTGCTGGGGCCAAAGTCTCGGATGTTCATGGTTGAACTGGTCTACGGTAAGTTGGTTCGATGCGAGCTAAACGGCGACAAATCTTATGACCGTTTTGTGGGCACTTGCTACCTTAGCGACAGGGACATCGGCGCTGCAGTTGTTGCGGCCGGTCTTGCGCTCGACTGCCCAAGATTCTCGGGCGGGAAGTATAGGGCAGCTGAGACAAAGGCCGCCCGGTCACAAATCAAGCTGCCGGGGTACTGCGAATGATGAGAATTTTGTTCCCGTCACTCTAATTATTGTGTGTGTGCCGATTCATCGGCCTAAACAGAACGCCTGATAGAGTGCGGAACGGTACTTAAACTCGCAAACAATAGGGTCGTATTTCGACAATGGACGATGGTCAATTCCTCTTCTCAACCCCCGGTATTGCAGGATCGGGCCGGGAGGAGTATCACTTTCCGCACTTCAGAAGGGCGCAGCCTAGAGATGTCGCGTGTTGACTGAGGTGTTGGCATAGAGGCGTACGGAACACAGTCGATACATGGAAAAACCTCTAAGACAGTGACTTTAAGTATGCGGGGAGTGGCGCAGCCTGGTAGCGCATCTGCTTTGGGAGCAGAGGGTCGCTGGTTCGAATCCAGTCTCCCCGACCATTTTTACCAGTGATAAGGGGTGGCTATGACCGAGGCACGGATTTTCCAACCGGCGAAGACGGCCATGCAGTCAGGTCGCAACAACACCAAGAAATGGGTTTTGGAGTTTGAACCCGCCGAACCGCAACGCGCCGATGCGTTGATGGGATGGATAGGTTCGGGCGATACCCGCCAGCAGGTGCATCTCAGATTTGCCACTAAGGAAGGCGCCATCGCGTACGCCGACAAGAACGGTCTTGCCTACCAGGTGCAAACGCCGCAACGCCGGCGCATCCGTCCGAAGAACTATTCAGACAATTTTAGCTTCCATTTCCGCTTCGAGTAGATGTCAACCGTTTGTAATTATCTTGGTGTTTTTCTTATTCGTTGGGTGAGCTGTCTTTCCCTTACTTTTGCCCCTTAAAAGGCTTTCGGGAAACCCTAAGAAACCCCGTACAACGATGTGCTACTTGCAGGGGTATGCCTCTCGCAGTGCCAATATGAACCCTTCTTCCGGTATGACGTGCCAATACTCTGGATTTGTCTTAGCCCAGTTGGTGAAGATCTGGACGATGTGCCTGCCGGTAAGGTCTTTCGCACCGCATAGACGAAGAGGGTCAGACATGATTAGATACATCACCCTGAAAATGCCACGGGCCATTCCCTTGCAAAACGCATACTTGGCCCCGTGATCTGAGATAGCTCTATGTAAATCACACGCCCTCAACATTTTCTGCACAGTATCAGGAGCATCAGAAAAACTCTGTGCTTCGGCTTTCTGTGCCAGCGACACCCCAACCGCTAACACGAGTACGCTGAACCATTTCCTCATTTGCTGCGCCTTATCCTGTAACACTAACAGCTTAGCAACGGCACCACGACGCACCCTACCAGACGTAACCGTAACTTGTAAGACTTCTCGTCAATCGCGGCAGAGGTTCAGACGCTACCCAATCTGGTTCAAGGAAAGCGTGTCACTTGCGAGCTAAATGGGGAGAAAACCTATAACAGACTCGTTGGGAGTTGTTACCTTATAGACATGGACTCCGGCGCGCAGGATAGAAAAGAGACATACATTCTTATTGTTATAACGAAGCCAACTTGCCTAATTGCCTGAAATGGCTTCTGGCCCATCACCTCGCTACACGCCCAAACTTGCACCAAGAAACGGCATCGTCTAGGCGGTCATCACCCCAGAACACTTCTTCATTAACGACAAAAGTCGGAGATCCAAAGACACCCATATCACGTGCTTCATCCGTCTCAGCCGCCAGGCCGTCGGCTATTTCAGATGATTGCGCCTTTTCAAGAACGCGGTCCTCATCTTGTCCAATTCGCTTCAGACTTTCCGACACATTGGGTTCACTGCCAGCTAAGTGGCCTTCGTCAAACCAAAGCCGGTATGCCTCCACCGTGTAATCTTGCCCCCAACCCTCTTGTCGACCAAGAAGTGCAATTTGGTTGGCAAGAGCCAATCCTTCAAGCGGGTAAGGCGCAGGCAGTGAGGCCGTTAATCCATACATTTCAGCCCGACGGCCTATGTCCCGCCACATATAGTCAGATTTCACGGGTTTATCCTTAAATGGAATATTCTTCTGCTCGACCATAATCGTACGGACATTGAAAGGCCGCCAATCGAAATCGACCCCATTTTCTTTTGCATACTCAAGTAAGCGCATCACGGTCAGATACGTATATGTGCTGCCAATCGAATACCAGAAGGCTATTGCTTTCATTTTGTTACGCTCCCCAAGTATTTCTGCTCGACGCAGAACCTCGCACATTAGGTTTCCAGGTAATACACCTTTTGATGAACAAAATTTGTTTTCCAAATTATTTCATTATTCTGAAACACGATCGAAAAGGATCTGCTTAGGGTCATTTACCGACCTAGCCCCCACATCATTTAATATCACAGAGATGGGTTGCGCTTGTTTCAGTATCCACGACATATTCCGACCCACTGATAGACGCCTCCTTATACTCCTCACTTCCCATCAACCCTACGACCGCCAGCTTAACCATATCCAATGCGAATATCGCCAGAACGATCAGTTCCAGATCAAAGAAGAGTGATTTGCCGATTGCCATAGTCGCTTCCTGTCATTCAGAACGCTCCATGCTATCCTGCCGCCATGTAAACCTCCAACCTGATCACCAACAACAACGGCTTCAGCGTGTTCTTAGATAAATGCGCCCAATCCGTCGGTTTCGACGCTGACGCGCTGGTCGAGCGGTACGGTA
>CAYXUT010000074.1:5989-13136 GCA_964468005.1 uncultured Magnetovibrio sp. | reverse complement strand
CTGGGGCGGCGGTTTTTGTCGGAAATGTAGTTCCAGGACCAAGCAGAATGCCCAAGGGTCGTTGACCCCGGATCGGCGTATGACGCTCCCTCTCCGGTGTTGGATTGGGGCCACCGGCTGGTGCAATGAGGATACCAAGCGGCGGTTGGTCATTTGGAAATGTTGTAGCATGCAGTTCAAACGGAAGGCCACTGTAGACAGCAAAGGCCATGACAACAACGATGGCGACACGTTTGGCCATCAGCCGTCCTCCAGGTGTAAAAGCGTAGTCAGCCCGAGCAACATGGCTACGCCCGAAGGTGACCAGGCTGCGAGCGTGACGGGAATGAAATCCGAAAGCCCCAGGGCAAGAACAACGTCAGAGAAAAAATACAGTGCAAATCCAGTGAATACGCCGCCAGCAATTACATACGTCGTGGCCCCGCGTCTGGAATGGCGCAGCGTAAAGGCAGCTCCAATAAGAACCATTGCACACATGAGTAACGGTGCCGCCAGCAAGTTATGCCAATGTAATCGATGACGAACCGCGGAAAATCCAGCCTTTTCCAGTGTCTCGATAAAACTCGGCAGATCCCAAAACGACATGGTCTCCGGCGGTGCAAAACTGTCTTGGATTTTGTCTAACGTTAAGTCGGTCTCCAACCAGTATTCAGCCTCATTGATGGGTGGCTTTTCGACTTCATAAATCCATGCATCGCGAAAACGCCAAAATCCATCTTCCAGCTTTGCCGACGCCCCATTGATGCGGCTTCGGAAATTGTCTTTCCCAACATATGTAAATACCGTGACGTCGTGAAGTTCGACGTCCCTTCGGTTCTGCACGTAACCTTTGGCGTGCAAAACGGACTGACCGTCCGGATTGGCTTGCCTCAGCCAAAGGCCAGAGCTTGAGACAGCAAGCAAACTTCGGTTTCCGCGAAAATGGAGGGCTTCCAATTGCTCAAAACGGCTCAGGGTCGTTGATGCCAGAGGGTTTAGTATGGAGACTTGAAAAACGCCGATCAAGACCGCCAAACCGATTGCCGGAAATAGGAATTGCCATGCCGAGACACCGGCACCACGGGTGACGACAAGTTCGTGTGATCGGGTAAGCCGCCAAAAACAAAGCATGCCACCGAACAAGACAGCGAAGGGAAGAATTTTTTGGCTCATATGTGGGAGTTTCAACAGAGCCATATTCATGACCAGGTCAAACGAAACCTCCGGCTTGGCCGCGGCCCTTCGGAACAACTCGATTGCGTCGAACATGAAGACTAAAAGCATAAACAACACCAGCAGCATAAATACGGCCATCAGAAAATGGCGTCCGACGTAGACGGAAAGAGTTGTTGATATTCGCATCAGGTATTGGTCCCGTCTATGCCGTTTTCCCGGCAGGAATTCGAGATATTTTCCACGATGGGATCATCATAAACCAAAAGGCCAAAATTGTCGGAACTACGATATGCACATACATTAGTGGGACGAGAGTGAGAGTTTTTGCCGTCACATTCTCGAGCCCCAATGTCGCTGCTTGCATCACAACCATCAGGAATATACTGATCAATATTCGTTGCGTTTGCATGCGGCGGCTGAAATTACCGGTAATCAGGCTTGCAAGGGCGAGGAAGGTAAAAGCCAGGGCCAGTAAAGGCGAAGTCAGACGTTTATGTGCCTCGGCTAAGTACTTGCCGAAATCTCTGGGGTCTACATCTGTCGCATTTCGAATGTCGAAAAGTTCGTCTAACTGTCGTTCTCGCGGTTCTCGGTGACGGTCTTGAGATGCGCCGCTTGGAGTGTTGAGATCAAACGTGTAACGGTCAAAATATAGGATGGAAAGCTGGTTGGTCTTTTTGTCCACGCTTTGGCGGTTCCCCTTGAACATAACGACGCGGGTGTTGCCGTTGTGTTTGACGAGAGCGCCTCGTTCCGCAATCAAAGTAAACGCGTTGTTCTTATCACGCTGATCGTGAACCAGGATACCGAGAAGCTGTCCGTCACCTGTCCGTTCACGGACGTAGAGTGTAATATTCGATGCAACGTTGGTAAATCTACCCTCGCGCAATAGAACGTGGGAATAGTTGTAGCGGATATCCCACTGCAACTCCCGAAACAGCTTATAAGAGTTCGGCAACAGATAGAGGTTTAGGAAATAGCCAATGCCGACCGTTAGCAGCGCGAGGTAGACTGCCGGTTTTGCCAGGGCAAATTGGCTGACGCCGGCGGCGCGCATAACGACCAACTCCCTGTCGGTGATCATTTTCGCATAAATGAAAACGATGACACAGAACAATGCGATGGGCAGGATTACGGTCAGGAAATTTGGCAGCATCAATATCGTCAAATAGAGAAAGGTGCCGGCGCCGACGCCGCGATTGACTATCAATTCAACAAATCGAAGCGACTGCGAAAGCCAGATAATGCAAGTCAACCCGGCCGTCACCAAAATCATTCCGACAAACAACTGACGGAATACGTACCTTGTGAAGCCATTCATACTGGATCAGCCTCTCCCAGAAGAAGGTACACCGTGAGTCAAATGCAGAAAAAAATCAAGAATTAAGAATAATTTAGCTGATTTTATGATGCCGAACACCTGTTGCTAACCAGCGATGGATAGGGCTTCGATCGCTGTACTTCCATCGCATACCGTGTGGCGCAAAGCTGGGCACTGCACAAGATATTGATCAGCAAAAAAGCGGGTGGAAATCAGCTTGGCATTAAAAAACTCAAGATCGCCTTTACCGTCGCGAAGGTAACATTCAGCAATTAGCGCGGACCGGCACATTAACCAACCACCGGCAGTCAGCCCCAAGAGACGAAGGTATGGGACCGCTCCGGCAGCTACGGCGGATGGGGTGGTGCCCCAACTCGCAGCGATCCAATTGGAAGTATCTTCAAGGGCATCAATAGCGGCCATTAAGTGCTTCCGTGCGGCGGAGATATGCGTTGATCTGGCGTCTGATAAATCCGCATCAAGCATTCGCATGTCAGAAATTAATGCCAAGACGGTCTCCGCGTTTTCGCGCCCAACCTTACGACCAACCAAATCGTTAGCCTGAATGCCGTTCGTTCCCTCATAAATGGCCGCGATGCGGGCATCTCGAAGATGTTGCGCGGCACCGGTTTCCTCGATAAATCCCATACCGCCATGTACTTGGATCCCTGTATTGGCGACCTCAATCCCAGTATCTGAACCCCAGGCCTTGACCACTGGTGTCAAGAGATCAACCCGGGCCTGGGCCGCGCGGCGCGCCTCTTCATCGGGACTGCAGTGTGCCGCATCAAGTTCGGCCGCGACGTAATAGGCGAGGGCGCGGGTTGCCTCGAGTTGTGATTTCATCGAAAGCAGCATGCGTTTGACATCGGGATGCTCGATAATTGCCACGGATTCCGAGCCATCGCCACCCACTTTTCGGCTTTGGATGCGTTCGCGGGCATAGGCAAGGGCTTGCTGATAGGCACGCTCGCCAATACCGACGCCTTCCAGGCCAACCGCCAAGCGCTCATTGTTCATCATTGTGAACATATACTCGAGGCCTCGGTTCTCCTCACCGACCAAATACCCGACAGCGCCTCCGCCATCACCAAAAGACATCACCGCGGTTGGGCTAGCATTGATGCCAAGCTTGTGTTCTATAGAGGCGCAGCGTAAATCGTTACGCTCGCCAAGCGAGCCGTCATCGTTGACCAGGAATTTCGGCACGAGGAACAACGAAATGCCTCTGACACCTTCTGGCGCGTTCGGTGTACGGGCAAGCACCATATGAATGATGTTGTCCGTGTAGTCATGTTCGCCGAAGGTGATGAAAATCTTGGTCCCGGAGATGCGATAGATATCCCCTTCCTGTACGGCCCTGCAGCGGATGCGCGCGAGATCTGAACCCGCCTGTGGTTCCGTCAAATTCATTGAACCGGTCCAGGTGCCGACGGTCATTTTTTCTAGATACTTGGACTTCAATGCACCGGAACCGTGAGTTGACAGAAGTTCAACGGCTCCGCCCGTTAGGATGGGGCATAGCATGAAAGCCATGTTCGCCGCATGCCAGATCTCTTGGACAGCCGTTGAAACCAGCCATGGTAGGCCTTGACCTCCGTATTCCGGATCGAAGGAAAGACCATTCCAGCCACCATCGATGAACTGTTGATAGGCATCTTTGAAGCCTGCTGGTGTGCGTACGACGCCGTTCTCAAGCGTGCAGCCTTGAATGTCGCCAGACCGGTTAATTGGTGCCAGAACTTCCTCGCCCAATTTCGCGGCTTCATCAAGGATGGCACCGACGAGGTCGGGGGTTGTCTCCTCAAATCCCGGCAGAGATGAAACCTTGCCCAAACCGACCAGGTCGTTGAGGACAAATTTTATTTCGGCCAAGGGGGCTTGGTAGCTAGTCATGGTGAACTCCGGCGGTAGGGGATGATGCCTTCAACATCGGCTTGGCAGAATAAAACCGCGCATCCTCAACAGCAAGCAAAGCCATGTCCCTATGGCCAGGGCACAACACCAAGAACAGCCAAGGTGGCGACCCCGGCGAAAGTGCCGGCGAGCAAGTTGCGATCAAACAGAAAATATACCGTGAACCCGATAATCACTGCGATTGAACGCTCAGCCAAACCAACTTCGGCCAGTTCGGTTGAGGGCAGAAAAATGGCGCGCACCATCAAGCCGCCGACCAGAGCTTGGCCGACACATACAAACCAATCGAACATGGGCGTATAGGGTTGGATTCGACCGGAAAGCAACACGCCGGCGCCACGCATCAAAAGCGCGGCGGCAAAGCCAGCGCTCAACAGCAGCCATGGATTGAGCCAGTGTGCCGCACCCGTCATGATGTGGTTTTCCGTTTCCATCCGCCGCCCAACAAGAAGCCGAGCGTGCCCGCACCAATGCCGCCGATGGCAAGCCCCCATTCAACGGACCACTGCATTAGCCAGGGAACAACGATCGTGCCGAGACCAAGGGCGAGATACCCGCTCAGCTTGCGCACCGAAACCAAAATCAACAGCAGATACAGCGGCGTCAAAATCAATAACGATTTGGCCAGTGCTGGTGGCAGGTCACCAGTAAAAAAATACCCGACACATGCGCCGGCTAAGGCGCTTGCAAATATGGTCAGGCTAAAGGCCGTGAAGAATGCCCGCCGTGCTGTAAGAGGTAAATTCGAAGCATGTAGTAAAACATGTACCCAGCCTGTTGGTGATAGAAGTTGTGCGAAAACCAGATCGTTCCATCCGATACTCTGCTCGGCGCGAACCAGTGGCAGTGCGGTTACAACCATCGGAACGTTACGCAGATTGGCGGCTGTGATGGCGATAAACATAGTGCTGGCGCCGGCGCCTAGCGACACCAATTCGGTGAACGTCATCAAAGCCGGCATGGACCAAATCAGCGCAACGGCTCCTAGCATAATCGAGAAATCGATACCTATGCTAAAATTCATCGAGCCGTATCCGAACAATGCGGCAAATAAACCCAGCGCCGGGACGCCGATCGCGGCCTTAACGCCGGCCCAGATTGGATGGGTCCTTTTGTTGGCGCTAGTCAATCCGTCGCTCCGGCCTGTTCCAAGACGGCATGCAGCATAACTTGGCAGCCGGCCGCGCAATCCTCGGGCGTCGCGTTCTCCACTTCGTTATGGCTGATGCCGTCTTCGCAGGGAACGAAAATCATACCTGTCGGCGCAACGCCAGCTATATAGACGGCGTCGTGTCCGGCGCCGGAGATAATATCACGATGGGTAAATCCTGCTCGATCAGCGGCGTTACGTACGGCATTGATACAATCTTCGTTAAAGGGCGTTGGTGGGAAATACCAAAAGTCCACGACTTCAACGCTTAGCTGATCATTCTTGGAGACTCGAGTGCAGAATGCTTTAAGCTGCTCGTCCATCGTGCTCAGGGTCTCGTCGATGGGATGGCGAAAATCGACAGCAAGAAATACTTCGCCTGGTATAACGTTGCGCGAGTTCGGCCGTACCTGCATATGGCCGACCGTAGCGCAGGCGTCCGGTGCATGGGCGTGTCCGATGCGGTTTACTTCCTGTATAATTTTTGACGAAGTCACCAAGGCATCACGCCGCCTCGGCATCGGTGTCGGGCCGGCGTGGCTTTCAACGCCGGTAATGGTAATTTCGTACCAGCGTTGGCCTTGCGCATCGGTGACGACGCCGATGGTCTTATCCTCAGACTCCAAGATCGGTCCCTGTTCGATGTGCAGCTCGAAGTAGGCGCCAACCTTGCGCCCGCCGGGAATGTCGCAGCCATTATAACCGATGCGCTTGAGTTCATTACCCAAAATTGCGCCGTCGATATCTGATTTCATCAGAATGCTGTCCAGTTCAAAGACGCCGGCGAAAACACCGGATCCCATCATGGCAGGCGAAAAGCGCGAGCCTTCCTCGTTAGTCCAGCAAGCTACTTCGACTGGCGCATCGGTTTCTATGTCGTGGTCGTTGAGCGTGCGGAGCGCCTCCAATCCCGCCAAAACGCCGAGTACACCATCAAAACGACCACCCGTGGGCTGCGTATCAAGGTGGCTGCCCATCATGATTGCCGGTTTGGTGTCATTGCGGCCGGGTCGGCGGGCGAATATGTTGCCGATGGAATCAACGGTGATTGAACAACCGGCTTCCTCACACCAATGCACGAACAGATCGCGCCCTTGTTTGTCGAGATCGGTCAGCGTCAGGCGGTTATTACCACCTTTTTCCGTAGCGCCGATTTCGGCCATTTCCATCAGCGATGTCCAAAGTCGATCACCATTGATCGCAAGGTTTGTTGCCATAGTTAGAGAAACTCCATTTGCTGGTCTTGGTGAGAGGGTAATGGAACAGGGGAGGGTACCTCAATACATCATTGATCTCCGTGAGACCCGTCTGGGCCAGATGGATAGGAACGTTGAAACTCGGTGAGCGCAGTTTGGGAAATTAAGTTCAATGGATAGAATTAAAGATTCGAAATTGTGTTATCTAAGGTAATCCTAAACTAACGGAGAAGAGATTGTGATGGCGGTAAACACAAGATACTGGCCGGTAAACACCGAAACGCTTACTTCAATTACCACATCGATTTTAAATTCGAGCACAATAAACGCCAATTAACAGATAATGCTGTCCAATACGATGGCTTAAAAGCGGCGTCTCTCAATCGGAGCTTTAGGCCAAGAATTTAC
>CAYXUT010000074.1:0-5889 GCA_964468005.1 uncultured Magnetovibrio sp. | reverse complement strand
ATACGATGGCTTAAAAGCGGCGTCTCTCAATCGGAGCTTTAGGCCAAGAATTTACGCTCGGTTTTAATCATTGTGTTTGGAGGTAGATGATATGACGGGTCAAAAATGCAACGCTTAGGCTTGCCCTGCGCGGAGAAATTGCGTTTGTGAGTGCATGCTGATTGTATCCGTTGTCGAGAGGGAGGGGCCATATGGCAATCTTCGAAGAGATCGCCGCCTATGTCGAAGAATTCGGACAGGTTCGGCGCGATATTCACGCTTATCCGGAAACTGCGTTTGAGGAAATTCGAACGTCAGATATCGTAGCTGAAAAGCTCAAGACACTGGGGCTTAAAGTACATCGCGGACTGGCTAAGACCGGGGTCGTCGGCACGCTGTCTATTGGTAATTCAAACCGCGCAATTGGGCTTCGGGCGGACTTGGATGCCTTGGACATTCACGAAGAAAACACCTTCGACCATGCATCGACCATCAATGGCAAAATGCATGCCTGTGGTCACGACGGACACACTGCCATGCTGCTCTGTGCTGCGCGCTATCTATCAGAGACTAAGAACTTCAACGGCACGGTCCATTTTATCTTTCAGCCAGCGGAGGAGAATGTCGCCGGTGGGCGTATCATGGTGGAGGACGGCTTATTCGAATTGTTTCCAGTCGAAGCTGTCTATGGTATGCACAATCTTCCCGGTATGCCGATTGGTCAGTTCGGCATGCAGGTCGGGCCGGCGATGGCGTCAGCCGATATGTTTACAATTGAAATATTCGGTAAGGGCTCTCACGGCGCCCATCCACACCAGGGCGTCGATCCTATCGTCACTGGATCCGAAATTGTCATGGCGTTCCAGAGGATCGTAGCGCGTACGATCGACCCAATCGACACGGCGGTGGTCAGTGTCACCCAGTTCCAGGCTGGCCGCGCCATGAACGTCATTCCAGAAACAGCCGTTATCAAGGGGACTTGCCGTGCGCTACGCACTTTGGTGCAAGAGCAGATTGAGGCACGTATGGAACAAATCGTCACCGGAGTTTGTGCGGCACATGGATTGACTTATACGATTGAGTACGACCGACGCTACCCGGTGTTGGTCAATACGCCGGAAGAGACTTCCAAGGCGGCGAGCGCTGCAATAGCGGTTGCCGGCGAGGAAAACGTCAATACGAACTTGCCGCCGACCATGGGCTCGGAGGATTTTGCCTGGATGCTGCAGGATAATCCGGGTTGCTACATTCGTGTTGGTAATGGAGAAGGCGAAGATGGCGGTTGCGTCGTACACAACCCAAATTATGACTTCAACGATGACGCCATTATCCATGGTGCGAGTTATTGGGCAACCTTGGTCGAGCAGGAATTCGGTGAGGGAGCGCGATCAGGAGACTAGGGGCGACGCTTGAACCTATCGGTGTCACCTAATTCTTGGGTTTTGCTCCGAAACCCATATGAGCTAACAAACAGCGAGTGGTGGACGCCGAACGCATCACTGTGTCTGGGTTCTTTTTTATATTCGCTTTCCTTGGTTGCCAAAAACTTTTACCACATATCGATCTTGCTGTTGACGTTGGTGAGAGCTGGTGCTGTTTTCCCTCTTCGCCAGCTAAACAGATCAGGTGTTCGACCCCAGTTTTTGTACCATTGCCTCAGAGCTTTGGGCACTGGCAGGACGAATATTGAGTGCCTTATGAGGTCTGATGTTTAGTTCGAAGTTATGGCCGAAGAAACGGCGTAAAACCGCGAAACGTGAGACCGGGACGTGCAAATGAATTTCGTCAAACCGTAAGCTGCCGGATGTCAGGGATGGACTACGGTTGCGGGCGGGTGAACACCCAGAATTTTCCGTCGGACAGGTCGGCGCGGTATTTGTAGTCGCCGTTTGTGAATTTTTTTAGGCCAGCTGGTTTCTCAATACGTTTTTTGATCATGAAACGCGCCATAGCGCCACGAGCGCGTTTGGCAAACATGCTAAGCGTTCGTGCTTGCCCATCTTTAATTTCCTTGAACACAGGCGTGATCACAGGTTGAGCGAGATTCTTGGCGCCAACCGCCTTGAAATACTCATTCGAGGCCAGGTTGATGACCGTACCGTCCTTGTGGTTTGCTGTGACCTCATTGATGGCGCCAGCCAATTGCCGGCCCCAATACCCGTAAAGATCGGCTCCGCCCGGCGCACGAATTTTGGCACCCATTTCCAGGCGGTAGGGTTGCATCAAATCGAGAGGACGCAGGAGGCCATAGAGACCCGACAGGATCCGCAAATGGTCTTGCGCGTAAGCCATGTCCTTCTCGGTCAGGGAACCCGCCTGCAGACCAACATAGGTATCGCCATTGAAGACCAGTGCGGCTTGTTTGGCATTGGAGAGGTCGAAAGGTGTCATAAAATCCTTGAAGCGCCGAAAATTGAGTTCCGCTAGTTTATCGCTCAGGTTCATGGTACTTGCCAGTTGGGTGCGGCTGAGTTTGCGCACTGTCCTTACAAGTTCCTCAGTACATCCCAGAAAGTTCGGTTGTGTGTGGTCTGTGATGGTTGTGTCGGTTTCGAAGTCAAGTTTCTTCGCGGGTGATATTAGCGCGAGCATAGCAGCTCCTTGAAGAATTAACGTTGATCGGATTGTCTTGAACTGTTCTAAAATATAGGACAGAGGAACCCAACAGCAAGACCGCAAAAGAGGATCAAATGATAGTTGTGCATGGTCTAAAGAACTGTGACACCTGCCGTAAAGCCTTAAAATGGCTAAAAACAGAGGGGAAAGAGATCCGTTTTCATGATCTGCGTACCCACGGACTTAATGGCGATGTGCTCGACAAATGGATTGCGGTGACTGGGTGGGAAACTCTGCTTAACCGGCGCGGCACGACTTGGCGCAAGCTTTCGGGTTCAGATCAGGGACAGATCGACTCTAAGAAGGCGCGAGAGTTGATGTTGACCCATCCAGCGCTAATCAAACGTCCTGTTTTCGATATCGATGGCGAGATACTGGTGGGTTTCAAGGATGAGCAAAAGGTTATTCTGAAACGTTAATTACGGCTATGAATTTTTCATGTGCAGAACGGGCATCAAGTCGAAGTAGGGGCGGATGATGGTTGTACCTAAATGTTCGAATTCGGGAAAAGTCCCATCAAAATGAATCTGGCTCTCATGCAACATGACCGTTCTTGGCTCCAACCTGCTTAACAGATCATTGTCATGGGTGATGATTACGCTTGTGAGAGTTGGTTCGTCTCGACAATGAGGTCCTAAATCTATGAGGCGTTGGTCGGATCCAGTCCGGCGGTTGGTTCATCATAGGAGACAATGATCGGGTTTATAGAGAGTGCGCGGGCTACGGCCAGGCGTTTTGTTATGCCTCCGGAGAGAGAACCTGCATCATTGTTTAAGAAAACTGGATCATTTGGTAGGGCAACGGCCTCGAGAAATTTCTCGGCGAGATCTGCAATGTGCGGCAAACGCATGAAGGTCGGCAGCGAGCGGAAAAGAGAAGCCACGGTGGCATCGACGGGTTCGTAAAGAATCTTTTCCTTACCATCACCACACCTAGGCGTCGGGGATCACTTTTCCCGGGTTCATGATGTTGTTCGGATCGAGCGTCTTTTTCAGCGCGCGCATCAGTTCGACCCCGACCGGATCATTGTATCGCGCCACGTCTTTGCGCTTTAATTCTCCAACCCCGTGCTCTGCACTGAAACTGCCATTCAAGCTCGCCACGTAATCGTGCACGATCTCGTTGAAATGGTTCCACATCCCGAGAAATTCCTCGGGATCCATGTTTTCCGGTTGGGTCAGGTTGAAATGGATATTGCCGTCGCCAAGATGTCCGAAAGCCGAAGGCTGGACACCGGGTAATTCTTTCTTCACCAAGTTGGAAGCATTGAGTACAAACTCCGCTGTCCTAGACACAGGTACTGCGACATCGTGCTTGATGCTGGCAAGAGCATATTTTTGTGCTTCAGGCATACTCTCTCGCAAGTTCCACAACGCATCAGCTTGAGCATCCGACTGCGCAACAACGGCATCGATAATGACTTTTTCTTCAAGTGCATCGGCGAGTAGTTGTTCCAGGCCGTTGCGGGCGGTGTCATCATCACGCAGGCTCGACACCTCAATCAGCGCATAAGCGGGATAGGTGCCTTCAAACGGATTGTTTGCGCCTTCAATGTGCTTAAACACCAAACCGATAGAAAACTCGTTGGCGTACTCGAAAGCCGACAAAGTATCGCCCATAGCTTCCTGTGCGCGGGTTAATAACGCTTGGATCGCTTTAACCGTGGTGGCGCCAACAAAAGCGGTTTCGCAGCGGCGGGGTTTCGGAAAAAGTTTCAATACGGCCGCAGTAATTACTCCGAGCGTACCCTCGGCCCCCATGAACAGGTGCTTCATGTCGTAGCCGGTGTTGTTTTTGCGAAGCTGGCTCATGCCGTTCCAGATCTGGCCATCGGCCAGCACGACTTCCAGCCCTAGTACCAGGTCGCGGGCGTTGCCATAGCGCAATACCTGGATACCGCCAGCATTAGTCGAAAGGTTGCCGCCAATCCGGCAGCTGCCTTCGGCCGCCAGGCTGAGGGGGAACAATCGATCGACATCATCAGCAGTATTTTGGATATCGGCTAGAATGCAGCCAGCTTCGACGGTCATAGTGTTATCGACCTGATCAACATTGCGGATGCGGTTCATGCGCCGGGTCGAAAGGATAATGCCGCTATGAGGAATAGCGCCGCCGACCAAGCCGGTATTGCCGCTCTGCGGCGTAATCGGCACGTCGGCATCGGCGCAGATGCTGATGATCTTAGCCACCTCTTCAGTGTTTACGGGGCTAACAACCATGTCACACTCACCGCGCCAGAGCCCGCGCGCCTCGGTAACGAAGGCGTCCAGGTCTTCTGGCGCATCAAGCCAACCATTGGGACCAACAGCTTCTTTGATGGCGTCAAACGCCGCTGAATTTCTCATCTCGTTCATAGGGCGGATATTGCCCCCAGCGAGTTATGCTGACAAGGACAAGGCGTCAAAGTTTGTGGCTTTTAGTACCGATGGAAATATCGCCCAGATGATAAAAAAAGCGCGTCGAAACGTGGCGATGAACTTTGCAGCCCAGGTCAGAAGAGACCTAGATCACGAGCTGGCAGTGGGCGAGAGTTTTTAGGCTGGCCAACAGACGTGCTTATTGACAGAACGCGCAGATATTCATGCCGATGTCATGCATGAAGCGTCGCTCAAGCGCACGAGATCTGGCACCGGATTCGCTCGCGTAGGCTTTCAAGCCCCTTCCGTCCGCTGATTAGCGAGGACACCATCGGCCACAAGGCGGAGCCGACGATCTTTCGGCATCGATAAGCGTAATGCAGCTTATGAGCTCGACCAATTGATCGACCAACGCCCATGCCATTCTTGTCCTAAAGTAACATCAAACTACCCAACTGACGAATGAGTTCGGGCAGCTACGGCATTACTCTGCCAATCTGGAATTTCTTAAAAAACCCAGATGCGACATGGGCTCGACATAGAGGTTATGGATGCGGGCCGAATCGCTCATATCGATGCGGTATCACGCACCGGCAGGCACGCAAACTGAGCGTTTTTGCATCGTGATTCAAATACCAACTTCGTTAAAAACATTTAACATCCCACGTTACAGCATATACCAATTGGACGTGTGGGTGGTCTTGGCAATCGACCAAATGTCTGGCTGGATGGTCATTGGCCATTGTCGCTAGTGGTCGGGTTATGGGCAGGAGATGTTCGATGGTTTCGTAAAGACGAATTTCTCATCTTTTCAATATTTATCAACAAATTATAGCTAATTCGCCGACCCGAATATAGGATGAGATTGGTCTAATTATCCGCGGAAATAAAATTGAACAACGAGAGCCGACGGAAAGTCGATTTCGCATTTTTGAAT
>CAYXUT010000073.1:0-13376 GCA_964468005.1 uncultured Magnetovibrio sp. | reverse complement strand
GGCGGCGGCGGTCCAAATTATCCCAACATGTAACGCAATTAGGAGAAAATCAGGGGGAAACACATAACTTTGAGCACGTCTACGACATTGTCGTCGACGTGCCGATGGAAGCAGTTTTCGATTGCATCTCCAACCCCAATTGCTGTCCCGAGTAGCTTGCCGAATCACAGCAAATTAACGGCTCGGACCGGCCCTTGACCAAGGACGCGGTTTTCCGTGAGCGCTAGCACACATCCAAGGTTGAAAGCGTGCTGAATTGGAAGATCCGCGAATGCGGTGGGCCAAGATTATGGGCTCGTAAAACGGAAACGGTGTTTTTGGAACCACTCAGCGTGCGCTACGATTTCGAGGAAACGGATGAAAAACCCGTTATGTCAGAACGGTTATCAACCCCAGTACCCCGAAGCCGCCAGACCCGAACATCATCAAGCGCACGGGCCGATAGGCGACCACTGGGCTCGCCAGTGTCAAACGCATATTAGATGCCCGGCTGGGTTAATCGACCCAGGCCTTATGGCTTAAATAACCGCCGCGATCCTGACAAGTGCTTCCAGGACCTCTGAAGCCAGCGTTGCCGGCATCTGTGCTTCTGCCGTCAGGACATCAGGCAATTGGCGTTTATCGATCAATACGTCGACCGTTCCGCTTTTCGCCGTCAGCTTCGCGTTGCCGTCGAATGCGGCTTTGGCCATGGCGTTTGAAACGATTTTGATGACGTCAGCCGCTACCGTCTCGAAAACATTGGCTTCCGATGCCAGTGGTTTCGATAGAGTTTGCAGTTTCATCGTCACTATTTTCTTGTTTCAATCCGGCAACGCGGCACAACCCCCAAGGCCCGCCGGTCATCATTTGCAGGCCGCAATACTGAACATATTGGATTTGGAGTGGGCCCGGCCTTTACTAGGATCGAAGCGCCTCTCATCCAGACCGGCACTCTAGCCGAACCGGCTTACATTCTCATTAAAAATTTTAACAAACTTGAAAAAGAACAGTTAGAATGGCCGACCCTGCTCGGTTAAACTACCTCCGTCATGATCTGGTCAAAGTTCGTTTTACCGTTTGCATCGATTTTTACTGCCGCCATGCTAGTGGTTCCGGCGTATTCTGCATCCGCCATCAGTACCGAAGATGATCCCGGGACCAAAAAAATGGAGGTGGGCAGTTCGCCAATCGGAAATTATCTGGCCGGCAGGCATGCCCAGGCGCGGCGCGACATAGAAGCCGCCGTTTCCTTTCTCGGCACCGCTTTGCAGGCCATGCCGGAAGTGCCGGGCTTACGCCAACGTATTTTTATCCTTTTGATTGTCGAGGGCCGAATCAAAGAGGCACTGCCGCTCGCCCGGGCATTATTACAGAAAAACCCGAAGGCACCGCTCGCCAATTTGACGCTGGCGGCGGAGGCGCTTCGCAAAGGCGATCATGAGAGCGTTGTCGCGTATTTTAAGAATGGCGCAGCCCGCGGGCTCAACAGCTTCACACGCCCGATGATGGAAACCTGGAGCCTGGCCGGCAAGGGCAAGGCCGAAGAAGCGCTTGAGACGCTTAAGAAACTGGACGGGAACGAAGGTACCCAAGGGCTCTTCGATGCACATCGGGCCTTGCTACTCGATTTCTTGGATGACGAACGTGCCGGAGAAGCCTACCAGGAACTAATCGACAAGGACCTTGCCGGAAGTTTCCGCATCGTCCAACACATGGGCCAGTATTTTGAACGGAAAGGCCAAGCCGACAGAGCGCGAAGAGCCTACAGCAAGATGCGCGCCGACATGCCGGAAACAACTCTGCTGGATGTCGCCGATGCGCGTTTGAGGGCTGGTAAGAAGCCATTCAAACTCTTGCGTAGCGCCAAGGATGGCGCCGCCGAGGCACTGTTTTCGATCGGCAATTCACTGCGCCGCCAACGCGCCCACGAAACGGCCCTGATCCTCGCACGCTTGTCGCTCTATCTACGGCCGGACTTCCCGATCGCCATGTTGCTGGTCGCAGATATCCTGGAAGACGATGGGCGGCATGCCGAATCGAATGCCATCTATGCCAAGATCGGGAAAGGTTCTCCTTTCCATTCCTCAGCCGACATGAGCCGCGCCAATAACTTCGATACCATGGGAAAGACCGATGAGGCGATCGCACTTTGTCGCGCCGTGGCGAGCCGCCGCCAGCATGACCCACAACCACTGACCCAACTCGGCAATCTATTACGTCGCCACAAGCGCTGGGAAGAAGCCATTGACGCCTACACCGGGGCCATCGCACGCGTCGGCATCCTGGAAAAGCGCCATTGGCGGCTACTCTATGCCCGCGGCATCGCGTTTGAGCGTGCTGGCCTCTGGCCTAATGCGGAAAAAGACTTGCTGCGGGCGCTGAAGTTCGATCCCGAACAGGCCCTTGTCCTCAATTACGTTGGTTACTCGTGGATCGATCAGGGAGTGCATTTGGAGCGTGCCCAGGACATGATTCGCCGCGCCGTCGCACTGCGCCCCAATGATGGCTACATCATCGATAGTCTGGGGTGGGGATATTACCGGCTCGGTAAATATAACGATGCAGTCACAGAACTCGAGCGTTCCATACAAATCCGCCCGGAAGACCCGGTGATCAATGACCACCTCGGAGACGCCTACTGGAGGGTCGGGCGAAAACTTGAGGCCGAGTTCCAATGGAACCGCTCGCTCTCGCTCAAGCCCGAGGATGATGTCGCCGCGAAGATTCGCAAAAAACTAAAAAATGGGCTGGGGCCAGCCAAGACCGTGAAGCCGGCCGTATCTCGGAAAAACGATCCAGTGAGAACCGATGCCCCCGCTGCGCCAAAGAAAATCTGAACCAGGGCCATGAGCGCCGACGCCATCGCCCAATTCGCACCGGCAAAAATCAACCTCTATCTACATGTTACGGGCCGCCAGGAAGATGGTTACCACGAACTTGACAGCCTAGTAGTGTTCGCCGATGTCGGTGACTGGGTGCGCGCCCGGCCGGCGGCGAGGACCGCACTCAAAATCACCGGACCACATGCAAGTGGATTGGATTGTGGCCGGGATAATTTGGTCATGCGTGCAGCAAACGCGCTTTCGTCGCGTATCGGCGGCGAAAAAACAGCGGCATTGGAGCTTGAGAAGAACTTGCCGGTAGCGTCCGGCATCGGCGGTGGATCAGCGGATGCGGCAGCTGCCATCAAGGCTCTAGCGCAGCTTTGGAAGGTGCGTCCCAGCCTCCATGATTTATCCAGCCTGGCCCTTGATCTTGGTGCGGATGTGCCGGTCTGCTTAGGTGGCCGCCCAAGCTACATGTCGGGGGTCGGGGAGAAATTGGAGCTCGCAGTCAGCTTGCCAGCCTTGCCCGCAGTCCTAGTAAATCCGGGCGTTGGCATCTCGACACCCCAGGTATTCAAAGCGCGGTCCGGTGAATTTTCCAGGGTAGGACGGCTTGATGATGTGCCGGGTGATGCTAAAGGCATGGCCGGTGTTCTTGCCACCCGTCGCAATGATCTGACAGATGTCGCCATCACACTGACACCGGCAATCGCCGATGTTCTTTCGTTACTTGAGACGACGCAGGGCTGCCTGCTGGCGCGCATGTCGGGCAGTGGCGCGACATGCTTCGGGCTCTTCGGTAGCGAGGCAGAAGCCCGCGCGGCGGCGACGGCGCTTAGAGCCAAACGGACCAGTTGGTGGGTGGCGTCGACGATCCTGCAAGGGAGCTGTGATTAATGCCGGGTTCCACCCCTCAGTGGTCTTGCGACACTCGGTATTTCCTCTTATCTTGCGCCCGCTTGCCGTTAAGGTTTGCGAATGGGGCGTGGCCAAGTGGTTAAGGCACCGGTTTTTGGTATCGGCATTCGGAGGTTCGAATCCTCCCGCCCCAGCCAGCCCATATAAACCATTATAAGTAAATGTTTTTCTGAGCGTTTAAGCGTCAGGCGGCGTACGTTATACTTACACGCATGGACGATAAGATACTCAGATCAAACCTACGCCAGCCCCCGAGACCGTCGTCCCGATAGATCAAAGGCCGGTCATGCACTAACATTCGCACTGAACCACTTGAATTGGGTCGACCAAATTTACCTGCGATGGGCATACCCTTCTTGTGACTTTTAAGCGCAGAAAACGAAGTGTGTTATAACTTTTTGTGAGATTTTTGTGGTTCAAAAGCCTGGGGTCTGTGTCGAAGTTACAAGAAATCACTACCAGACTTTTGAAAGTCTGTTTTGTGCACCAAAGCTGCGATAAAGATTGAAGCTCAAAAATATCAGCTTGTGACCCATGGCGGACTGTTCGCTGACCCCGGATTCATGCGTCGCCGCTTGTTTCCACAGATGTATATCTTCGGTGATTTTCAATTACCGGACGTTCGATCCCCGCCAGGCCTCGATCCGTTTAATTGTTTGCTCTGCATCTGTGATGTCGGCGTAGCGCCGTTCCACATCGCGCAAGTTGGCCTGATGGGGCTCCACATCGTGGTCGCCGACACAATCTTCCGGCACCAGTGTCCGGAAACCATACTGGAAGCTGTCGACCACGGATGCGCGAACGCATCCTGACGTGACGCAACCCGTGACGATAACCGTGTCGATACGTTCGCGTACCAGAAACGTAATGACCGGGGTTTGGAAAAAAATCGATGGCCCATTCTTGACGATGGTCATGTCATAATCGGGATCATGCACCCGCGGGTCGATCTCGCACTCCGGTCGGCCCAGAATCAAATCGTGGCAGGCGCCGACCTTCCAATGCGGCTGTTCCCGTCTATCGCCGTATCCCATAACGCACTTAACTACTGGCACACCGGCCGTTCGGGCCGTCTCCAGGAGCCGGACCGTGTTGCCGACCGCGCGCTCAATGAGCGGCGCACCACCCATGTCGAATTCAGGTTCCGTGAAGCCCCGCTGGAAATCGACAACCAGGATAGCAGGTTTTTCGCCGACCCCGACCCCGTGTTGGCCGTAGGTCGCATACTGCTCTGCTCTCTCTTCTGTCATGGCGCCGGCTTTCCGCGGGTTGCGGGATCGCGCGATAGCAATCCCAATGAACAGTAGGGTGGATATACCGCCTAGTCGTTGCGCATGTTCACCGTGTTTAGATATTCGACGCAGCTCTCCAGGGGTTCCACGTCGCCGAACTTTGCATCGATATCGAACAGGTTCCAATCGATCGCGCCGGGAATTCGGTCGCCGATGCATTCTCTGACCGCGATGGGCCGGAAACCTTCAGCTAGGCCGTCGCAAATGGTCTCGCGGACGCAGGCGGTCGCCGTCACGCCCGTCACCAGGATAGTATCGATGGCCGCCGTACGCAGGTAACCGGCCAGATACGTACCGTGAAAGGCGCTGGCCCGTTTTTTTATCAGCACGTGTTCCCCATCAATGGGCGAGATGCGCGAATCGATGGCCCAAAGGTTTGTATCGCGTTGATCGACGGCCTCGACCGGAATCTTGTGGTGCCACAGCCCCATGTCCGTATGCGGGTCTTCACGATCGGTGTTCTGGTAACAGGTCGTTACATGAACCACCAGATGACCGTTCGCCCGGCAGGCTTCAAGAAGCTTCTGAACGCCGGGAATGATCCGATCGTCAATATCCTCGCAAGTGAATGGATTGCCCGGCCGCGTCCATGCGTTGGCAAGGTCCACGTTGACAAGCGCCGGCCGCCGGCCGAACCCGATGCGGCGCTGGAACCCGCGCTCCTGGTAGAGTTTGGTCGCTACCTTGAAGGCTTCTTCGAGTCGGTTTTTGAGGTCCGCCATCTCCTCAGACATATGATCCTTCCTTCTTAAAGATAGATGGTTCGCACGATGTCGTCGTGATCGCCTTCGAGGGACTTGACGAAACCGCCGTCGCTGACAGTGCCGTCGCGCAGGATAATGAAGCGATCCGCGACCTTGAAAGCCAGCGCCAGGTTTTGCTCTACCATCAGCATCGTCGCGCCGTCCTCCTTCAACGCCTGGATGATCGTCCCGATCTCATTGATGAATTGCGGCGCCAGTCCGCCGGACGGCTCATCGAGCAGCAGCAACCGCGGTTTCCCCATGACCGCACGGCCAAGGGCCACCATTTGTTGCTCACCGCCAGACAATGTCCGGGCCAGTTGCTTGCGCCGCTCCCGGAGGCGCGGAAAATAGTTGAACACCCTCTCGAGCTGCATTTCGGCCTCGTCCCGATTTCGGATGACGCCGCCAAGTCTGAGGTTGTGTTCGACGGTCAAAAACGGAAATAGGTCGCGAGATTGCGAAACTTGAATGACGCCTTGACGGAAGATCTTGTGAGCCGAAAGGTTTGTGATGTCGTTGCCATCAAAAGTGACTTTCCCGGCGCTCGAATTTACGAAACCGCTGATCGTGTTCAGCGAGGTCGACTTACCGCTGCCATTGGCGCCGAGAACGGCGACCACCTCGCGTTCCGTGACACTGTAGTCGATCCCACGAAGAACCTCTTTGGTTCCGTATGATACGTGTAACCCTTCGACGCTCAGGAGAGGCTCAGCCATGACCAAGGTACGCCTCCAAGACTTCGCGGTTCTGCCTGACTTCGTCCGGCGTTCCCTCGGCGATCAATTCACCGGAACTGAGAACGACAATCACGTCGGACCCGGACATCACCAGATCAATCACATGCTCAATGAGCATGATCGCGATGCCTTCTTCTCCCGCCAGGCGCCGAATGATCTCCATCATACGGTCACGCATCGGCGGCGACAGGCCGACGACAGGCTCGTCCAACAACAACAGCGGCGGGTCCGTCGCAAGCGTACGGACGATCTCGACCATGCGCTGTTGGCCACCAGAGAGGTCCTTCACCGGCTGATCGGCGATAGCGTCGAGGTCCATCAATTCGAGCAGGCGATGGGCTTTGGCAATGCCTTCGCGTTCGGCGTCCCGGGCCTCCGCCGAGCCAAATACGATGCCGAGGAAACTGCTTTCAATGTGCACGTGAAGACCGGCCAGGACATTCTCCAGGGCCGTCAGTTCAGGGAACAGTCCGCCGTTCTGAAAGGTACGACGAATGCCCTTTACAGAGATATCGTGCGGCGCCAGGCCGTGTATGGGCTCGCCTTCGAAATAGATAGCTCCGTCGGACGCCGGGACGTAGCCGGAGATAGCGTTGAACAGGGTCGTCTTGCCAGCGCCATTGGGGCCAATGACGGCTCGAACCTCACCGACGTTCGCGTCAAAGCTCACGCCGGAGAGGGCCCTGAGGCCGGCAAAGTTGACCGATACGTCCCGTAATTTGAGCAGTGCCTCCATGGCTAATCCCGGTAATACCGCTCATTGAAGACGGGCGAAATCTTGCACAGCAAACTGACCAGCCCCTTCGGCAGGAACAGCAACACGAGAACGATGATGATGCCGAAGAACAACTCATCCATGCCCGGAAATTGGCGGAAGTATTCCGGCAACGCAGTCAGCGTGATGGCGCCAAGTACGCTGCCGACTATGCTGCCGGTACCGCCGACGAGAACCATGCCGAAGTGAATGATAACCTCTGTTAGACCGAAAGCCTCGGGCAACACCCGTTCGGTTAGGACCGCGAACATGGCGCCGGCAATACCGACGACAGCTCCGCTCCAAACAAAAGCAAGAACGATATAGCGCGCCGTATGGATGCCGAGGGAAGCTGTTGCGGCTTCGTTTTCGCGGATCGACATGATCGCGCGCCCGACCTTGGAGCGCATGAGATTGGAAGTCGCTTTGACCACCAGGACCGCAAGCAACAGAAATACGTAAAACTTGGGGACTTCCGAATCGAGCGGGATCCAAAAAAAACTAGCTTGTGGCATGAGCAGGCCGTCGGACCCTTTGGTGACCTTGTCGCCGTGGAGGTAGACCCATCGCATAAGCTCGCCAAAAGCGAGGGTGATGATGGCCAAGTAGTAAAGCCGGATTCCTCTGAGCGCCGTGACGCTGGCAAGGAAGCCCGCTAGCCCCCCCATGATCGCCGAAAGGAAGATGGCCAGGACATAAGGAACGCCGAGGTAGACCATCAGAATTGCCGTGGTATAGGCGCCAATACCGAAGAACGCCGTATTGGCGAAGGCGAGCTGACCCAAGTTGCCGATGATCAGGTTGAAACCAATGGTCACCAGGACGTAGACCAACATGGCGTTGACAACCCATAACAGATACTCGTTGGCGACGAACGGGATGACCAGGGCGACGATGGGGATTAAATAATAAATCCGCCGCCACCGTGTCATTGACGGCATCGGCGCCGGCCGGGTCAGGTTGGTTTCAGGAATTTCAACCATGGCCGCTTCTCTACACGCGGACCGTGACGGTCTTGCCGAACAAGCCGGCCGGCCGGATAATCAGCACGGCGACAATAACCAAGTAGGCGGTAATGTCGATCAGGGCTGAATTGATATAGAACCCGAAATTCTGTTCCGCCACGCCCAACAAAAGCCCTCCCAGGACAGCGCCGCCGAGAGATCCGAAACCGCCGAGGGTCATGGCCGCGAACCCGCGAATGAGGAAAGTCGCGCCGAGATCCGGATGGAGTAGCGAGATGGGCGCAATTAGAATTCCGCCCAACGCCCCCATGGCAAGGCCAACGCCCCACATGGACTGATGGAATGCCTGGACGTTGACGCCGATCAAGGTGGCGCCGCGCTCGGACTGATAGACCGCCTGAATGATGGTGCCAATGGTCGTCCTATAGAAGATCAGGAAAAAGACCGCCAAAAACACTGCGACAATCGCCGAAATGAAAATTACATCTCCCGTGACCACCACCTCACCGAGGAAAATCGGCTCAGTGTCGAATACCCGCGGCATTGGAAATACTTCGCGGCCCCACAGCGTTCGCGCACCGCCTCTCAGGACGTATCCCAGCGAGATGCTCATCATGGCGAAACCGATGTGCGGGCCGGCCTTGATCGGATCGATGAATCCACGGCTTATCCCGACGCCCAGGGCGAACAGAATGAGGGTCGCCAGAACGGCAGCGGGCAGGTACGGAAGGCCGAGATAGATCACCAACACATAGACGACGAAGGCGCCGGCCATAACAAAATCACCGTGTCCAAAGTTGACGATAGTCGTCGCCCGGTAGACGACCGTCAGCGATAGGGCGATGAGCGCATAAATCGCGCCTTGCATCAATCCACTGAGGGTCAATTGAAGAAAGAAATACATGTGCGACTAGGTACAGCTCATGGCAAAGAAGAGTCGGACCGCTCCATACCCCCAGGCAATTGTGCCAAGGGGCGGAACGGCCCGCCCGATTTCACGGGTTCTTCAGATTACCAAGTCTTTCCCCAGGCCGACAGAACGGTCGGCTTGTCGTCAATGAAACCGGCAACCGCCGACTTCTTGCAGCCGTGACGGTCCGTCGATGACCAGGTGATGTCACAAGCCAGAATACCCGTTTTCAACCCCTTGATCTTGTCCAGTTCGGCGATGAACTTGGAACGCGTCAGTTCGCGACCCACGGCCTGCAGAGCCTTGACGGCAGCGACGCCGCTGGCCATGGAGACGGCGCTGAACCCGGTGATCGTTTCCTTCGGGTTGTACTTCAAGATGATGTCATTCCATTTCTTCATCTTCGGCCCATCGACCTTGTCGACGAAGGCGTGCAGTACGAAGTAGTTCCGAACCGCGGAGATATCGCCCAATCGTTCGAGGGTGTTTTCCAGGTCGGTACCGGCGGTTCCCATGACCGGGACATTGACGCCGTACTTCTTGGCGTCCCGCAGGAAGATCACGGTTTCGGCTTCGTAAAGGCAACCAAGAACAAAGTCCGGCTTCGCTTGTTTCAACTTCAGAACTTGAGCCGTGGCGTCCGTCTGGCCGCGTTCGAGGGCCAGAGACTCGATGATTTCACCGCCGGATGCCTTGATCACCTCGATGGCTGGATCGCAGTAGGATTTTGCCCAATCATTGGTGTGGGTGACCATGGCGACACGTTTGGTGCCGGGCTTGCTCATGACGAATTTGCCCATGGTCGATCCATAGGCCGGGCCAGCCGGAACACCATGATAGATGCTCTTCTTCTCGTTTACCGGCATGGTAATTTTCGGGTTCACCGCATGGGCGATGATCCAGGGAATACCCGTCGGCGACACGGTCGGCTTGACGGCCATGGCGACGGCGCTGCAGGAATTGCCATGGAGGTAAAACACCTTGTCCTGGTGGACCAGCTTCTTAGCCGCAGCGATGCCCTTGGCCGGAGCGCAGGCTGTGTCTTCTGGAATAATATCGAACTTACGGCCGTGGATTCCACCCTGGTCGTTGATGTGTTTGAAGTAGGCCATGAGCCCGATTTGCGTCTTCGAGTAGCTCGACGCATTGCCCGTAAAAGGCCCCATGACGCCGACCTTGATGGCCGTGTCCGTCAGACCAGTGGTTTCATCGGCACTCACCGCGCCGACCGTCGATAGGGCGCCAATGGCGACCATCGCGATCATCGATTTTTTGAGGCTATTGGTCATGATATCTCTCCTGGTTGCGAAGGGTCTATCGGTTAATTTTTGTCGCTCACACCAACCGCACATCGTATGTTTGATTGATGGAATGTCCGACACAGGCACCGGCCTAGGCATGTAACGCCGGGCTGCCTAAGATAGGCATCAAAAACAAGAAGCGCAGTCTAATTTCGGCATGAGGCGAACCCAGCCCCCCCCTCTAGCTGGAAGGCCCATTTTCCGAGCCCATATCAGTACAAAGCAATAGTAGACTAAATTGTAAACACATGAAATTGCAACTGATTTGATACCCTGGAACGGAGCCCCTCATTCGGAATCCGCTGGTGGTTCGGGATCGAACCCAAAAATCTCCGCCCCTAATTCAGAGCTTATTTTGCCGTCACGGACGTCCGCCAACACCTGTTCATGACGCCGTTTCGATAGCAGTCCATATCCACCAACGCCCGCCGTCTCAATCATCAGGCAGTCGCCTTTATTTGGTTTTTCATCACCCGCTGTGATACCGTCGGCAACCTTGAACCCAAGCTTTGAACCCTGGGGAATGAGCTCATGAACGAATCCCTCGAACCGGTCGAACTGACAAGAACCCTGGTCGCCTTCGACACTATCAATCCACCAGGCGAAGAGCGGCCCTGTGCCGAGCACCTGGGACGCCTCCTGGAGGACGCGGGGTTCTCGGTTTCCTATCATGAATTCGCCCCGCGGCGGACCAGTCTGGTAGCCAGTATCGGCGGAACATCGGAGACACCGCCGCTTTGTTTTACCGGACATATCGACACCGTCCCACTGGGCGCCGCGCCGTGGACCGTCGATCCGTTCGCCGGTGAGATTTCAGACGGAAAACTCTACGGCCGGGGAACCACCGACATGAAAAGCGGCGTCGCTGCATTCGTCGTCGCCGCGATTCGGTTAGGTCGGGAGCTGGCAGCGGGACCCGGCGTTATCCTGGTGATTACCGCCGGCGAAGAGACCGGGTGCGAAGGCGCCTATCACCTGGCCGGTCTCGGCGACGTGCTCGGCGAGGCCGGCGCCATTGTCGTCGCCGAACCGTCGTCGAACCAGCCTTTGATCGGCCACAAAGGGGCGATTTGGCTGACCGCCAGAACCACCGGAGTGACGGCTCACGGATCAATGCCGGAGCATGGTGTCAATGCCGTCTACAAGGCAGCTGAAGCAATCGGAAAGCTCGAGGATTTCGATTTCAACATCGCCCGCGACGCCATCCTCGGCAAGCCGACGCTCAACGTCGGTGCGGTGCATGGCGGAATAAATATCAACTCGGTTCCGGATAGAGCCGAAATCGGCATCGACATCCGGACCACCCCGGGTCAAGACCACGCAACCGTTCGTTCCGACATTTCCAGGTATCTCGGTGACGACGTCGAACTTGAGGCCATCGTTGATGTCGGCGGGGTACTGACCGATCCCGCCAATGAGTGGATGCAGGAGGTTTTCGACATCATGAGCGGCATTCTGGGGTCCCGACCCGAGACCCAGGCGGCGAGCTATTTCACCGATGCGTCCGCCCTAGCTCCGGCTTACGGCGGCGTCCCCACCGTCATCCTCGGACCCGGCGAAGCCGCCATGGCTCATCAAACCGATGAATACTGCGTCGTCGATAGGATCGGCGAGGCTGTCGAAGCCTATACCGAAATCGCCCGCCACTGGAATACCCGGTAATGGCGTCGCTGCAGCCCAACGAACTAACCGCGATTGAGGCCTTGGACCGGATTCGGGCCGGGACCTTGACCTCGCAAGAGCTAGTCGCAGCCTGCCTGCATCGGATCGAGCAACGCGAGGACACGGTTGGCGCCTGGAAGTTTCTGTCTCCCGAGCAGGCGCTCGAAGCCGCCCGCAACGCCGATAACGACCCCGCCGACCGGCCGCTTCGCGGCATTCCCGTCGCGGTCAAGGACATCTTCGATACCGTTGACATGCCGACCGCATACGGCTCGCCGATCTACGAGGGATACCGGCCGCCGTCGGATGCGTCCTGCGTCGCCCGAATGCGGGCCTCGGGGGGCCTGGTGCTCGGCAAGACCGTATCGACCGAGTTCGCTTTTTTCGAACCGGGCAAAACAGCCAATCCCCATAATCCGGCGCACACTCCAGGTGGTTCATCGAGCGGATCGGCCGCTGCCGTCGCTGACTTCATGGTGCCACTGGCCTTCGGCTCCCAGACGGTGGGATCTATCGTGCGCCCGGCATCGTTTTGCGGCGTGGTCGGATACAAGCCAAGTTTCGGCCTTATCGACCGCACCGGCGTACGGCCGTTGGCCGATGCCTTCGACACCGTCGGCGTGTTTTCCCGCACCGTCGCCGACGCCGCCTACTTGGTTTCCATACTCAGCCGACGGCCTTCCTTGCGCCTTGACGGCGACCTCGGGACGCCGCCCAGCATCGGCCTATGCCGCACCCACGAATGGCCGGCCGCCGACGAGGATGTCGGGACTGCCCTGGAAACCGTCACCCGGCTGGCTACCGGCGCCGGTGGCCGGATCCGAGAAATTACCCTGCCGGAGCTGTTCGCGCGGTTGGCTGAGGTTCAGGCGATTGTTGTCGATTTCGAGGCCGCCAATTCGGCAGCCTATGAGCTCGCATTTGATCGCAATAGGGTCAGCAATAGTTTTGTCGCGCGGGCCGAAGCCGGCCTCGCCTGCACAGCGGAGCAATATGACGCGGCCCATTCCGTCATCGCTACAGCGCAAGCCAGCCTCGATGCGGTAATGGATGGCGTCGATGTTCTTCTGTGCCCGAGCGCTCCGGGGCAGGCGCCCGAGGGCCTCGGCGCCACCGGCGACCCCATATTTAATCGTATGGGGACAGCGTTGCGGGGGCCTTGCGTGAATGTCCCCGGACTTTATGGGCATAAGGGACTACCAATTGGAGTTCAGGTCCTGGGACGCCAAAATGATGACCGGCGAGCCCTAGCGGCAGCTCATTGGCTGCATGGTGTTTTACGGC
>CAYXUT010000072.1:0-13430 GCA_964468005.1 uncultured Magnetovibrio sp. | reverse complement strand
GCATGGGTACGGTCTGCTGTAGGTCAATGATGTGAATATTATTGCGCTCACCGAAGATGAACGGTGACATTTTGGGGTTCCATCGACGGGTACTGTGTCCGAAGTGAACACCTGCTTCCAGCAATTGGCGCATGGTAAAGGCAGGAGCAACCATAGTCTTGTTCCTTTTCCGGTTAAACCTCCGCAAGCTGAAGTCCTAACAGGGACACCGGAACGGCCATCTTTCGATTTTCCGGACGAACTTGCGCCCGGGGCCGTGAAGCCCGCGTGTGAATTGGCGCCGTTTTTAAGGCGCAACGGCTAAATATGCAAGACTTTTCATCAGGCGGGGGGAAGCGTACTCAGCGTATGTCAAAGGTCTCGACCATGAGGACGCCGGGCAAGGCTCTTAGGGCTAACTGTGCATCGGGCGAGAGGTTGTAGTGCTGGGCTAGTTCCAGATCTGCGTGCCATCCGATATTGGCGGGGCAGATGTCGATACGAACCTTCCCACGTCCGGGCTCTTGACCGGCGAGGATGTGTTGAATTGCTTCCACTGCCGCTTCATCGGCAACGAAAATACGAAGATTTTCTGTGGTTCTTGCTGCCGCTTCTTCCAACGATACGAAGCTATTGGCCAACAGTCTGACCTCACCCCCTGCGTCTGTTTGAACCGTTGCCTTGATTAAAAGAGAATTTCCGACCTCCAGTAATTCTCGGGCGGCGGTTAGCAACTCAGAAAATGCAGTGACTTCAAACACGCCCGACGGATCAGTGAACTGGATAAAGGCGTAGCGGTTGCCTTTTGCTGATGTGCGCTCTTTCTTGGCGATAAGCGTACCCGCCATGATGGCGGCGCGTGTCTTTTCGCTCATCAGAGCTTCGGCCGACCGAATAACGTTCATGTTATGCAGTTTGCTGGCATAGGCATCGAGCGGGTGGGCGGAAAGATAGAAGCCGATCGCATCAAACTCTTCACGCAACTTTTCCATAGCCGGCCAGTCAGATGTATCGGGCAGGTGTACCGTGACCTGCGGTGCCGTGTCACCAGCGAACAATCCCATCTGGTCGCTCTCCCGGTCACTTTGGGCAGCGCTGGCGTGGCGCATCATTGTCTCCACACTTTCGTGTACGCGTCGTCTGTTGGGCTCGATAGAATCAAAGGCGCCGGCGCGCGCCAGGTTCTCCAATTGCCGTTTGTTTACCAGCCGGGTATCGAGCCTTTGGACAAAGTCTGTAATATCGTTAAACGGTCCATTTTCTTCGCGCTCTTCGATTAAGCCGGCCATTGCCCCCTCGCCCACATTCTTCAACGCAGCCAGCGCGTAGCGGATACCCTTGGCTTGCCCATTGGCCGGTGTGACTTGGAACACGACGCCGGATTTGTTGATGTCGGGCCCTAACAGTTGAATGCCGACACGGTCGAGTTCCTGGCGGAAGACGTTAAGCTTCTCCGTGTTGCCGAGATCGAGAGTCATTGATGCGGCCATGAATTCGACTGGATGATTGGCCTTCATGTAGGCGGTCTGATAAGCGATTAACGCGTATGCAGCGGCATGCGATTTATTGAAACCATAACCCGCGAACTTGTTGACCTGATCGAAAATCTCATTGGCCCGCTGTCCCTCGACGCCCTTGGCTTTCGCTCCATCCACGAAGATTTGGCGCTGTTGTTCCATTTCTTCTTGGATTTTCTTACCCATGGCACGACGCAACAGATCTGCGCCGCCCAGGGTATAACCCGAAAGTTCCTGAGCGATTTGCATGACCTGCTCCTGGTAGATCATGATGCCAAAGGTTTCCTTGAGGATTGGCTCAAGTGTTGGATATAGGTAATCAGGTTCCTCGCGTCCGTGCTTGCGCTCGACATAGCTTGGGATGTTGTCCATTGGACCTGGACGGTAAAGCGCCACGACGGCGATGATGTCCTCGAAGGCGTCGGGATGCATGCCTTTAAGCACATCGCGCATGCCAGCACTTTCCAACTGAAACACACCGATCGTTTCGCCGCGCCCAATCATTTCAAAAGTCGTGGGGTCGTCAAGTGGGATGGTAGCGAGATCGAAATTCTCTCCTGAATCCCGAACTAGTTGCTCAGCCATCGAAAGAACAGTGAGGGTTTTCAAGCCAAGAAAATCGAACTTTACCAAGCCTGCTAATTCAACAAATTTCATGTTGAACCCGGTAACTGGCGTGTCGGATCGCGGGTCGCGGTAAAGTGGGATCAACTCGTCCAACGGCCTATCGCCAATTACCACGCCGGCGGCATGGGTCGAGGCATGGCGGTAAAGCCCTTCAAGCCTTATTGCGATATCCATTAACCTGCGAACATCGAGATCATCGTTGATTAGCTGGCGCAGTTGCGGCTCGCCCTCAATCGCCTGGCTCAGGGTTGCTGGGTTTGCCGGGTTATTAGGGACCAGCTTGCAGATCTTGTCGACGTAGCTATAAGGCATCTCCAATACCCGGCCGCAATCACGTAACACAGCGCGCGCCTGGAGTTTTCCAAAAGTAATGATCTGTGCGACGTGGTCGCGGCCATATTTCTCCTGTACATAGCGGATCACTTCGTCGCGACGGTCCTGGCAGAAATCAATATCGAAATCCGGCATAGATACGCGTTCGGGATTGAGAAATCGCTCGAACAGTAATCCCCAGCGCAACGGGTCCAGATCTGTAATCCTCAAGGCCCAGGCCACAACGGAGCCCGCGCCCGAGCCGCGCCCCGGCCCAACAGGTATGCCTTGATCCTTTGCCCACTGGATGAAGTCGGCAACGATTAGGAAATAACCGGAAAAACCCATTTGAGTAATGACGCCGAGTTCATATTCAAGGCGACGCCGGTAGGGTTCAGCGGCTTTGTCGCGCGCCACGTCATCGAACCCTGGTTCGAACACATGCACCACTAAACATTCTTCTAGCCCAGCCGCCGCTTGCGCTTGCAGTTCATCCTCTTCGTTGCGTCCTTCGCCACAATCGTAGGGCGGCAGGATTGGATCGACGGGCGAAACCATGTAGGCGCAGCGTTGCGCGACCACCAGGGTATTGTCGACGGCTTCCGGCAAGTCCCCGAATAGCGTCCGCATATCCGTGGCAGATTTGAGATAGTGCTGTGGCGTTGCCTGGCGTCGATCAGTCTGAGAAACGTATGCACCCTCAGCAATACAGGCCAAGACATCGTGGGCTTGGTGCATATCGCGGGTGGCGAAAAACACTTCATTGGTTGCGACAAGCGGGATGTTCAACTCATAAGCAAGCTCAATGAAAGGCTCCTCTGTCTTGGCTTCCACGCCAAGACCATGGCGTTGAATCTCAATGTACATTCTGTCACCAAAGGCATCCAAATGACGTTCCAATAAGTTCTTTGCTTTATCAGCCTGCCCTTCCAATAGGAGACGCCCAACAGGTCCAGTCGGCCCGCCGCTCAACGCAATCAACCCTTCGGCGTGTTTTGAGAGCACCGAAAATGGAACATGCGGATCGTGCGTATCCTCGGATTTCAAATAGGCCTGTGACAGTAGTTTCAGCAGATTGCGGTAACCTGCGTCATCTTTGGCGAGGAATACCATCGTGCCGCCATTGTCATCTTCAGTTTCCACAATACGAAGTTGACAACCGATGATCGGTTGCACGCCGGCTTTAGCCGCGGCGCCGGAGAACTCCAGTGCGCCGAAGATATTGCTGGTATCCGCAATGGCAACGGCCGGCATTTTAGCGTCGCGACAAAGCTCGACCAAATCCTTGATGTGGATTGCACCTTCCGCAAGCGAATAGGCGGAGTGAACCCTAAGATGGACGAAATCAGCGTGGGTCATGGTGGCTTAACAATTTCACAATCCAACACAATTGTCACCAGATGTGGGGGATGATGTCAGGGTTATCCACAAGATTTTTAAGCAGTTTTTAAAACATCCGACTTTCGTGCTGTTATGAGATGAAAAACTACAGAGTTTGATATCCATTCATTCAGCACTGAGGTCAGTTAGACCGTCGTTACTTATCTCTAGCAGTCTACCAAGCCGGGCGATAGTTTTAATGTGCATCGAAGGCGCCAATGGAGCATGTGGATGGGGAGTATTCTGGGGCTATTTTCCTATTTTTTGTACGGAGTACTGAGCCAGACTGGCTGGTTGGGCCCTGTCCGACCAATCCGATCAGGGCCGACGTATATATTGTAAACCCTGGCGCATTGCGAAAATCAATCTCGACTAAATCATTGCGGGCACGGACGGGTATGCGGAGCATGTTGCCATCGCGGTTGACAGCCTCAACCAGGTCCGGAAGGGATACAAGAGTTGCGTAGTGTCCGGCGAGCACGAGCTTTGACGCCAGAGGTGAGCCATAGGACGCCCCCATGAACAAGACATTAAAACTTTTGTTGATTTGGTGCTCTCCTCTTGGTTTTGATAGTTTCGATCTGTCTTTCTAGTTGTCGAAACAAAAAATTACTTACGGTAAAATTTCACAAATTAATCACCAAAAAAAATATAAAAATTAAGCTTTTGTCCGCCAGTTGCCTCAGGTTAGCGGAATGAGAAATTTAATTGATGGAAGGATTAGGCGCGGAGTTTATAATGGCGTGTGAATGAAGTCGGGAAGTTGATACTAGAGGCACTTGATCATGCCGCATGACGGACACAATTTTACCGAACCGCCGCCGGATCCGGCGCTACGGGTCAAGGCATTAGAGAGCCTGTTGGTCGAGAAAGGCTTGGTCGACCCGGCGGCGCTGGATGTCTTGATCGACACCTATGAGCACAAGGTAGGTCCGCGCAACGGCGCACAGGTCGTGGCGCGCTCTTGGGTTGATGAAGAGTTCAAGGCAGCGATCAAGGAAGACTGCTCGGCGACGATCGAGAAAGCTTTTGGTTTTAAGGGTCGCCAGGGCGAACACATCGTTGCGCTTGAGAATACGCCAGATGTCCATAACGTCGTCGTCTGTACCTTGTGCTCGTGCTATCCTTGGACGGTGCTGGGCTTGCCGCCCGTTTGGTACAAGTCTGCACCCTACCGTTCGCGTGTGGTGCAGGATCCCAGGGGCGTATTAGCTGAGTTTGGTACCGATATTCCAGAAGGCAAGGAAATTCGGGTTTGGGATTCGACCTCCGAGATGCGATATCTAGTGATCCCCGAACGCCCGAGTGACACCGAGGGCTGGTCCGAGAATAAACTGGCCGATTTAGTGACGCGCAACTCCATGATTGGCGTCGAAGTTGTCAAGGAACCCGGATCATGAACGGTCCGCACGACCTCGGTGGCCAGCATGGGTTCGGTAGCGTCGATCCAGAGCCGGAAGCGCAAGAACCGGTCTTCCATGACGAGTGGGAGCGGCGTGCCTTTGCTATGACGGTGGCTTGCGGGTTCCTTGGGCAATGGAACATTGATGAAGGGCGCTATGCCCGTGAATGCCAGCATCCCGTTGACTACCTTCGAAACACTTACTACCAGAACTGGCTCGCTGGCCTTGAGACCTTGCTGGTCGAGAAGGGAATCATAACGTCCGAGGAACTCAAAACCGGTAAAATCGAGGGTCCTGCCGAGGGCTATCGGGTGCCCGATGCCGATGGCGCTCAAGCAATCTTGGCCGCAGGCGGCCCGACCCGTTTGGACGAGACGGTTGATCCGGGCTGCCAAGTTGATGACCGAGTTCGGGTGTACAACAACAACCCGCGGACCCATACCCGCGCGCCGCGCTACACCCGAGGTCGTATTGGCATCATCACGCGCCTGCACGGTGTCCACGTCTTTGCCGACGCCAACGCCAGTGGCAACCGCCACGGCGTCAACCTCTACAGCGTGCGCTTTGAGCCCAAAGAGCTCTGGGGCGAGAGCGCAGAGAGGCAGAGCGCTGTCTATGTCGACCTCTGGGAGCCACACTTGGAGCGACTGCAATGACTGACACGGCCGAGTACACTCCCCTGCCCCAGCAACCTCACGACGATAAGGGACCGGTGTTTGAAGAGCCTTGGCAGGCGCAGGCCTTCGCTATGGCCGTGCAGCTTTCGGAGGCGGGTCTTTTCACTTGGAAGGAATGGACAGAGACTATTGGCGACGAGATGCAAAAGGCTCGGGACAGCGGCGATCACGACCTTGGCGACACTTACTACGACCACTGGCTCCGCGCGCTCGAGCGTCTGGCCTACGAGAAGGGTGCGACCGACGCCGCCGAGTTCGCCGAGCGCAAGGAGACTTGGCGCCGGGCCTATCTCAATACACCGCACGGTAAGGCTATCGAGCTTTCAGCTGCCGACGGCTACCGGGCCGAATCCTAAGCCTGCAACAGCTTACCATCCTGCAGCCTGATGACGCGGTCCATGCGGCCCGCCAGGTCTGGGTTGTGGGTGGCGATCAATGCCGCCATGCCCGCGCCTCGCACCAACTTAAGCAACACACTGAACACCTCGTCTGCGGTGCTGGGATCGAGGTTTCCGGTGGGTTCATCAGCCAATAGAACCTTGGGTGCCGCGGCAATGGCGCGCCCGATGGCAACGCGCTGCTGCTCGCCGCCCGAAAGCCTAGCAGGGCGATGCGTGGCGCGCTCGGACAAGCCCATCCATTCAAGAATTTCCGTCGCTCTTGCGCCCGCCTCTTTTCTGGCGTAGCCAGCGATGATTTGCGGGATGACGATGTTCTCATGTGCTGTGAACTCGGCTAACAGATGATGGTACTGATAGACGAAGCCGAGCGATTGTCGTCGCACCATGGTGCGTGCGTTGTCTCCGAGATGGGAACAGGGTTCACCAGCGATTGAGATGGTGCCAGCATCTGGTATCTCCAACAAGCCGGCAATATGCAAGAGCGTCGATTTGCCGGCCCCCGATGGGCCGGTTAGCGCGACGATTTCACCCGGCATTACGTGGAGATCGGCACCGGTGAGTATTTCTAGCTTGCGCCGGCCCTGGCCGAAAGTGTGCTCGATGCTGGAAAGCTGTAGCATCGGATCTCCACTGGAGGCCACGCTGTCTAAGTTGATAGCGTCAAGTGCGCCGCTATTCATAACGCAACGCCTCGGCCGGATCGGTATGCGCTGCGCGCCATGACGGATACAAGGTGGCGCTCAATGACAGCGCCAGTCCCATCAGGACTACGGCGATCACTTCTGTCGGATCGACCACCGCCGGCAGTTTGGATAGGAAGTAAATCTCGGCGGCAAATAGTTCAGTTCCGGTGAGGCCCTGGACCCACTGACGGATGGTTTCGATGTTTTCGGCGAACGACAGTCCGAGCGCGAAACCGATAAGCGTGCCGATGGTGCCGACGGAAGCGCCGGCCAAAAAGAACACCCGCATGATCATGCCGCGTGTTGCGCCCATGGTGCGCAGGATGGCGATATCGCGTCCCTTATCCTTCACCAGCATAATCATTGACGAGATGATATTGAAGGCGGCGACCAGGATGATCAGCGTTAGGATCAAAAACATGACGTTACGTTCGACTTGGATGGCATTGAAGAAACTAGCATTAGCGCGCTGCCAGTCGTGTACACGTACCGCGCCCTTCATGGCGCGTAGGATACTGACTGCGAGCGCTGGTGCCTTGTCCGGATTGGAGGTGAAAAGCTCCAGGTTTGTCGCCGCATCCTTGAACTTGAAATAGACCTGAGCCGCCTCGAGTGGCATGAATACGAACCCCGAATCGTACTCAAACATGCCGATATCGAAGGTCGCCGCCACCTTGTAGGCCTTGAGCCTTGGCATGGTACCAAATGCCGTAACGGAACCTTTGGGTGAGATCAAGGTAATCGTGTTGCCCACTTCAACACCCAGCTTTCGCGCCATACGATCGCCGATGAGCACCGTGTTGAGGCCTTTGAAATCGGTCAGGTGACCCGATGCGATATTACTGGCTATGATCTTCCTGTTCATCATGTCTTTGGATCTAATGCCGCGCACCACGGCGCCGGTTGAAGCTCCACGCGCCGTCACCATCACTTGGCCCTCGATCATCGGCGTCACCTGGACGACGCCGTCGAAATTCTTTAGTTTCACCGCTAAATCATCAAAATCCGTCAACTGGCCCTGGTTGGCATAGACACTCAAGTGGCCATTGAGGCCCAAGATGCGGGTCAGGAGTTCCTGGCGGAACCCGTTCATCACTGCCATGACGATGATTAGCGTCGCGACGCCGAGCGCGATACCCAACAGCGAAAACCAAGCGATGACGGAAATAAAGCCTTCCTGGCGCCGCGCGCGCAGGTAGCGGAGCGCCACCATCCATTCGAAACGGGTAAACACGCGCCCTTCCCTGCCTTAGGCCGTAAGGCGCGCGAGCGCGCTTTCCAGGCTGATTTCCTTGCGTTCGTCGTTGGCGCGGTTTTTGAGTTCCACAGTGTTGGACTTAAGGCCACGCGGGCCAATGATCAACTGCCATGGCAGCCCGATCAGGTCCAAGTCGGCGAATTTGCCTCCGGCACGCATGTCACGGTCATCGTAAAGTACTTCAACGCCGGCAGCTTGCAGGTTCGCGTAGGCTTTGTCACAAGCGTTGGTGCATTTGTCGTCACCGGCCTTGAGATTGATCAGGCCGACCTTAAAGGGGGCTACCGATTCGGGCCATATGATGCCTTTGTCGTCGTGCGAGGCCTCGATAATGGCGCCAGCTAAGCGCGAAACGCCGATACCATAAGAGCCCATCTCGACCGCGACGTCCTCGCCGTCCGGGCTGGAGACTTTCGCGCCGAGTTTCTCGGAGTACTTGGTGCCAAAATAGAAGATATGTCCAACTTCAATGCCGCGTGCCGTGCGGAGATCATTGCCAAGAGCCTTTTCCGCTGCCTCGTCACGTTTCTCGTCAGTCGCGGCATATTGAGCCGTGTACTTGTCAATCACAGGTTGTAGGTCCTGGTGGTAATCTATGTCCTGGCCAGAAAGATCCATCTCCAGGTAATCGCGATGGCAGGCGATCTCACTCTCGCCGGTATCGGCGAGGATTAGGAATTCATGGCTCATGTCGCCGCCGATGGGGCCGGTGTCAGCGGCCATGGGTATGGCCTTGAGGCCCATCCGCGCGTAGGTTTTGAGATAAGCGACGAAATACTTGTTGTAGGAACGACGCGCGCCGGCGGCGTCGAGGTCAAAGGAATAGGCGTCCTTCATCAGGAACTCACGCCCGCGCATGACGCCGAAGCGTGGCCTGATCTCGTCGCGAAACTTCCACTGGATGTGATATAGAAGCTGAGGCAAGTCCTTATAGCTGCGAACCGCGCCGGCGAAGATTTCGGTAATCTGTTCCTCGTTCGTGGGCCCATAGAGCATGTCACGGTCGTGACGGTCCTTGATGCGCAGCATTTCGGGTCCATAGTCGTCATAGCGCTCGCTCTGACGCCAGAGATCAGCCGGCTGGATAGTCGGCATCAGGACTTCCTGATTGCCCATGGCATCCTGTTCTTTGCGCACGATTCTCTCAATGTTTTTGAGCACCCGGAACCCTATTGGCAGCCACGAATAGATCCCGGCCGAGGATTGGCGTACCATGCCGGCACGCAGCATCAAGCGGTGCGAGACGATCTGAGCCTCGGAAGGATTCTCCTTGAGGGTTGGCAGGAAATAGCGGCTCAAGCGCATATGTGGGCTCCTTTTAAGGGCGCATAAAGGCTGTTGGGCGGGTCAGGCGGCAATTTAGGCAATGCGACAGGCATTGTCCACGTCGCGCTCGGGTTTCGTTAAACGCCTTCGTCATATGCATCAATTGCCACAAACAAACTCCGATATGGTTTTTTGGCCAGGCAGTCGAATCTTAACGTTTGGCGTCGGCGATGGCCGTTGCGTCCGCATATTCGGTAATTACGTTCAGTACCGCCTGGCGCCTTTCATTCTCCAAGACGTTGAGTGCGCGCTCAAGGGCAGCGGGCAACTCAGATGCCGTCTCGACTTTTTCGGCATAGCCGCCTGACGCTTCGACAATCCGCTCGAAATGCGGTGAAGGGGTCAGGTGTGTCAGTGGCGGGTTATTGGATTTCGCCGCGGCACCCTCCGGATACATGCTGAGTGTCGCGCGCCTGACCGCCGCCCACATGGAGTTGTTTACGATGATTGTCAGGAACGGTAGGCCGAGTGCCTCTGAAACATAATGGGACGGCGTTGGATTGCCCAACATGTAGCTGCCGTCGCCGACGATGGCGATAACCCGGCGGTCGGGATTGGCGAGTTTCAAGCCAATGGCTTCGCCAAGCCCCCAGCCGAGCCCGCCCGCTGGGCTAAGGCCGAAGTGACAGCGTGGTTCAGGGAAATCCAGGAATTGCATGGGGAAAACCATTTCGGTGACAATGAGATCGTTGGCGCGTTTTGCGCCATTAAGACACGAAGCAATCCAGGGCGTTGTAGACCATCTGCTGTTGGCGGCGGTGGAGAGCTGTAAATTCGCGGCCTTCATGGCTTCCGATTTTATCTGCTGAACGCGTGTCTGCCGGTTTTTGGCCGATGGAGACGGCCCTTTACCATCAAGTGCGCGATCCAACGCACCAAGCACCGAGGATGACTTTCCCGTTATACCTAGGTGACAAGGGAAAGAGCGCATCACATAGTCGGAATAAAGCGGGTCCGGTCCGATCAGCACGACCTTGGCGTCCGGATTGGGTTGATGCAGTTTCGGCATCCATGGCACGTCGCAGTCCACCACCATGATCAAGTCAGCATCTTTCACGTGCTGTCCGACTTCAAAACCAATGTGCATGGGATGGTCGGTTACCACCGGTGAGTGGCGGGGCCGATAAGCGATGACCGGGATGACATGCTTCTCGGTGAGCGCCGCCATGTTATCAGCCTCCCCTTTCCGGCTGCCATAGCCGCCGGCGATGATGATCGGGAACTCAGACTCCCGGACCCAATCAGCTAATTGATCTAGAGCGGCTGGGTCAGGTGCTGGCGGTGCGGGTGTTGTGATGCTTTCAATCGGGCGCGGTATCTTTTTCATCGTTTTCGCTAGAACCTCACGCGGCAGGGTCACATAAATGGGGCCGCGGGGTTCGCTCATGGCTATGCCGATAGCTCTATCGACGACTTCGGCGACTTGGCTTGGTGTGCGTAGTTCGTAATCCCATTTGACCGTTTCGCGCAGCATGCCGGCCTGGTCGAACATTTCCTGTCCCCAATGAATGAACACACTGCGTGCACCTAAGTTATCTTCTTCGGTGATCGGTGTGCGCCCCGCGAATAGCAATATCGGCACGTCCTCGCGCGCCGCGTTCAGAAGCCCGCAGATGGCATTTGCGGTGCCGACATTTACGTGCAGCATCACCGCTTGCGGCCGGCCCGTCGCCTGGTAGTAGCCATAGGCCATGGCGACGGCTAGGTTCTCGTGCGGGACGGTGACAGGTGTCGGGACCTTTCGGCCGTTTTCGAAAGCCTGGCAAAAGGCCTCGATGATTGACGGGAAATCGGTGCCGGCATTGCCAAACAGATATTCGACGCCATGTTCACCGAGACGCGTGAGAAAAGCTTCAGCCGCCGTGACGGCTTGCAAAGCGGACTTCGACATGTGCGGATTTTCCTGGTTTTTAAATTCCTGATGGGTTGCAGCGCTCACAGGCTAAACCACGTGGCGGACGTTGAATAGGGCCCATTAGCCGAGGTGAATTTTACCGTTTGGTCATTTGTCTGGAATTGTTCTGTAAAACCAATATTTTAGAAAGAACAACACCAGCGGTGAGATCTTGGAATTGATCAGTTGAAGGTGGATTCCGTCTGTCCGTCATCAAAATATTTGGGACGCCTGAGCCTGTTTCCAGAGTAATTCCCCATCAGCGCACGAGTTTGGCGGAACGTTTCGATCCGTGTTGACCATCGGCAGCGAGTTTAGTATCAAACTGGTTGGAACCACCAAGGTAGGCGAAAGGATAACCGTTCTCCAGTTTGTCTCGGGATGGGCTTGGATTTTTGGCTTCCAGAAAATCGGCCTTGACCCAACCAACCCGTTTCTGCGCGGCTTTTCGCTATCGGACTGCTGAGAACCGGGATCGGAAGCAGCCGGAGGCGAGCGAATGTTACCAAATTCTTTGGCCGGCACATCCGCTACAACTTTAAGAAAGGCCATTAATTATATACCTGTCTGTCGTGTCTGCGATTTCTGTCTCGTCTTCCTTTCCTTACGCTCTCTACAATGAACGCAGAAATCCTCCCTTATCAGGACGCATTCTAAGCCCGTTTCGGATACGGCGGGGGTCTAGGGAACACCGGATATTTAAGGCCATCTCTCGCCAAATTACGGCTCTGCCCTCTGCAGCGTCAGATAACCATGGACGATGAAAAGGACACCACATAAAGATCAAATCAATCAATCTTTATCAGTCCGATCTACCTTTAAAAGAAGGGCGTTATTCTTGGGCCGACGGGAAGTTTGTTGAATTTTTCGACTGCACAGTTGTTGAGATTGAAACGGATGAAGGCATTTCGGGTTACGGCGAGGTTTGCCCTCTTGGACCATTTTATCTGCCGGCTTATGGCTCGGGGGTGCGCACCGGCGTTGCAGAACTTGCGCCGCATTTGATCGGCGCCGATCCGACCAAGATCGGCGTTATCAATCTAATCATGGATACGGCCCTGCTTGGCCACCCCTATGTTAAATCCGGCATTGATATGGCGTGCTGGGACCTGCTTGGCAAACAGGCCGGTCTTCCGGTTTGTGACTTGCTCGGTGGTCGCCATGGTGACAGCGTCGCCCTGTACCGCGCCATCAGTCAGGAAGCGCCTGATAAAATGGCTAAGAAAATCGCCGGTTATCGCGAAGAAGGATACACGAAATTCCAACTCAAGGTCGGCGGCAACCCGGATGATGATATCGCCCGCATCCATGCAACGAGAGAAATCATTGATCACGGCGAGGTTCTTATCGCCGACGCCAACACCGGTTGGTTGATGCACGAAGCAGCGCGTGTCGCCGATGCTGTCGCAACGCTAGACGTCTATATTGAACAGCCATGTAAAAGTTATGAAGAATCATTGACCATTCGCCGCCGTACGGCCCTCCCGTTCATTTTGGATGAAAATATCGATGGCCTTCAGGCCCTGTTGCGGGCTTACGGCGATGGTGCGATGGATGTGATAAATCTGAAAATTTCAAAAGTTGGCGGCATGACAAAGGCTAGACAAATTCGTGATCTTTGCATTTCCCTTGGCATTGCCATGACCATCGAGGACAGTTGGGGCGGCGATATTATTACGGCCGCGATTGCCCATCTGGCCCACTCGACACCCGAGCGATTGCGCTTTTCAGCGACGGATTTCAATAGTTATGTGACCACACAAACTGCGACCGGAGCCCCAATGCGTGAAAATGGCCATATGAAGGCAGGCGATGCCCCGGGCCTTGGTATTTTTCCAGATTTTGATTCACTGGGCGCCTCGTTTGCCCGCTATTCAAAGGGGCATTAAGGGGATGCCCCCTATTTGTTCTCTGGGTGCCAAATGGAGAACTTCTCAAAATTATTTTTGAGAAACACCCAGCATCACTCAACA
>CAYXUT010000071.1:0-13533 GCA_964468005.1 uncultured Magnetovibrio sp. | reverse complement strand
CATAGTTTTCGGCCTGATTCCGCCTCTAATGATGGGCCTGTTTGTACCCCGAACCAGCAAAGTCTTAAAGCCCGTACTTGGCGCGTCAGTCCAGGTCAGGGACAAATACGCTTGGGCGTACTTTATGCCGGAAACACGCAATCGGTTTGGAGAACGATTTTTGGGGCGTGATTAAGTTTAGTAAACCAGTTCACCGTCTTCACCGGAACCGGCGATGACGATCTCGCCGGCGTCAGCGAGTGTCTTGGCCTCCGTGAGAATGGCCGATTGCGCGTCATCCACGTCTTTCAAACGTACCCCGCCCATGGCCTCCATGTCTTCCTTCATCATCTTGCCGGCGCGTTCAGACATGTTGGCGAAGAACAGTTCTCCGACCTCGTCCGATGCGCCTTTTAATGCCAGACCCAACTGATCCTTCTCAACTTTACTTAGTAGAATTTGGATGCCGCCCCCGTCGACACGCGCCAGATCGTCGAAGGTAAACATCAACTGCTTGATGCGTTCGGTAGCCTCGCTGTCGCGTTCCTCCAGCGACGTCATGAAGCGGTTTTCCGTCGCCCGGTCCAGGTTGTTGAAAATATCTGCCAACATCTCGTGGCTGTCTCGGCGTGCCGCCCGCGCCAGATTGGTCATGAACTCGGTACGCAAGGTCTTTTCCACATGTTCGAGGGTGTCCTTTTGCACCGCTTCCATCTTGAGCATACGCATGACCACTTCCATGGAGAAGTTCTCCGGCAAAATCGCCAAAACCCGGGATGCGTGGTCCGGCCGCACCTTTGAAAGCACCACCGCTACGGTTTGCGGATATTCGTTCTTGAGATAGTTGGCCAACGCCGCCTCATTCACATTGCCGAGCTTATCCCACATGGTGCGCCCAGCGGGACCGCGCATCTCTTCCATAATCTGCTTGACCCGGTCTTCGGGTAAAGCACTCATCAGCAAGCGTTCCGTCGAGGTGGCCGAGCCGACTAGACCGCCGTGGGATGACAGCAGATCGGCAAACTCGACAAACAGGCGCTCAATCATGGCGGCATTGATCGTGCCTAAGGTCGACATCGCTTCCGCAAGCGCTTGGATCTCCTCGTCGTCCATCTTCTCGAACATTTGCGTCGAATGCTCGTGACCGATGGCAAGCATGAAAATTGCGGCCTTCTGTCGACCTTCCACACTGCGGTAATCGTCTATGGCGCGGTCCATGGAAGTATTTCCCTTTGGTTGTTCGGGTTAGCTTTCTTCGTACATCCACGAGCGGATGATCGAGAGGGCCTCGTCGGGGTGTTTGTCGAGGAGCTCGCCGATAGTTTTGAAGGAAGATGCCTTGACGCGGCCCTCGACGCGATCAATGTCGATGAGTTCGTCGAATTGCTCCTCCTCGCCGCCTAACTCAGACAGCGCTGAAAAGCCGGCTTCGCCCGGACCAGCGAGCGCTGGCCGACCGGCCGTATGATCGGCTAACAGTTGCTCTTCCGTGGCTTGGGCCGAAGGTAAGCTGTCCAGCGCGCGGGAGATCAGCGGGCGCACCACCAGCAGGATGACCAGAAGGACGATGACGATCATCACCAGCATTTCCGCAAACCTGAAAACATCGGCTTTGGTCAGGCCGAAGACCCACAGTTCGATGGGTTCTTCCGGCGGCACGAACTCAGCGAACTCCATGTTGATGACTTCGACAGTGTCGCCGCGGTCAGCATTGAAGCCAATGGCGCCGCGCACCAGGGTGGCTAACAGTTCCATCTCCTGATCGTTACGGGCTTGATACTGCAAGTCACCGTTGTCATCTTGGACACGCTTACCGTCGACAAGAACCGCTACCGACATGCGTTTGATAACGCCAGCTTCCCGGACATGGTTCTTGACGGTTTTAGATATCTCGAAGTTGACCGTTTCCTCGATTCGCGTTTCATCGGCGGTGTTGGATGCCGAATCGCCTGATTGTAAGTTTGGGTCGGGTAAATTGGTGCCGACGGAAACCGGCGGCTGACCTTCAGAATCCTTGCTCGAAGAATTCTGTTCGACCGTTTGTGTGGAGCGTACAACTTGGCCGTCGGGGTCGTAGCTTTCTTCCTGTGTGCTGATGCGGTCGAAATCCATCTCGACGTTGATTTCGGCTCGGACCTTTCCAAACCCGGTGGTTCGCTCGAGCAATTCCTCAATGGTGCGCGACAACCGGGCTTCTAGAGCCTGGCGACGCTGGTCCGCCTTTTGTGCGATGGCCGATGTTGAATCGGCGTCTTCAAACCCGGCTGCAAGTAATTTTCCTTTGTCGTCGACCACCGAGGTGCGGTTTGGGGTCAATCCGGGTACGGCAGTGGCGACTAGGTGCTGAACGGCATTGACCTGCTCGGGCGTCAGGCGAAGGGCGCCTTTCATGCTGAGTACGACCGAGGCGCTGGGCTCTTGTTTTTGACGGCTGAAAAGTTCACGTTTCGGCATGACAAGATGGATACGCGCGGTCTTGACCGAAGCAATAGTTTGGATCGTCTTGGCTAACTCACCCTCCATGGCGCGGATCAGGTTGATGTTCTGCATGAAATTGGTGGTGCCAAGAGAGTCCTGCTTGTCGAAAATCTCGTAACCGACGGTGCCGCCGCGAGGCAGGCCCTTGTCTGCCAGATTAAGCAGAGCACGGTTGGCGTCGCTTGCCGGAACGTGAATTTCCGAGCCGTCCTTGCGCAGCTCGTAAGGGACACCCATGGACCCCAACTCGCCGACGATCTTGTTTCTATCGATGGAATCAAGATCACTATAAAGAAGCTTCATATTCGACGAGCCGATCTTTCCCATCAGAAAGAAGAAAAACCCGAGCAACCCGATCATGACAAATCCCAGGATCGCCAATCTCATTGGGCCAATATTTCTAAGCGCTTGTGCGATTGTATCCACGTCGAACCCCGTTCTGTTTTTTATTTGCGGGAAAATTTCCGTTGCGTGTCTTCGTCGGTATTTTGCGGCGAATGCGTTCCTTATCCACTTTCTAATGCTACGGTTTGGAGTCTGAATAAGAGGTTAACGGTGGGCAATTTTTGCCTATTGGAAGACTGCAAAACAGTTTATCGTTTGTGCTCCATGCGCGGTTGATGCCGCCGCATTGGTTTTGTCGGATGGAATGGATTGCCCGGAATAGGCGGAGACGGGGAGCTTAGGCCTTGGATTGACGGTATTTTTTCAATTGAGTTGTCCGGAGGCCGTCTAAACCGTGGCTGTCGAGTAGACGTTGCCACGAACGGAATTCATCAATGGTCAGGTTGTAACGTTTCAGGGCTTCGTCGAGGCTGATTAAGCCGCCGCGTACTCCGGCGACGACCTCCGCTTTTCGCCTTACCACCCAACGTTGGGTTCTGGGTGGCGGCAGGTCACGAAGCGAAAGTGGCATTCCACTCGGACCAACCACGGTAGCGCGAGGCGCCGGTTTAGTCTCCTCTTGGCGCGCCGGGTCCGGTGCGTGATGCGCGAATTCAGCGGCTGGAATGTCCGTCTGGTATTGGCTCATGGTCGAATGGCGGTCTCTGTTATTTCTGGCTCACTTGAACTATTTAGGGAGGCTAGTCGAAGGCTGTTAAAGAAACGCTAAAAATCCTGCTAAAACCGTGTTAACCATGATGCCGCGCGTGGTTGGTTGTGGTGCCTTGGCCGGTTATGGTGGGCCATGGACATTGATCAAATCTTTGGCCAAGCTCTTGATCACCATCGGGCCGGGCGCCTGCCGGAAGCGGAAAACCTTTATCGTCGGGTACTTGATGCCAATACCACTCATGCGGAAGCCCTGTACTACCTCGGTCGTATCGTCAGTGAACAGGGAAACCGAAGTGAAGCGGCAGAATTGTTGGAGCGCTCGCTTGCCGTATCACCGGACCATCCCGAACGCGCGAACAACCTGGGTGCTGTTTACCAGGCGCTTGGTGATACCGATAAGGCCGTCCAATGGTTTGAGATGGCTATCGACGGCGATGACGGCCAGGCTGAAGCACATCTCAACCTTGCCACGATACGTCATGGCCGGGGTAAACTGGCCGACGCGGAGGCCGGATACCGGCGCGCCATTGCCATAAAACCGAATTTTGCCATCGCTCATAGCAACCTGAGTTCTTTGTTGCGCCTGCAAGACCGCCACGAGGAAGCCATTGCGGCCGCCGCACGGGCTGTCGAGATCGACGCTGACTCGGCCAAGGCGCACAATAACCTCGGCGTGGCGCTACACGAACAAAATCATTTGATGGCTGCATTTCAGAGTTTTAAGCGAGCCGTTGAAATCGATCCTGAATATGCCGAAGCCTATAACAACATGGGATCGGTGTTTCGCGATGAAAACCATACCGATGGAGCCATAGCTTCATATCGCAAAGCCATCGCCTTAGACCCCAATCTGGCGGACGCCCACAATAACCTGGGCTCCATCCTACAGCGTCAAGGTGATTGGGAAGGCGCGCGCGGATGTTTCGCGACGGCCCTGGCGCTCAATCCGGAATTCCCACCAGCCTTGGCCAACATGGGAACCATTGATCACCGAAGGAACAATCAAAGCGAGGCGCTGACTAATTTCCGAAAAGCGCTTGTCGTCGACCCCGAGTTTGCGGAGGCACACTTCAACATTTCGGAAGTCCTGCTAATGACGGAGCCGGACATGCGCGAGGGATGGGAGGAGCACCGCTGGCGATGGCGCAAGCGTGAGTTCCGGCTGCAGTGGCGGGATTTTGGCGTGCCCGTATGGGACGGCAGCGATCCGGCCGGAAAGCGAATTGCACTTTGGGGTGAGCAGGGGGTTGGCGAGGAGATCATGTATGCCGGTATGGTGCCGGACCTCCTCGATGCCGGGGCCGACGTGGTTGTTGAATGCGAGCCGCGCCTGGTGCCGCTGTTCCAACGTTCGTTTCCGTCGGTGGTCTGCATTGCCAGGACGCTTGACCCGCCCGAGCCGTTAGAGGCGCTCGATTTTCATATTCCGGCGGGTGATCTGGGGCTCTGGTACCGGCCGCGCGCGGAGGCCTTTCCAAAGAGGCCGTCATACTTGTTAACCGATCCGAGCCTGCGCGACACTCTGAGATCACGCTATCAGGATGGTTCGGAGACGCCAATCATCGGACTTTCGTGGTACAGCAACAATCCGGAAATCGGTTGGGAAAAATCTGTCGGTTTAGATGATTGGCGGGCATTGCTGGAGACGGAGCAGGTGCGGTTCGTCGATCTGCAGTATGGTGATACCGCTGTCAAGCGAGATGCATTTCAGGCCGAAACCGGTATTGAAATCATTCACGATGAAGAGATTGATCAGTTGAAGGATCTCGATGCCTTCTCCGCGCAGGTTGCGGCCATGGATCTTGTCGTTTCCATATCCAACACAACTGTGCATATGGCCGGCGCGCTTGGCGTGCCGACATGGGTTTTATTATCCGAGGTTCCCTTGTGGCGATGGTTCCAAGGTCGCGAAGATAGTCCATGGTATCCATCTGTCCGTTTGATCCGTCAACGTCAGGCCGGGCGCTGGGATGAAATCCTCGGCGAGACGGCCACGGCACTGAAACAATGGGTGTCTGGTATTTAAGCTTCAAAAAAGTTGAGGCCCGGTATCGGGTCTTGATCCGATACCGGGCCCCGGGTTGGGACGGTGGGTTGTGGAACTGATGGTTAACGTTTCGTCCTGAGTAGCTCTTCGAGCATCTCGTCAGCCGTTGAGATAATCTTGGCCGAGGCTGAGAAAGCTCTTTGCACGATGATCATCTTGGTGAATTCTTCACCGATATCGACCGTTGATTGCTCGAGCGAGGCCTGGATCACCTGGCCGGCGGGACCGTTATCGGCCTCGCGCATTGTGGCGTCGCCGGATGCCTGGGTTGCGCTCCAGACGTTACCCGAGCGGTTATCCAGCGCGTTGACGTTGACGAAGGTCGCGACCGGGATCTTGTATACCGGCCGCGTTTCACCGTTGTCGAACAGCGCCGTGACCAAACCCTTGGCGTTGATGGTTACACCCGCGAAGGTGCCGAATTGCGATCCGTCCGTAGTGATGAATACCGGTGTGAACGAAGCGCCGAACTGGGTCATGCCGTTGGCTTCGTCGACGGTGCCGAAATCCAGCGTTATCTGCTCCGAATGTGAAGCGTCATCATCCATGTCGTGGGAGCCGTTTTTGAACTGTGCGATGTCCAATTCAGCAATGTTGAAGGCACTCGGAATGCCGTCGGAGTTGAAGATAATGGCATTGGACTTATCCACGGTGAACGCCGTGTTTTGCACATAAGTGGCAGTTCCGTCGGGTTCTTTCGGAATATTAGCGAAAGCGGCGTCGAAGAGCACGGTATAGGCTGAGGACAGGGCTTCCAGGACTAGCGTATTGTTGGCGGCGCCGGTGACACTATTGTCGGTGCGGACGTGAACCGTGGTTGCGCCGGCGGCAAATTCTGCGTCACGCGTTTCGATTGCTGTCTCTAAGCTGGCCAGCGTATTGGCAATAGCGGCGCCAATGGTGATGGTGCTGGTGCTACCGGCCGTTACCGAGGCGGTGGCCTGGAATACGTATGTATTGCCGTTGATGATGACATCATCGCCGGCCGCTGGCTGACCAGAAAACGTGAACTGTGCATAATCGCGATATGCCGAGGCCGTTTGACGGACCGTGAAAGTCGATACCTGGCGGGTTGCGGGTGTTCCGGATGATGTAATCAAGCCGGATGGATCGACGATAATCTGGCGGGTGCCGTCATCTTCAATCAGCACGGCCGTAGTATCACCGGGGTCGGCTACGATGCGGTTATTGGTGGTGTCGAAATCCGAATCCTTGTTGATCACCTGGGCGATCAGCGCGGCAACGTCTTGTGCCACGGTGGTTTCCGTTGTCATGGTGACACGGGTGTTCGAACCGCTGACGGTGGAGTCTGTGGAAAATTCGTAAGTCACGCCTTCGATGGAGACTGCCGCGCCTTCGGCGGGCTTGCCGGTAAATTGCAGGGTCCCAATGGATTTGTAGGTGCTTCCGGACGAGTCTTCCGTGGTTGCTAGGGCGGTACCCAACGCCGGTCGAATGGTCGCGTCCCACTGGTTGTCTCGGTTGGTTTTCGTGTAAATGACGCTCATCGTGTTGGCGGTACCCAGCGTGTCAAAGAACTGCACATCGGTCTTGTGCGTTTCACCTTGCGTATCGTTCGCTGGCAGGTTGGCACCGATGGACATTTTGGTCGTCGCTGCCGCCGTGCCACCGACGCGGTTCAGATTGACGGTCGCCAGATAGTCGGTGGAGATGACATTCTGGTTGGGAATCGACAGCTCGTCGTTGTTGGGAGTAACCTCCCCGAGAGAGGTGACCGGCCAGGCCTGGAGGTAGAAACCGGACGTGTTGCGGAGAAAACCTTCGTTGTCCTGGAAGAACGAGCCGGCGCGGGAATAAAGGAATTGGTTGTTGAGTGTCGGCACGTTGGCTTCGTTGACAACGAAGTATCCCTGTCCAGAAATCGCAACATCGGTTTGTGAGGTGGAAGACTGTAACAGGCCTTGTACGCCCGTATCAGTTCGCGGCTTTGACTGCACGCCACCGGCGGAGTAGAAGGTGGTCGAGGTCTGTTTGGTAACCAGCGTCTGAAAGTTTACGACGGTGTTCTTGTAGCCGATCGTCGAAACATTGGTGATGTTATCCGAAATGGCGCCCATTGCGCTCGATTGCGCCGTTAGGCCGGATACGCCGGAACTCAGTGATCCAAACAGTGTCATGGTTTTCCTCCTTAACCTTTGCCCGGCTCCGCTACCGGTCAAATTCTTGATCTCGTTTCATCTATGGCGGCCGGTTAATTGGGCGGCGCCATCAAATTCCTATTCAGTTGCCTTTGTCGCTGGCTTTTTCACCGATAGAACGGTGTCGACACCGACACCTAGGTTGTCGCCGATGAAGAGTTCGGTCTCGCCGTTGTCAACGCCGGCGCCCGTAACCGTGCCAAATACCGTGTAATCAATCTCGGCAAGTTTATCGAAGGCGTCCTTGGCGCTGATCAATAGTGTGTAAACGCCATCCGGGACCTGCCGGCCGTTCTTGTCGAGGCCATTCCACTTGAAGGTATGGGTGCCGGCATTGGTATCGCCATCGGTGTAGAATACGTTCAATCCGGCACTGTTTGCGATGTTGATGGTCGCCTCCCTGACGCCCGCAGGAATGGTGTAGGTAAACTCTGCTGCGCCGTCCTCGACCGGCAACTTCTGGCTAGCGAACTCGATACGGTTGCCGATGAAGTCAACCATCTGCGAAATCTGGCTGGTTTCCTGTAGGTTCAGCAGTTTTTCGAGGTTTGAGTTCTGGAAAATTTGCTGTTCGACGCTGGCGAACTGAACCAACTGAGACGTAAATTCATTGGCGTCCAAGGGGTCCAATGGATCCTGGTTCTGCAACTGCGCAACTAGAAGGTTGAGGAACTGATTGAGGTCGTCCGCAAGCTTTGATTCGGCCTGCGATGATTGCGAGCCTTCGATTGTGCTAGAATTGGCAACATTGCCGATAATGGACATGGACTATAACTCCTTGGTCGCGATACTGACGCTTACGCCTTCACGTCGACCCGGCCTTCACCGAGAACCACGTCTTCGGGGTTCAAGATGAGTTCGGGTTGAACGTCGACTGTTTGTTCAGCGAGTTCTTCCTCCAGGTCCGGCGTGCCGACGCTGCCGTCACCGCCGTCGGCGGTCTGGCCGTCTTCACCGCGGAGATTGAAGGCCAAATTGCCGGAATCGAGGTCCAGGCCACCTTCCTCAAGGGCTTTTTGCAACGCGGAGGCATCGCGCTTGAGAAGTTCAAGAGTTTCACGGTTATCAGCGGTCACAACCGCAGACATACGGCCGTCGCTGGCCAGCTCCATCTTGACTTCGACACGGCCCATATCGGCCGGATTGAGACGGATGGATATGCGGTCATTTCCAGCTTGCAAGGCACGGGAAATTCGCACTGAAACCTGCTCCGCTGGCGTTGGGCCTGATTGCGGGCCACGGGCCTGTCCATTGCGTTGGGCTTGGGCGGTCTGTTGCGCTTGCTGGGTTTGTTGGGCCTGGCTATTGGCGTTGATATTCGAACCGCTGGAGGTGCCTTCACCGCTACCGGTGGAGGCCGAAGCACTGCCCGCGTGCGCTGTTCCAGAAGTTGTGCCCAGCCCTTTGGCTTCGCCACCAACCTGTACGGCGGCTTGCGCCTGGCCACCTTGCACACTGGCTTGAGCATTATTTCCTTGCGCCTGACCACCTTGCGCATTGGCTTGGGCATTATTCCCTTGCGCCTGGCCGCCTAGCGTGTGGCCTGCGTTTGCGGCTGCCGCCTGCGCTTGTCCAGGGGCTGCAGAGTGGCTGTTGTGTTGTTGGCCGGATTGCGTCTGGCTGCGGCTGTCGGCAGCTAACGTGACGCCGGCTGCCAGTGTCGTGGTCGGCCGCGAAGTCAGTGTTTCAGCTTCATCCGTCACACTGACGTTGATTTGCATGCGGGCGTTGTCCCCCATCGTGCTCGCTATCTGTTGCGCTTGCTGCTGGATGTTCCTCTGGTTATTTGTTGCGGTCTCCATCTGGCTCTGGTTTTGGCCACCGGTATTGGCTTGGATCTGGCCGTTGGTCCCCACAGTCTGTTCACGGCCCGTCGCCGCGGCATGAATACCGGCCGCCTTGGCTGACGCCGCAGTCGCATTAGCCATACCGGACGTGGCGTTCACTTTGCTGACCTCAGAGGCCTGTCCATCCACATTTAAAGCTTGGGAGCCCGTCTGCGCGAGCATTTGGGCAGCATCCAGGCCCTGGACGGGCGCCGCGCCCTGCGCGGCGGCTAGCGCCACATCAGTATTCTGCGATCCATCTTTTGCGGATCTACCATCGCTGTTGGCGGCGTTGTTTTGGCCGTTATTACCACTCTGTGAACTGTTCGAACCGGCCGGGCTGTCGTCTCCACTGCTGGCTTGGTTTTCGTCGCGGCGGTCATCGCTTAGAGGGCGTTCGGCCTGAGCTGTCGATTCGCTGAAGTCTTTTCCCTCGGCAGACCCGTCATCAGCATGACGCGTATCCCCACGGTCACGTATGTCTCCACGGTCGTCGTGCGCGACCACTTCGGATCCTCTGCGGCTGTTCTCGCCGTGGTCGTTGCGCGGTGCGTCATTGCGGCTATTGGCTCGCGTATCATCTTTGTCGCGTGCGACCTGATGATTGCCGTCATCGTCGCGCTGGCTGCCACGGTTGTAGTCATACTGGGACGAGGGGTCACGCGGTTCGGAAACCGCTGAGATTCCCTGACGCTCCGAGATTGAACTCAATCCGGTGTCGACGGTCGTGCCAACTTTGTGAACCAGTTCTTGAAAACTGCTAACAAGCGCGGCCAAGGCCGCAGCTTTGCCGGTCTTATTACCACGATTGCCGTGGCTGTGGGATGCATCGTCTATTGCCGTAGGTTTGATCGACATTTCGTTCATGGCCTAGGTGTCCTCAATAAATACGGTTTCAGTCCGCATATTAATTAGCAAACGCCGGGCCAATTCTTAATGATCAAGTAAGGTATTGATAAGAATTAAGAAAATAATATAAAAATGATTTAATAAGAAAGGGACAGGAACGTAGGGCGGCAAAAAATGACTAGGTAAATGGTGGAAATTGCCCACTTGTGATGTGGTTCACGTTGATCTGATGGGATGAAAGAGAGCGCCCGAGCAATAATCCCTTTGGTCGGCATAAAAATGCATCAGCAACAGTCCTTTATATTTGGTCAGGATAGGGATGAAGTTAGTGGAATTGTATGTTCGCATTCGTTATACGGTAACTGGATCATTCAAAGGAGATCGATCTCACTATAAATGAGCAAATTTAAAACGTTACCTATAAATAGTTGAAACTGAAGAGCTACAAATCCATCCAGCTAGGATGAGTTTTCTGTTTAAGTGAACGTTTTCGCACATCACGATTTCGAGGGTCGATATCGATGATCCGGAGCTTGTTGTCGCGTTTGTCGTTGTCCATAGCCAAACTCATTTGATGCGTCAGTTATCATATCAAGCCATTTATTGCTGCATCATATTAAGAATATTGATGTATTTTCCTGCGACCTTGAGCAAACTTCGGAACGCTTTTCGAGCGGCAAAATTTGAGGGGCGTCGCGGGGAGGACAAATGTCTTTCGATCATCCGAAAATCATGGTCGTTGGCGCCGGCGGCATGGGTGCCTTGTTTGGCGCAATTCTCCGGGAAGGTGGCTTGGACGTAACACTCTATGACCCCAACGTGGATCATATTCGTGCCATCCAATTCGATGGTCTGCAGGTAGAAGGTTTCGGCGGACTGCGCGTGGTCGAAGTGGCGGCGACCAATGATGCGTCATCGGTGGACGGAGCAGATGTCTTGTTATTCCAATGTAAGTCGCAAGCGACCCGCGACGGCGCCCGAGCGGTCGGGCATCTCGTTGAGCGCGGTGCCGTTTGCATTAGTTTCCAAAACGGTCTCGGAAACGAGGAAGCCTTGGCCGAAGAACTTGGCGAGGCAAATGTTATCGGTGGATTGACGGCGATGGCCGGTAATCTGCTGGGACCCGGACGGGTTCGCGATTTTTCCCGGGTACCGTCCCACATCGGCGAAATGGGCGGGGGTGTCAGTAAGCGTTGCCAGGAGATCGCCGCGACGTTTACCAAGGCTGGACTAGAGACCCTCGCCAGCGACAACATCCGCCGTCAGATATGGAAGAAACTTCTTGGCAATATCGCCATGAGCGCCGTTTCGGGAATCACGAATTTAAACTCAGCCAACAGTCTTCGGATACCGCAACTCAAGGCCACTAGTATTAGAGCCCTTGATGAAGCCTTGGCCGTGGCAATCAGTCAAGGGATTGACTTAGATCGGAGTGAAGCATTGGCGAATTTAGGGTCCATTACGACGCCGGGCGGGACGGGCGATACTAAGTCGTCGCTGTGCATCGACATTCTCAATGAACGACAGACCGAGATCGATTACATCTACGGCACGGTCATCAACCTGGCGCGCGAACAGAATATTCCGACCCCGACATTGGAGACGCTGGCGTCGCTGGTCAAAGGTATCGAAAGCCATTATCTGGAGAGGAGTTCGTAATATGTCCGAAGGAAAATCAGTTTTTGTCAGCGGTGGCTCGAAAGGCATCGGTTTGGCTTGTGCCAAGCAGCTTGCTAAAGAAGGTGCGCGGGTCTTTCTGGCGGCATCCAACGAAGAACGCCTGAGCGCTGCCGCCGATGCCGTGCGTGCCGAGGGTGCTTCGGAAGTCGGTTTCTTGGCGGCTGACCTGCGGACCATAGAAAATTGTAATGCGGCGGCCACGGCGGCGTTAGACCTATTCGGCGGCTGTGATATCTTTGTTCATTCCGCCGGCGCGACGAAGGGCGGTATATTTCCCGACCAGCCTGATGACGAGATGATTGATGGCTTCGCGCTGAAATTTCATGCCGGTGTCCGATTGGCGCGATTGCTCTGGCCAAGCCTAACGGTGAGCAACGGTACGGTCATCAACATCGTCGGTGGGTTTGCCCGCACCCCCGCCGCTGACTTTATGGTCGGCTGTGCCGTGAACGCGGCGCTGGCAAATTTCTCCAAGGCGCTGGCCGAGAAAGGCCTGCAGGACGACGTTAACGTCAATTGGATCCATCCGGGGCTGACGGTGACCGAGCGTCTTGATGGAATTTTTGCCGACAAGGCCGAGCAGCAATCCAAGACAGCGGCGCAAGTTGCGGAAGAAGCCGTTGCTGCCGAGGGAATTCGGAGGCTTGGGCGTCCTGAGGATGTGGCCGAGTTGGTCGCCTATCTCTGTTCATCGCCGGCGCGGCATATTCATGGCGCCTGCCTGACCATCGATGGGGGTGGGGCTAAAGGGTATTATTAATGGGGTTTGCGCTTTCCCATGAGCAGAAGCTGCTGATTTTGACAATCCGCCGGTTTATCGAAAGCGAATTGCGGCCGCTCGAAGACAAGGTCGAGGAAACGGGCGAATTGGCACCCGAAGATGCCGCCTGAATTTTCGTGTGTTCCAAGGGTCTTGGTTCCTATGCCATTGCCTCTGGGTCGAGCGATGTTGACCAAGTACCCGGCAGATCAGGCGTTCAGACACATTCAACTGACCACGAATTTGATCAATGCAAGCACGATGATGCGCGTGGCTTAGTAGCTTCCCCTTGCGGCCTCAGATAAAATCAATTTCTTCAGGGTCAAATCCGAAACAGTTCTGCGATGACGCTCGAAAGATCGCCGTCAAGTGAGTCCGATGCAGTTGCACCGCCGCGCGGGGCTTAGAAGTTTCCCTTCGCAGCTTCTCCCAAAATGAGTTTATCCAATGTGAGATCGGACACGGCTCTGCGAAGACGTTCGTTCTCTTTTTGAAGACGTTTGAGTTCCTTCACCTGGTCCGTTCCCACGCCGCCATACTGCTTACGCCAGCGGTAAAACGTCTACTCAACAGTTCCAATCTCCCGGATTATGCCAATCTGCTTCATGCCCTGTCCAACAAGAACCTCAACTTGGCGCAACTTGCCGACAATTTCTTCCGGCTTAGGACGCTTGTTCGACATATTTGATCTTCCGTTTC
>CAYXUT010000070.1:0-13779 GCA_964468005.1 uncultured Magnetovibrio sp. | reverse complement strand
AACCGTCTCGTGGACCCGGACTCCGGTCAGGTCGTCCTCGACAGCATAGATATCACTTCGCTTGGCAAGCACGAACTCAGGAAGGCCCGGGTCCAAATGGGTATGATCTTTCAGGAGTTCAATCTAGTAAACCGTTTGACCGTAATCGAGAACGTGCTTTCGGGAACGCTCGGGGTAACCAGCCTTTGGCGAACCATTACCCGTGCTTTCAAGAAGCATGATATTCATCGTGCCATCGAACTTTGTTCACGGGTCGGTATCGCTGAACATATCACAAAAAGGGCGGATCAGTTAAGTGGTGGGCAACGCCAACGTGTCGGTATCGCTAGAGCTCTTATGCAAAACCCAAAACTACTGCTCGTCGACGAACCAACCTCTAGCCTAGATCCAAAAATTGGCGCCGAGGTTATGGAGCTAGTTTGTGAAATCGCCGAAGAACATCAAATACCGGTTTTGTTCAGCGTCCACGACATCGGCGTAGCGCGAACTTATTCTCATCGAATCATCGGTCTACAGCAAGGTGAAAAGATTTTCGACGAACAAACCAGCGCCCTTGATGCCAAATCGATCGAGCACATCTACGGCTTCGCGCCGGACGGACCGTCGGCAGCGGCAACCCATTGAGCTACGGGTACCGAAGATGACGGCAGCTAATCCTATATCGATCGAGAACCCACTTCGACGGCCGGCGGATTTGTTTCGCCGCTACACCATTTACACCGTCGTGGTGGCCATAATCCTAGCCATGTCGGTTCATCTCCTGGTATTAGGCACCGACTGGGCCCGCATGGGATCTCCGAGCGAGATAGCCGAGACCGCCATCAGCCTGCTACCAAACCTGCAGTTTATTCCTAAGATTGTGTCACCTCTTCTGGATACAGCGTTAATGGCGTTTTGGGGGACACTCTTGGCCGTCGCTATGTCAATCCCGGTATCCTATCTAGCGGCTGCAACGACGACGCCAAGTATGATCTTCACATTCCCTATCGGGCGCGGGTTGATTGTCCTATCGCGTTCTACTCACGAGATCATCTTTGCGCTGATATTCGTTGCCTGCTTAGGTCTGGGGCCGCTGCCGGGTATTATTGCGCTAGCTTGCCGGTCCGTTGGTTTTATGTCGAAGACGACTGCCGAAGCAATGGAAAACGCCGACCGTGGCCCCATCGAAGCGATTGTTGCCACCGGTGCCGGCCAGACGGCGCGCTTCCTGTTCGGCGTGGTGCCGCAAGTGTTTCCTATCTTTCTCGGTAACGCCATCTTCGCATTCGACGCAAATGTTCGCCGCGCAGCTATCCTTGGCATGGTAGGAGCTGGCGGCATTGGGTTGCATTTTTCTGAACAGATGAAATCTTATAATTACGGTAACGCAGGCGCCTGCGTGCTGGCCGTCGTCATCCTGGTAATCGTTGGCGAGATTATCTCGAACCGCATTCGCACCAAGCTTATTTCCGGGTAACGCTTCATGACCTATAGCACCGCTACTCTATATAAAGCCTATATGTCTGGTGCGCGGGCGGCTCGACTCGTCAAATTCGGCGCCGGATTGGCTCTACTCGTATTTGGTTTCTGGACGGTCAGCTTCCTGGGTATTCCGATGGATAGGTTGTTCGGCTTTTTTGGACGACTTGGCCCCATGCTAGCCAATAGAATTTTCCCACCCGATTTGGTCTATGCAACAGACTGGAAGATATTGATGTCTGTCGTCGAGACCATTGAGATGTCGTTACTAGGTGCTTTCTACGGGACGGTCATCACAATACCGCTGGCCTGGTGGGCCGCTTGGAACATCACACCAAACCGCACCCTCCTCTATCCGTTCGCGCGCGCTGTAATCGTTATTTGCCGCTCCTTTCCGGCTTTGATCCTCGGCTTCCTGTTGGTCGCCATCTTCGTATTCGGGCCTTTTGCCGGTGTTCTTGCTTTAACCATTGGAACTATTGGGTTCGCCGGTAAACTGATGGCCGAACAGGCAGAAAGCATCGACATGGGGCCGGTCGAAGCGGTGCGAGCGACTGGTGCGGGACCACTGAAAGTGTTTGTTTTTGGGATTTGGCCCCAGGTGAAGCCGGCCTGGTTAGGGTTCATAATCTACAACTGGGATGCCCGATTGCGCGCATCAACGATTCTTGGCTTCGTTGGCGCCGGGGGCATCGGCTTACATCTTCGCCTCCAAATCTCGCAGCTTGAGTACCATGCAGCCATGGGCATCATCACCCTAATCATCATACTGGTTATCATCTCCGAGGCGATCTCCCACATTCTCAGAGAACGACTACGCTGAGGTCGTCATGGGCAGGATCACCGAGCGAAACTCCGACGAATCGACCGCCGAAACCTGGGGCTCGGTGACGATCTTCCCAACCGATGACGTCGTTGTCGGCACCCACGCGACCTGGGAGTTAACCTTTACCGTCGGCGCCTATGCCATGGACGTCGGCGGCGGCTTGAAGATCGGCACCCGGCGACAGTCGGATTTTGGCCATCCCCAGTTCGACAACCCCGCCGCCGATAACTATTCCACCGTCACTTGTTCACGCGACGGCGCGCGGTTTGAGACGTATTTTGATCATCGAGGTCACAAGCGCCCCTTCAACGCAGTGGTTGTCATTCGATTGGCCGCCGGCCCCCTTTATCCCGGTGATACGATCACTATCGTTCTTGGCGATACATCGGGCGGTTCGCGCGGCCTTGCTGTACAGACCTTTCCCGAGACCGCAAGTGATTTCGCCGTGTTCATGGACCCGATCAGTTCCGGCGAATACAAACGCATTTACTGCGCATCACCGAATTTCCGCATTCTCACCGGTCCATCGGAATACTACACGGTCGTCGCGCCAACACTTGTTCAGGCCGGCAAACCGTTTCGCGTGCAAGTCCGCGGCAATGACAAGTTCGGCAACCCGACGCCTGTTTCCGCGTCAGGGTTGACGCTTTTTGCGGAACAGCCCATGAAGATTGACCTTAGCGAGGACAATGGTCGCGCCACGTGGATCGACGGCGTTGTCCTCAGTAAAAGCGGCGTTCACCGCTTGACGCTTCGAGACAATGGCTCCGATGTTGCCATCAGCAATCCGATCATCGTCCGCGATTGCGCCGACGAAATGATCTGCTGGGGCGACACGCAGGCGCAGACCGCATCTACCGTCGGGATCGGCAGCCCCGACGAATACTTCGCCTATGCCCGCGATTACGCCGCCATTGATTTTACCACCCATCAAGGTAATGACTTCATTCTGTCCGATACGGATCTAGAAGAAGTTCGCCAAGCCGCCCTAAAGCACAATGAACCAGGCCGCTTCGCCGCCTTTTTCGGTTGGGAATGGTCGGGTCCGACGGGTACCGGCGGCGACCGTAATGTTATGTTTGTCGATGATGAAGGCCCGATATTTCGAAGCAGTCACTGGCAGCTCTGGGGCGAAGAAATGGCCGACGACGCCGCCGCGACGGAAGCCGTACACGCCCGCGACCTGCAGGCTAAGATGCGGGCCTACATCGCCGAGACCGGGCGCAAAGTCATCATGGTCCCACATATCGGTGGCCGGCGGTCCGATTTCGAGGCCCAGGATCCGGAACTGGAACCGGTGTTTGAGATTTGCTCAAACCATGGGGTGTTCGAATGGCGGCTGCATGAATTTCTGGACGCCGGTATCCGTGTCGGGGTCGTCGGTGCCAGCGATGACCACACCTGCCGGCCAGGTCTCGCCTACCCTTCGACGCCAGAGATGACCGTGCTTGGTGGACTCGGCGCCATCTACACCCGAGAACACAGCCGCCAAGGCATCTACGACGGCATGATGGCGCGGCATTGTTACGGCACCACCGGCGCGCGGCTTTATCTGGACATCACCGTGAATGGTCACCGCATGGGCGATATCTCCCAAACGTCAGGTCCGGTGGCAATCAACGGGCAGGTTCATGGTACAGCGCCGATTGAATATATAGCCTTGTTCAATCGCAGCCGCGAGTTAAACCGTTTTACGCCGAACCCGCAAACCCAAGACCCCAACCGGATTAAGATCATTTGGTCCGGCGCGACCCATCAGGACCGGGGTCGTTTCATGAACTGGAACGGCGGCTTGCAAATAGCCGATGGCCGCATCACAGCCGCCCAACCCCTGAACATCTACACCGCCAAGTACGGTATTGATGAATGGTCTGACAGTCATGCGCGCTGGCGCTCGGTGACGTCGGGGCAAAAAGAAGGCATCTTGCTGGGCGTCGATGCATCAGATGATGCGGTGATCACCTTCAAGGCCGGACCGGCGAATTTGTGCTTTACGCTCGGCGATGTCCGAGCTGATGATCTGTGCTGGGATCTGGGCGGGCTTGAGCAGTATGTGACGGCCTCCACAATGCACACCGACGACGGCACTCCGGACGTGAGTTTTAACTATGTCGACGAGTCGCCCGATCCTGGCGAACGGGCCTATTGGGTACGCGTCGTGCAGACCGACTTTCATCGCGCCTGGAGTAGCCCGGTTTATTTAACAATGACATAAAGCAAGAGACGCATGGAACAGAAGAAAACTAATCTCCTTTTTGTCTTCGCCGATCAATTGCGGAGTTCGTCCGTGGGCTATGCCGGCCAGGAAGGGGTGCTGACGCCACACATCGACGCCTTCGCCAAGACCGGCGCGATCTATAAGAATGCCATCTCCATGTTGCCTGTCTGCGGACCTTTTCGCGGATCGCTAATTACCGGACGAACGCCGACGACGACCGGCCTTGTGATCAACGACATTCCCTTGCGGACCGACGAGATCAGCATCGCGCATTGCTTTAAGGACGCCGGGTACGACACGGCCTACATCGGCAAGTGGCATCTTGATGGCCCGAACCGATCGGCACCAGTGCTGCCGGGACCGCGCCGTCAGGGCTTCGACTATTGGATGGGCGCTAACTTTGAACACAATTACGACAGGTCATATTTTACCGACAACGACGGCAACGTCCAGATGTGGGAGGGCTGGGACGCAGAAGCCCAGACCAGCCATAGCATCGACTACTTAAAAGCCCGAGATACCAGCAATCCATTCTGCTTGTTCTTGTCCTGGGGTCCGCCCCACCACCCTTACCGGTTGGTGCCACAGGCATATTTAGACATGTATGACCCGACTGAGATCAAGGGCCGGCTGAATTGTCCCGACGTGCCACGTGAGGATCTCTGGGGCTATTACGCGCAAACGACCTTTCTTGATGATCAATTTCAGCGCCTGCTCGATGCCGTCGAAGAGATGGGCATCGCCGACGATACAATCATTGTATTCACATCTGATCACGGCGACATGCATGGTTCTCACGGGCTCTACAAAAAGCAATGGCCGTGGAATGAGGCGATCAAGGTTCCGTTCGTTATTCGTTACTCCGGCCGGGTACCAGCGGGCCGCGAGATCGAGGCGCCGATCAGCGTTATCGACGTCATGCCGACGCTTTTGGGGCTCGCCGGCCTATCGGTACCGGAAACTGTCGAAGGTATTAATCTGTCCCCTTATTTGACCGGCGCACGAGACGACCCACCGGAATCGGTACTGATCATGAACCCCTGCCCGTTTTCGATCGGTGATACCAGGGGCCATGACCAATATCCGGACTACAAAGGCGAGCGTCTCGAATATCGAGGCGTCGTTTCGGATCGCTATACATATGTCCGAACCATCGACCGGCCATGGTTACTCTACGACAATATCGACGACCCGTATCAAATACAAAATCTAATCGATGACCCCGGCCACGAAGATATCCGCACTCACTTGGAAAGCCAGATGCAAAGGCACATGCAGACGATTGGCGATCAACTAATGCCTCGGGATCATTACTATGAGCGCTTCAATATTGTCTTCGACCATCGGGGAAAAGTCGTCAATTTGGTAGAAAATATGTATGACCGAAAAGGATAACCGGTCGCCATTTGGACCGCAGCGATTAAGATCATGCCAAAGCCCTTCGCCAATCTGACTGGCAACGGCTGCCACATGCACGTCAGTGTCTGGAACAAGACCGGCAAGAGAAACCTGTTCGAGGACAAGAAGGGTGAACTGGGTATTTCTACGCTCGGTTATCACTTTCTTGGCGGCATGTTGGCTCATGCCTCGGCCATTTGCGCCATTACCAATCCGACGGTGAATAGCTACAAACGGATCAATGCGCCACGCACAACGTCGGGGGCAACCTGGTCGCCCAAAACCATTACCTATGGCGGAAACAATAGGACCCACATGGTGCGGATCCCAGACCCCGGCCGGTTCGAGTTCAGGCTCACCGATGGTGCGGCCAACCCATACCTGATGCCGGCGGCGGTGATTACCGCCGGGCTCGACGGTATTGTCAACGGCACCGATCCCGGCAAGCGCCTCGATATCGACATGTATACCGAAGGGCACAAAACACGAAGTGCCAAGCCCCTGCCGCTCAATCTTTTGGACGCAATCCGTGCCATGGAAAAAACAAGGTGCTAGCCTCCGGCCTCGGCGGCGAGACTGTGAAAGCCTTCGCCAAGCTGAAATACGGCGAATGGAACGAATTCAAACGGCATTTAAGCAGTTGGGAGCGGGAATACACTCTCGACCGCTGAGCGTAGCCAATCTGGTTCGAGCCCAACCAACATTTCGTCCTTGTTTGTTATCAAAACAATTTGGTCAGCTGTTGGCACGTTCCGGCAGTGAGGGAGGAAGGCGAAGCGTTTTCTCTCCGCCCCCGGCATCAAACGTCAACTTGCTCCACAATGTCCAGAGCATCGTAGACCTGGGAGAGATCAACTTGCATCAAACATAGATTGGTTTGGCGTTAAGATTTATTTTGCCGCCTTATGGCGCGGCCCGGTCTTGCATCGGTTGCAGCACCATCGCGCCAGACCGCCCTCCCGTTGACAAATACGCTGTCTATTCCAGCAGCGGCCTGCGTTGGGTTCTCAAAGTCGGCCATATCAATGACAGTTTTAGGATCAAAAATGACGAGATTGGCAAAGTAGCCCTCTCTGATCTCCCCATGTCCGGTGAGACCAAATACTGACGCTGGCTTACCTGACATTCGGTGCACAGCATCCTCAAGGCTTAGCAGCCCGAGATCACGACTATAATGACCCAGAACCCTCGGAAAAGTCCCCCAAAGCCGCGGATGCGGATGTTGGTCATGTGGAAGGCCGTCAGAGGCAACCATGGAGTGTGAATATTTTATAATCCGTTGCACGTCTACTTCATCCATCATGAAATAGATAGCCCCTGCTGGTTGGAGCCGATCGCAAGCCTCTTCTTCGCTACAACCCCAGTCCTCTGCTATGTCCGAGAGGTCACGCCCGCCGGCACTTGGCTCTGGCACCGACCAAGTAATTATGACACGTCGGGCCTCCGCTAAGCGCCACTTCGCTAACACGGTCGAGCCCGCGACATAAGGATAGACGTCGAGATCAACACTCTGCTCCTTTCGGACACGATCGATGAGCTCAAGAGTTTCCTTGCTGCGACCGATATTTTTCTTGCCGGTAATCTTATGATGCGAGAGCACGACCGCTGCGTCGGATTGTCGTCCAACTTGAAAAGCTTCTTCGAGTGAACTTATGATATCGTCGCCTTCATTTCTTAGATGAGTCGTGTAGAGTGCGTCAGCTGGCCCCAACATTTCGGCTAGCTTTAAAACCTCGCTTGTCGGGGCTGCTTGTGCCGGCTCATAGGCGAGCCCGGTCGATAGACCAATAGCGCCGGCGTCGAGCGCCTCCGCCAAATTATCTCGCATGTGCGACACCTCATCATCGGTCGCAGCACACCTCAAGTCCTTCATCGCGCCAACCCTAAGCGTTGTGTGTCCACACAGAAATGCTGCGTTCGTGGCAGGCGGATTAGCATCCACAGCCTCAAAAAAGTCAGACATACGTGGAAATTTGTAGCCGTTGCCGAGGAGGTCGAGCGGCGGTGGCAGGCTATCTCCCATAAAGCGGAGAGGTGCTAGGCTGATGCCGCAATTTCCGGCCACAACGGTGGTAACCCCCTGGCTCGTCTTGTAGGACATGTGCGGTTTCGAGAGGAGGGCATGATCGTCATGCGTGTGAACATCAATGAAGCCAGGCGCAACTATGCGGTTGCTTGCATCGAAAAAGACGTCAGCATGCGCACTCGAAAGGTCGCCTATTTCCTCAATCCGGTCACCCCGGATACCTACATCTGCCTTTCTTTGAGGTGCGCCACTACCATCAATTATATTGCCGTGTTTGATTAACAGATCATACCGGCCGTCCACCATAGCTGCTGTCCTTTTTGTTTTTATCCGAATGGCCCCAATTTTTTCTCTGCGGATTGGTCAATAGCCGCATTGTGACGATGTCAAGTCGCGCCTATTAATTTAGCCCATGTTTTCGGACCCTAAAAGTTTCAGAAATATTTTTATCCGCCATCCCCTTAACTCTGAAGGAGAAAAAGGCAAAGGTGGGCGCGCTAGCCTGGGATGCGGTAACTTTTGTTACACCCCTGTCACCTGCCAGCACCAACCTATGGTTCAAGGCTAGTAGGTCGTTGATTTCATTTTATGTCTTCAGCGTGAACTGATGATGATGTATCCGTGGCTCTCCCATTAGGCGTCATCGCCGTCGTTCGCAATATCATCCCGATGTAAAACCGCGATACGCGTTTGAACCTGCTTTATTCCTAGCCAGGAGAGCCTTTCCTAGGGATTATGATTACGTGTGTTCTCTGGTGTGATATTAAGTGTCACTACCCTGACAACCACTTCAGCGTCAAATTCGCGAAATCGGTTACTTGCGGAGTTATCGATCGTGTAATTATACCACCGGTGGGCTTCTCGGAAACTCAAAGGGATTTGGCCCTTATAGAAACCACCGTCCCGATGGACCGCGGGCCGGTGATGCACTAACATTTAAACTAAATCACTTAAATTGGGCGGTCCAATGGGATCGTGCAAGAGCTCTATGATGTGGTATTCTTGCCAAATGACCGACGCCCCCTAGCCTTTGGGTTTAAGTCCGACGAAAACTGGCGGACCTTAAATGCCGGAGACGACACAGAGCTTTGAGTCTTATCCACGGAACACTGGGAGATGGATAGACAATGAAGGAGTTTTGGAGACGCTTTTTATCGAGGCCCGGCTTAGCTATGGAGTTGGTGATTGCGTCTCTGTTCATCAACATTCTAGCTTTGGCACAGCCCCTGTTCGTGATGCAGGTGCTAAACCGGTATGTCGCACATGGTGTTGATGCGACACTGTTGACGTTGACATCGGGCGTGTTGTTCGCGCTATTTCTGGAATTCGCCTTTCAGCGGTCGCGCCTACACCTAGCGCGCGGTGTTAGTGTCCTGCCCGATGAGAAAACTGCAATTGACGGCTACACAGTTCTCACCACGGCCAAGACCGCCGCGGTCGAACAAATCTCACCCGAAAGTCGGCGTGAAGTCGTCAGCGGTTCGCAAGCCATCGAGACGGCTTACAACGCCAACAACATCACGACTATCCTTGATGTTCCATTCGCGTTGATTTTTGTCTTCGCGCTTTATCTCCTGAAGCCGGTACTTGCCTTGGTGGTGATCACCTTTTTGATTGCCGTGTTCCTGGCAGGTGTTATCGGCGGCATATCGATGCAAAAAATGACTAGCGAAATGCAGCAGACCTCCGGCGTCGGCAGCGCTCTCGTCAGCACTGCCAGCCGTGAGGGCGATACCATCCGGGTGTTCAATGCAGGTGATTTTCTGCGCGGTGCATGGCGCGATCACACCTATCTGGTTCAGGCCATGCGCCGCAAGATCACCAGCCGACAGGGCCTTGTACAAAGCATCACTCAAAGCGCCAACAGCTTCCTCGGCGTGGCGGTCATCACCACCGGAGCGGTTCTGGTGGTGATTGGTGAGTTGGATGTCGGCGTAATGATTGGCGCCAACATCATGGCGGCCCGCGCATTGCAGCCAATATCCAAGTTCTCACAATTAGGTGCCAGCTTTGCCAAGGCGCGAGAATCGCTCGAAATGATTGAAAAGTTGTTCGAGTCCCCGCTTGAAGAGACAAGCGGATCATCGCTTCGCGAGTATTCCGGCGCCATTGAGCTTCGCGATATCGCCTTTAATTTCGAGAGTGCGACAACCCCCTTGTTTGAATCTCTCAATCTAACTCTTGATCCCGGTTCCGTGCTTGTCGTTGCCGGAGCCAACGGTACGGGTAAGACGACGCTGGCGCGGTTAGTGCTGGGTTTGTTAGAGCCGTCACGGGGCCAGGTTCTAGTGGATGGCCTGGATCTCAAGCAGGTGGCCCCTGGATGGTGGCGGCGCCAGGTTATCTATCTTCCTCAGGAACCGGCGTTGCTGAACGCGACCATCGGCGAAAACTTAAAAATTAATAATCTCGAAATTGACGATAGCGAACTCAACAAGATCATCGATCAATGCGGGCTTCGCCGTTTTCTCGATGAAAGTTCGGACGGCCTGGATACCCAGATTGTTGAAAACGGCTGGCGTCTGTCAGAAGGTATTCGGCGACGCATTGCGCTGGCCCGTGCGCTCACCACCAAAGGCATGCTGGTTGTCATTGATGAGCCGACGGAAAGCCTTGATGCCGAAGGCGCCAAAGCCGTGCACGAAATTCTAGGCAGCTTGGCCAAAGCAGGCCGTACCATAATTATCATGTCGCACGATCCGAATATCGTGAAAGGCCAGTACGGCGTCTTAGATCTCAACGAAAAGCCAACACCCCAGTTGCACTTTAGAGAGGCTGAACCACCACCGCCCCTACCAGAAGCCGCCCAACAGCCCGGAGGTTCCGCGGTACCGAAGGATTCCGAACCTGAGAAAGGGCCAAGTGCCGATGAACAGGCCAGGGCTGTCGATGCCAACGAGGCACCGAAGCCACCGCTCGATCCCGAAGAGCCGTTGAGAGACGATAAAATTGCGCAGCGTTCCGCTGCGATCCGTAGCAACGGGAGCGAAAATTGAGTGAAGGTATCCCCACGGGGACGGCACCATCGGAGCAGGTTGGCAAGTCCGCGCATCTGACATTTCTGTTATGCTCGGCGGTCATTATCGGTTTTGGTACCTGGGCTATGGTCAGCCCAATTGATATAGTCTCCATGGCCACCGGCGAGGTGATCCCTTCCTCCCAGGTCAAAACGGTGCAGCACCTCGAGGGCGGTATCGTCCGCAAGATCAGCGTTCGAGAAGGAGAGAACGTCACTAAGGGCCAAACGCTTGTTGTCCTGGAACCGACGGCAAGTGGAGCCGATGTAGGTGAATTACAAGTCCGGCTAAAATCGCTCCGGATCGACGAGGCGCGTATTGAAGCACTAACAAAAGGGCTAGCCGTCCCCAAATTTCCACCCGATCTCATGAAGTCCGACAAGGCTCTAGTGCGCCAAGCGACGGATCAGTTCAAGGCGCAGATGGCCCGGCACAAGAGCGGTATCCTGCGGCAGAACGAGGCCACGGTTCAACGCAAGCAAGAGATCAGGGAAATATCGACCCGCATTCGCAACCAGCGCCAAGGCCTAAAATTGGTCAAGGAACAGATCGGCATCAGCGAAGATTTGTTACGCGACAACCTAACCAACCGTTTTCGGCACTTGGACTTGCTCAAGGAAGCGCACAAATTATCGAGTAGCATTGAGACGGACAATGCAGCGCTTCCCCGCGCCCAGTCCGCCTGGAAAGAGGCTAAGGCCGAACTCCTCAATATGAGAAGCATTTTTGATGAAGATAACCAGCGCTCGCTAAATGAGGTCCGCGTAAGCCTCGGTGAACTGACGGAGCGAGTAAAAAAGTTTGAGGATAGCCTTGCGCGTACCACGGTACGCTCCCCCGTGGATGGCGTTGTGAAAACGCTCCATGTCGTCACCATCGGCGGCGTGATTCGCCCGGGGGATCCGATCGCTGAACTGGTACCCGCTGGTGACCGTTTGATCGTTGAAGCAAAACTACCAACCAGCGATATAAGTTACGTGGCAACCGGCCAAGCTGCGGTGGTCAAGCTGGCTTCCGCCGATGCCATGCGCTTCGGAGATCTGAAAGGAACAGTCGTCCGCGTAAGCCCTGACACCCTAATCACGCCCGATGGCATGCCTTTCTATAAGGTACGAATCGTAACCGATAAAGCCTATTTCGAGCGTGGCGACCAGCGCTACAATCTGTTTCCGGGCATGCAGATGGCGGTCAGCATTATCACCGGTGACCGGACTGTGATGGAATATATCCTCGGTCCGATGCTCAGTTCCATAGCCGACGCTAATAAAGAACGTTAGGCACCAGCCTCTTAAGTTTTATGCTACTTGTTCGCACCATCGTCCTGGGCGGCAGGCGTTCCTATGGTCGGATCATCATCCCCCGTCGTTTTCCCAGCCTGCTGCATCTTATCGCGGATTTCATTGGCTGCATTAGCAATGCCTTGCATGACGTTCTGCAGTTGGTTTGCCGGGATCAACAGCCGGATCGTGTCATCGACGCTGTTTTCCGCTTCTTGTTGGGCGAAGGTTATTCGGAATACGCCATTGGCGTGTGAAACGTTGCTGATTAGATCAGCAAAATACTCTGGGGCGCGTTGGTCGCTCACATGGTCCTCCTAGGTTCGCGAAACTCGACACATGATAAGTAACATTTGCGCTGATACAAGGCCATAGATGCGGAGCGCATAGGACAAATATCGCCTATACTGAAACCAGGGTCATAGCACAGTTAACTGATAGTCATATCCGCGCCGATGACGGTTTGGCTTATGGTCGCGTCGACACCAAAGCTTTTTTGGCGCGCGCCGGCGAACACCTAAACAATTTGGTGCCACCACCGGATGTCTCGCTTATTACCGGCGATATATGCGATTTCGCCAGGCCGGGAGAGTATCAGATTGCGCGGCAATTACTTGACCGTCTGGCCATACCCTATTTCGTCATACCCGGAAACCACGACCATGCGGATAATCTGCAAGCTAGTTTTGAGGGACATGATTATTTGCCCGATGTTGGCTTTCTTCATTATGTCATTGAGGACTACGTTGTGCGCCTGATCAGGCTTGATACCACCATCCCTGGAGAGCCGGGTGGTGAGATTTGCGAGGCAAGGCGGCGCTGGTTGTCAGACCAACTCAACCGGAATATCGTCCGGCCGACACTGTTGTTCATGCATCACCCGCCGTTCCTCACCGGTATCCGTCACATGGACCTGCAAAATTGCGTCGGCGGTGCGGCGCTGGGACAGATGCTGGAGCATACCCTCAGGTGAAGACCATCCTGTGCGGGCACGTGCATCGTTCTATTTCGGTGCTTTGGCACGGTATCGAAGCCTCAATTGCACCGAGTCTGGCCCATGCCGTGACACTTAATCTCGACCCTGAAGGCCCACCCGCTTGCCGGCTGGTGTGCATCAACGACAATGGCCTATTGGTCAACCATCTTTCATACATCGGCGATTTTGATGGCCCGCACCCGTTTACCGATACCGATGTAAATTTCAAGAGTAAGGATCGCACACGGTTTTCGCGCTTTCTGCACAACTGATCATTCACCAAGTTTTCTTGCGAAAGAGAAATTTTTCTGTAGATTCCGCCAACGTTTGGCGCGTTTGGGGAGCGCGCAGTAATGCATTAGAGTTAGGGTGATGTTTTATGTCAGAAATGATTAAGTCTGGTGGCCTACAAATCGCCAAGGAGTTGTTTGATTTCGTCAATCGCGAAGCGTTGATCGGCACCGGCATCGAAAGCAATGCTTTTTGGTCGGCCATGGGTGCACTTGTGCATGACCTAATGCCGAAGAACCGTGCACTATTAGCTAAACGCGATGAAATCCAAATGAAGATCGATGAATGGTAC
>CAYXUT010000069.1:0-13835 GCA_964468005.1 uncultured Magnetovibrio sp. | reverse complement strand
ATGATCGTGGTAATGCCCGATGCGCGCAGCAGCGGCAAGGCGGATGTCGAACAAGTACGATGGCGGCTTTCGCAGCACGCTTGAATGCTTCCTTCACGCGGAGCACGCCGCCACTAGTTCCGCCGCCGACCATGCGACTTAGGCCTTTGCAAAACTCCAAAAAAACTTTTCCAATGGCCTTTTGGGTCTTGCCGAGATCACCCTTTAGCGCAAAGGTGTCGACATTTCTCGTCTCCCAGACCGGGTCGCCATGCCCGCCGTGGCGAACCACCACTTCCACGGTGCTCATTCCGGAAATCCTAATCTGCTCGGTTACGACGAAGTTGCGAGACTTCATTTTTCAGAAGCACCCTTTTTTCGTCTGAACTTCGTCGCGCAAACAAGCGGCAACATCCAGTTCAAGATCCGGCAACGGCTGCGGGTGGATTTTGATGATGCTCTCCTCGGCATCAACAACTCTCACCGTCCGACACTCTGCCTGGCCACCAAAATCATAACATACAGCTTGTTCAAAAGAGGTAGCTTTCGCGAGAACGGAGGCCGCCATCGGTAGAGCGGCGAAGACGCCGGCCGCAAGCTAAACAAGGACACCGCCACATCCCTGCGCTAGTCACCTGGTCCAGTTAGAATTCATTCCTAACTCCTTGGGTTTCTTAAACGAACGATTATTGTCACACCCCATGACCTCCCGCGCAAATAGTGGCGATGGAAACCGCTCAATTCTCGCCCAGGATCGCCAGAAGCTTTTCTAACCATTCCTCGGCGCTCCATCCGGACGAAACATCAGGTGCCTCGGTACCGTTGATAAATACGGTCGGAGTTACATGGACGCCGCGAACGCGGTGATACTTGACCGCCCATTTCAAATACTGCGTGACTTCGCCGAGACCCTGGTTTCCCTGCACACCTTCAAGGCTCAGCAATCCAGCAAGGGCGGTACCATCATAGCCGCTCTCAGCACCGATGGCCGCCAACTGATCGTAGATTTGAACCCGGCTCAGGTCCTTCGCCATGTCATCGAAGAAATTCGTTTGTTTAGCGAAGACATCAAAAATATAGGCGCTGGCTTTGTGACGATCCAAAATCGCGGCAGCCATCACCGCATCATGCATGCAACAGCTTTGCGCGTGCCAGGGTTGCGGTACCGATTGCCACAGAAACTCAATTGTCCTGGCCTTACTTTGGCCTTCGAGTTTCGGAATAACGGCCCCGTAAACGGTGTCGTACATTTTCTTTGAAAAAGGACAGCAAACGTCATGAAACATTTCGACGACGAGGTCGGGTGATGCGGCGTTGGTGAGTTTGATGCCAACAGGTTCGGGAGGTAATGGGGGTGCCATGAGTGCGGTTCCTCTACACTTGGGTTCCGGACGATACGGGCTGGTTTAAACGGCAATCTTGAGACTAATATAAGCACCATAACTCGACTTATTGAAACCCGTTATGATGTGCACGCAGCCTTCGGGATTGTATGAAAACGGCACTTGCATCGTTCCGAAGCCGCCGCCTAACATGGCCAGCCTGACAGATCGGATAGGCGCTGGCCAACACCGCCAACTGATCTAATCGCATCATGACCAACTGGAAACCGAGGGGCCCGAGATGAGCAGCCAGGATTTGCCGAAACCGGATTACGCCTACAACCTAAAAATCATTGGCCATTCCGACCAAGGCGGCCGCCCCGATGGTGTCCAACTCATGGTCAACAAGGAATATGCTATCACCGGGCACATGTTCTCTGACGGATTCAGTGTCATTGACGTGCACGACCCATGCAATCCTAAGCCGGTACACTATGAACCCGCCGCGCCAAACACCTGGAATATCCACCTGCAGACGGCCGGCGATCTGATGCTCGTCATCAACGCCAAGAACATGTTCGCTTCCACGGAATTCCAGAACGAAGCTGAGTACTACTCAGGCCAGATCGGAAAGAAGGTTGGCACCGCCGATGCCAAACAGCCGCGCGAACGCAACTGGAAGGCCGGTATGACTGTCTATGACATCGCAAATCCGGCCGAACCCAAGGAAATCGCCTTCATGCCTGTCGACGGCGGCGGGATCCACCGGCTCTGGTATACAGGCGGTGATTGGGCTTATGCCTCGGTCCTGCTGGACGGCTTTACCGATTACATCTTTATGACTATCGACATCTCGGATCCGACGAAGCCGAAGGAAGCGGGGCGTTATTGGCTGCCGGGCATGAATGCGGCGGCCGGCGAAATACCGGACGATACCTCCCGCCGCGGCGGCCTGCACCATGCCATCATCCATGGCGACAAGGCCTATGGTGCCTGGCGCGATGCCGGTTTGGTGATGATGGATATTTCGGACCGCACCAATCCTACTCTGATTACCCACAAAAATTGGTCACCGCCCTATGGCGGCGGCACGCACAACGCCCTGCCGTTAGCGGACCGCGACCTGCTGATCGTCGCCGACGAGGCGGTTCTGGACCACGCCGCCGATGGTATCAAGTATATTTGGATCTTCGATATCCGTGAGCCTACGAACCCGGTCAGCATCGCGACGTTCCCGACGCCGGTCGACGCTGACTACGTCGCCAAGGGCGGGCATTTCGGACCTCACAACATTTATGAAAACCGTCCAGACGGAATGGTCAGTTCGGATACGATTTACTCGACCTATCAGAATGCAGGCGTGCGCGTGTTCGATATCTCCAACGCCTACCAACCGAAAGAGGTAGCTGCCTTCGTGCCGCCGGAACCGGTGACACTGGCCGACAAACGCCCAAACCGCCAGAAAGTCATTCAATCATGTGACGTCTGGGTGTCGAAGGATGGCTTGGTCTATGCGAATGACTTCAACGGCGGGCTTTGTATTCTCGAATACGGAGGATAGTGGCGCGCGGAGCAGCCTATAGCTCCTTGCGCGCCTCGTTATAGGGATGCTCCATACCATAACCGAAAACAGCGCGGTAGCCGTCATGCTGTTTGCCTTTGTAATGCAGCACCATCCAAAAGATAGTGAAACCTGCAATTATGATCAGCACGAAGATGGCCAACCCCGGCAATGGGAACTGCATCAGACCGGACCCGACTGCGCCAAAGGCAAAAAAACTGACCAGGTAGCCCGCCACCTTATGATAAGTCTCGAATAGCTGGCGGCGGGTCGTCATCAAGTAGTGATCGCCGGACCATGTGTCCGGATCGTTCTCACGGCCCGTGTAGTAATAGCGACCGCCATGGGTGCCACGAAACCATGAAGAGATAACCTGCAACAATCCCAAGAGGACTGTGACGATGCCAAACACGGCGTGTAGGGAACCACTAAACCCTTGGCTAACAACTAGCGCGAACGCGGCAGCAACCAATGAAAGACCCATGGCAATGTAGAGCCCGTACTTGTGAATGCTGAACCACCACCAACGGGGATTGAAAAGAGAAATTTTGGTCTCAATGCCGCGTTGGGTCGGCTTCGGCTTACCGTAACGGATCGCCATGATCCCGATCGGCACCAAGACGAACCAGATAAAGACCATCAAATAGGCGTGATTGTCCCAATGAATTTGGATGGTTTCACCAAGGAAGCCAAGATAAACCTCTGTGGGGATTTTGACTTTGCCGAATTCCATGCCTGCCATTCCTGTTCTCTTTGTTATTCATATTGTGCACATGATATTCATTTTGACGTCTCTGGTAAGCCCAAAAACCGCGCTTTGGATCGTATACTAACTCGTCGTTCGAGAATACCGAATGTCGACATTTTTTCGCCGCCGTGCGATCTTCACGGGTTAGATGCGTTGAATAGAGGTCCTTCAGGCCACAAGTATGTACGAGCCAAAGAGGCAAATTAGCCAACGAGACTTTCAAAGCCAAGTTCCGAAATCAACGCCCAACATACGCAAGGAAATCATCGTCATGCCCATGCCGGAAACCGTAACAACCAGTCCTAATTTTCCGATCCCGGAAACCCACAAAGCATGGGTCCTAGGCGATCCAGGCGAACTGATCCACACGGAAAAATTGGTGCCGGCACCCGGCCGCGCAGAGGTGCTGGTGCGGATCGATGCCATCGCCGTCTGCGGCACGGACCTTGAGGTCATTTACCACGGACCTCCGGCGCTGATTCAAGGTGGTGACCCGTATAACAAGAACTGGACGCCCGGCCACGAATATATGGGCACCGTGGTTGCACTCGGCCCGAACGTTGACGAATTCGCCATCGGAGACCGGATCACTGTTGAGATTCACGCCGGCTGTGGGCGCTGCAAACGCTGCCGGGAAGGTATGTACACGTCGTGCCACAACTACGGTAAGAACTATGGTGGTCAGGACAAGGGCCACCGCGCAAACGGTTTCACCACGGACGGCGGTTTTTGCGAGTACGCGGTCAACAATATCAACACCATGGTCAAGATCAGTGACGAGATGAGCGATGAGGAAGCGACGCTCGTTGTAACTGCTGGCACCTCCATGTATGGGTTCACGGAACTCGGGGGGCTCATGGCGGGCGATAGCGTTGTCGTCACGGGGCCCGGCCCCATCGGCCTGTTAGGTGTTGCCGTGGCCAAGGCCCTGGGCGCGCAGCCGGTTATTCTGAGCGGCACGCGCGACAATCGCCTAGCTATCGGGATGAAACTTGGCGCCGACCACGCAATCAACGTGCACAACGAAGACGTTGTTGAAAAGGTCAAGGAATTAACCGACGGCATCGGCGCAGATTTTGTGCTTGAGTGTTCGGGTGCGGTAAACGCGCTCAATGAGGCTAGCCAAATGGTCAACCGAGGAGGCAAGATCTGCTTGGCGGCATTTCCCAGAGAGCAAGCACTGGTCGACGTCATGAATATCGTCGCCAACAACATTTACCTCTATGGCATCCGCGGTGAAGGCAAGAGCGGCACCAAGCGTGCCGCAGCTCTGATGGAGCAAAAGTGTTTCGACGCGACCCTGATCCATACGCACACATTCCAAATGAATAATCTGCCGGAAGCCATTCGCTACGCAAAAGATCGGGTCGAGGACGCGATCAAAGTAGTCGTGACAAACAATTTTGCCTATGCAAAAATTGAGGCTTAAAAATAATGTCCGACTATGCTGAAAGGTCTTTATGTTAAACGGGAATAGCGGATCTAAAAATTTCATACCGATGAGAGTTCCCGTCGAAAACCGCTGAATACATGAGCGTTCAAGCGTTCGCAGCGGTTTTAAAGACCCAGCGAACAGTTGACGCACTAAGCGTTTTCCTGAAACTATCAGGAGCGTTTACCATCAAATACGACCATCGATCAAACGGGGAGATTTATCATGATGGGACTAAAGGCTATCAAATCTATTTTTGTCGCGGCGGTGATCCTTGCAACGGGAATGGTGGGGCTCTCCACCAGCTCATCAGCGAAGGAAATCGTCATCCGGATTGGATCGGGCCATCCGCCGACGGTTGTCTATGCCGGCCTAATGAAGAACTTCTTCCAGCCGGAACTAAAAAAGGCCATCGAATCTAAGACCAACCACACGGTCAAATTCATCGAAGGCTACAGCGGTTCAATCGTCAAGGTGTTCGACGTCTTTGAAGGGGTGCAAAATGGTGTCCTTGATATAGGCGGTTTCTGTTATTGTTTCGAGGCCTCGAAGTTGCCGATGCACGCCTTCCAGATCATGTTGCCCTTCGGCACCATGGATCCGGTGCAAAGTGTTGCCATCGCCAACACAATTTATAAAAAATTTCCGCGCCTCAAAACGCATTTCCAGAAATATGGCCAGACCCTGCTCGCCATCATCGGTGACGGCGGTTACAACCTGGGCACCAATTTCCCTTGGAAAACAACCGCCGATCTCAAGGGGCATAAAATTCTCGGCGCCGGGCTCAACCTCAACTGGATGAAAGAAGCCAACATGGGCATCATTCCGGTAACCGATGGGCTTCCCGGCTGGTACCAGAAGATCAAGACCGGCGTCGCCGAGGGCGGCATTATGTTCCCAAGCGCATGGGGCCCGGTGTTCAAGCTTCACGAAGTGGGTGCCTACTACACTACCATCGGCTTCGGCTCCATTACATGGCATGGCCTGACCGTCAACAACCGCTATTGGAAAAGCCTACCGGCGGACGTCAAGCCGATCATCCAGGAAATCGCCGATCTGTATTCAGTGAAAACTGGCGAGTTCAACAAGATTGGCTACAAGAAAGACATGGATTGGCTGCGCAAGAACATAACGGTCACCGACTTGCCGGCTTCGGTTCGTCTTGATTGGGCGAAGAAACTGGCTCATTGGCCGCAAAAGCACGCCGATGAAATGGAGAAGAAAGGCTGGCCGGCGAAGGCAATCCTTAACGCCACCTTGGATGCCGCCGAAGCCGTCGGATACAAATGGCCGGTGCGTTACGAGATAAAATAGGCTTGGCCTACAGACCACCAAACCGATAAATTGATTGCCGGCCGAATGGGCAGTTGCCCGACTTCGGCCGGCAATTCAATTTAACAAACGTTCTATCTGACATGCCATCGGAGTAACCTCGTGTCACTCATTATGTTCAGCGACCGATTATCGAAGTTCCTGATGATTGCCGCCGCTGCCTGGGCCTTTGGATTAGCGTTTCTGGTGATGGCTAACATCATTGGCCGAACCGTCTTTGACTTTCCAATCTATGGCACGGCCGAAATCGTCGCCGCCTCCATTGTTATCGTCGTGTTTTTGCAAGCCGGCTACGCCATTCGTAGCCGCTCCATGCTGAAAGCTGATTTTCTGGTCGAACACTTGCCCGATAAGGTACAGCGAACACTCCTGGCCATCGGTTACTTGCTGGGTGCGGCCTTCTTCTTGATGATCATCACCGGCGGCTGGGAGGAAAGCATCGCGTCGTACGTGGACGGTGAATACGAAGGCGAGGGCGCGCTTCGGGTGCCGTCTTGGCCGGCCCGCTGGACCGTCTTGATCGGCAGCGGCCTCGCCATGATCAACTATCTCGTCTTGGCCTACATCGATGTCTTCGAACTGGAACGTCTGGATCCCGAAGGTTCCGACAACCATTCCTAGAAACATTGATCAGCAACAAGCGAGTACATCGAAGTGTTTGAAGTTAATACCGCCGTCCTGCTGATCGTCAGCCTTGTTGGCCTTGTCGCCATCGGTGTCCACATTGCCATCGCGCTCGGTATAACTAGTGCCCTCGGTATTTGGCTTGTCACTGGCGCCGACGCTTACGCCTTCGGCACCGTGCAAACCATGCTGGCCGCGACCGCCTATGAGGCCATCCGCGCATATGTGTTTGCCGTTATCCCATTGTTCATGCTGATGGGCGAATTTATCGGTAAGTCCGGCTCCGTCACCGACGTCTACCGCGGTATCAACCGTCTGCTGAAGAGAATCCCCGGCCGCTTGGCCATCGCGACGGTAGTTGGCAATGCGTTATTTTCCTTCGTCACCGGTGTCTCCATTGCCTCCGCCGCGGCATTTTCGCGCATCGCCTACCCCGAAATGAAGCGCTTCGGCTATCATCGGGGCTTCGCCTTGGGGTCCATCGCCGGCTCCAGTTGCCTGGGTATGTTGATCCCGCCTTCGGTGTTGATGATCGTTTGGGGCATTCTGACCGAGCAATCCATCGGCCAGTTATTTGCCGCCGGCGTACTCCCAGGCCTACTGCTGGCAGCCTTGTTTATTGTTTATGTTTTTGGTTTTGCACTTCTGAAACCCGAAGCCGTCGGCATCGGCGCCGAGGCAGAGAAAGCGGCTGCTGCCGCTCGCGCTGAAATCGGCAATGACAATGAGGACGACGTCTCAACAGTGCAATTCCTGATCAGTCTGGCCGGGATTGTCCTGGTTGTCGTCGCGGTTCTTGGCGGCATCTGGTTCGGTATCTTCACCCCGACCGAAGGCGCCGGCGCCGGCGCCCTGATCGGCCTGGCGCTGGCCTTGATCAAGGGTATGCGGTTCAAGGAGATTATCGATTCCATTCTGTCCGTCGGGCGCACCTCGGCGCCAATCTTGCTGTTGCTGGTAACGGCCGCACTCTATTCGAGGACGCTGGCAATGACTGGCATGGCCAACGCCATTGAGAGCCTATTCATAGGTTCAGGCATGACATCTTGGATGATCATCACGGTGATGGTTCTGGTCTGGTTCGCACTCGGCATGATCATCGACAGCATCTCAATCATGCTTTTGACGGCGGCGATCTTCGCGCCCATCGCCGTGAAGATCGGCTATGACCCCATCGCCTTCGCGATCATCGGCATTATCGCCATTGAGGCCGGCCTGCTGACACCTCCGTTCGGGCTATTGGTCTACACGGTCAAATCATCGATCCAGGAGATCGATCCGGACATGAACGTAATGACTATCTTCAAGAGCTCGACGCCATTTTGGGTGATCATGCTGATCGCCATGGTAATCATCGCCACCTTCCCGGAAATCGCGACCTATCTGCCAAGCCTGCTTTTCTAGCTATTTCGAACGGTCAAGACCGGCCATCTCCGCCAAAACCGCGCAGACACTGGCGGTATCCTGTTTATCGCGGCCATCTTCAAGCCCCTTGGTGTAGAGTCCCGCGCTGGCTTCGAAAAGCGGTGCAATAACCCCAAGTTCCTTTGCGAAAGAGCCGATAATGTCCATGTCCTTCTTCCAAAGGTCCATCTTCATGGTCGCGCCGTCATAGTCATCGGCAACCATCATCGGGCCACGAACTTCGAGCATTCTTGATGTGCCTGCACTGCCGGAAATGACGTCGTAAACCAGTTGTGGGTCAAGCCCCGCCTTGATCCCCAACACGAATGCCTCTCCGGCAGCAGCGTTATGGATGGCAACCAAGAGATTGGCGATCATTTTCATGCGGGTGCCGTTTCCGAACTCGCCCAAATAGTGCTGCGTGTGGCTGATGGCCTTCAGCATCGGAATGCATTTGTCAAAGGACGTTTCGTCACCGCTGCCAAATACGACTAGGTCGGCAGTTAGCGCTTGCGCGCCAGTGCCGCTCAACGGGCAATCGAGGAGTTTGATCCCCGCGTCGTTAAACAGACTGCAGGCTTCAAGTTTATCTGATATTGCCAAAGTGCTGGTCTCAAGGATAACCGGGCGGCCAGAGGCAAAATTCCGCCCGGCCATTCCCTTGGCCGTCTCGATCAAGGCCGCGGGAGAGGGAAGCGAGGAAATATTGGTTTCCGCATTCCCAACGACGTCGCTCGCCGACGCCGCCACCTGCCCGCCGAGTTCCGCCAATCTGGAACAGCTATCCGCATCGATATCAAACCCGATAACCTCCAAGCCGCCCTTGATCAGGTTTGCTGCCATGGCGCCGCCCATGGTGCCAAGGCCGATGACGCCGATGGTTTTTGGTGACTCGTCCGTCAAGGGGTGATCAACGACGATGCGGAGGTTTTTCTAGCTTCCAGATCAGTATGCGCCTGCACTGCATTCTCAAGAGCATAACGTTGTCCGATCTCGATCTTCACGGCCCCGCTCGCCACCATTTCAAATACACGCGCGACCGAGGCCTCGTACTCGTCACGGGCCATACAGTAGTCGGCCAAGGTGGGGCGAGTAAAATAGAGCGATCCCTTGTGCTGAAGCGTTGCGGCTTCCACCGGCGGGACGGTTCCCGAGGTGGTTCCGAAAGAGACGAAAAATCCCCGTGGCGCCAAACACTCGATGGATTGCCCGTAGGTGTCTTTGCCGACCGAGTCATAAAGCACCGGCACGCCCTTGCCACCCGTTAGTTCCCTGACCCGCTCGACGACGTTCTCGGAATGGCGGTCGATTACTTCGTCATAACCATGATCCTTGGCGTAAGCACATTTCTCCGGGCCACCCGCGATGCCGATCATCCGCGCTCCCAAAGCCTTGCCCCACTGCCCGGCCAGCGAGCCGACACCACCGGCCGCCGCATAGAACAAGACATTCTCGCCGGGCTTCACCGGATAGGTGCGCTCCAACAAATACTCCGCCGTCGTTCCTTTTAGAAGGCCGGCAGCTGCCTGATCATCGGTGACGCCGTCGGGGACTTTGACGATCCGTGCGGCCATCACGTTGCGGCAATCGGCGTAGGCCCCGGGCGGACCGCCCGAATAAGCAACTCGATCGCCAGGTTGGACGTGGGAGACATTGGCGCCAACCGCTTCCACAACGCCTGCGGCCTCCAATCCAATGCCGATCGGCATTTCCATCGGGTAATAGCCGGAGCGCTGATAGACATCCATGTAATTGATGCCAATGGCCGACTGGCGCACCTGAACCTCGTCAGCGCTGGGTGGCCCAAGGGTGACCTCTTCCAAATGCATCACCGACGGTGGGCCTTGTTCATCAATACGTATCGCTCGTGCGTCCATGGTCTCCAGCCTCAAGAAAAATTAGCGGGGATTGGGTCTTGGAATGGTGCATCCAACTTCAACGTACCAGCACCTTCTTCAGCGCCATAACTGACATTTTATGCTCATTCTCGTCACTTGTTCACTCTACCACTTCGCCGGGATTGTCGGAAGGGAGGATATCACCTCAAGCCCTGGTTTTCAGGCAGTTTCCTTGCATGCGTGAGCGCATTTTTGAGTGGCGATTCGCACGTCATGACACTATCTTGAAGACAACGCATGGCGGGAAATCACTGTTCGAGGGGAGAGAACAATGAAAGTCATCGGCCTGGATCATCGCGGCATACAGACAACCAAATTGGAGGCCTCGCGGCATTTCTATGAAGACTTGCTCGGCCTGGAACAGGGCCAAAGGCCCGGCGCCTTGCCGACGAAGGGCTACTGGCTCTATGCCAGCGATAATCCGATTGTTCACCTGATTGAGCACCCCGACGGATCGAATGACGAGCCGGCCGCGCGCCGCGAAGAATTGACCAATGCGGGCGGCCAGACGCATATCGCCCTGACCGTCGAAAAGGCGCGTGACGCAGTAGATCGGCTTCGCGAAGCCAATGTTCCCTATTGGGATCGGCTGTTCCGCGATCCGGTCATGTATCAGGTGTTTGTCGAGGACCCCAACGGATTGCTGATTGAGCTGATCGACCGCAACCCGGGCGAGATCGACGGGCCAATCTGCAAGGTGGTTGACTAGGATTTCGTTTAACTGGTGATTGCCCCATAAAGCAAACGGAGCGCAATTAACGTCAGCACGATCTTCAAACCGGTCCTGAACATCGCTTCCGGCAGATGCATCAGCACCAGCTTGCCGATATAGGTGCCGGCAAACCCGAACACTAACAATCCCGCCAACAGCGGCAGGTATGGCCCGAATGAAAACCCGAGCAGGCCAAAGGCGACGACTTTGAGCCCATGTTGGATCGACATTAACGTGGCGTGCGTGGCAACGTAGGTTTGGCGCTCCTTACAGGCGGCGGCAACGAAGGTCGCAACCAACGGCCCCGTGGCGCCGACGAACATCGTAACGAATGCGCCAATTGCGCCGAGACCGAAAAAGGTCCGTTTGCCAGGGCTTCTCGATGAAAACTTCGGTGCCCAGGTGGTATAGAGAATGAACCCTGCCAACACCGCCTGCAGCACGCTCACCGGCAATGAAACGACCAGTTGTCCGCCGATGGCCGCGCCGATGATGGTGCCAATAAGAAACACCGGCACGATAGCGAAATTGACGTCGCGCAACATGAGCAGGGCACGGCCGAAGTTCGAGCCCAACTGCACGACGCCATGGACGGGAATCAAAATCGGCGGCGGCAGAATAAGCGCCATGGTCGCAACCACTAGGCCGCCGCCACCGATGCCCATGGAAACGGTAATGAAACTGCCGAGAAACGAAACACCCAATAAGATCGCGACATCGACCACAGCGAGATTGGTTCCGCCGATCAGCAACTCAACCAGATTTTCCAATGATCGCTCCTTGATACGAATGGATGCGAAACCTCGATAAGGCCTCGGGCGGTGTTGCTATACAACCCAAAACGATTTTTCGCCAACATGGAAAACGCCGACAAGGTCATGACCCGTGGGCCATTGCTATCCGACACAGGCGAGGAACAGATCGGCAGCCTGCTCCTGATCGATGTTTCGGACATGGAAACCGCGCGTCAATTCAAGGACGGAATACCTTTCGTGAAAGCTGGATTGTTCAACGAGAACGTCTTTCACAGATGTTTTTTCGGGCGCGTATGCGACCGCTTTAAATTGACCGATTAACCCTTGAAATTATTAGATAGTCACGTACACATGGAGGGTAATTTCGCGCCCCCGCGACAGCCTTTCCCGGAACCTTGGAGACACGAGACAAATGATTGATTTTTACACCTGGACGACACCCAATGGCCGCAAGATTTCTATCATGCTGGAAGAAACCGGCCTCGAATTCACGGTCCACACCATCCACATCGGCCAGGGCGAACAACACGATCCAGAGTTCCTGAAGATCGCGCCGAACAACAAAATTCCGGCCATCGTCGACCATGACACGGGTATCCAGATGATGGAGTCGGGCGCCATCCTCATGTATCTTGCGGAAAAGACTGGCAAGTTCATGCCCACCGAAGAGAAAGCCCGCTGGGCGACCATCGAGTGGCTGATGTTCCAGATGGGTGGCGTCGGGCCGTTCTTTGGTCAGGTGCACCACTTCACCAAGTACAATTCAGGCGTCGCCCCCTATGCGGAAGAGCGCTACCTGAATGAAGCCAAACGCCTCTACGGCGTCATGGACCGCCGGCTTGCCGATAACGAATGGCTCAATGGCGAGGGCTACTCCATCGCCGACATGGCCGTTTGGCCCTGGGCCGCGCGCCACGACTGGCAAACCATCGATCTCAACGAATACCCGAACGTCGCGCGTTGGTACGTTGCCATGTGCGAACGTCCGGCGGTGCAAAAAGGCTGGAACATCCCGCCGACGGATCAGCAGATTCCCATGCCGTAAACCGCTCCGGCGGTTCCGTTAGTGGCTCTAGTTCCCGAGCTCGGCAATATCGACCGGCGGATAGCTGGTCAGGAAATCGACGTGACGTTCGAAGCCGGGGTCGTAGCCTTCCGGTGCGTACCCGGCACCTTGTGAGACTTCCGTCGCCATAACCAGATCTCGGTGCGTGTCTTCCACGTCAATGACGCCTTTCGTGCCGACGATGCCGATCTCGAAGCCATAAACGGCACCCGGCCACACCACCGGCAAGGCCCAGCTGATATTCATCGAAAAGATGGTGCCGTCGTTCATCGTGAACACCCCGAAAGTGGCGTCCTTGGTACCGTGTTCGGCCAAAACCTTGTCTGATGATTGGGCGTAGACCGACACCGGCTCCAGCCCTTCCATCAGCCACAAGCTCATATCCAGGCTGTGGGTTCCCGAAACCATCATCGACGTCAGATTATGGCGCTGATTGTTGCGCCGCGTGGTGGCGATGGGTACCATGCGGTTCATAAAGGCGCGGGTTACGACCGCCGTGGTATCGCCAATTTAGCCGGTCACCAGACGCTCCTTAATGGCCAGAAAACGCCCGCGGAATCACTGCGTATAGCCGACCACGGCATCAAGGCTAGCTGCTTCGATGGCGCTCAGAATTTCCAAGCTTTCCTTGGCTTCGGTGGCCAACGGTTTTTCGATGAACAGATCATGGCCTTGCTGGATCGCCGCCGAGGTCGGCGCGTAATGCACGTTCTCGTCGGTGGCGATGATCGTCGCAGTGACCTCGGGACGGCTAAACAGTTCGGAGAAATCGGTGGTGAAAAAATCAGCGCCAACGTCTTCGGCCAGTTTGCGGCCAAGATCTTCGCGGATATAGCACAAACCGATCCAGCCGATGCCGGGAATTTCCTTCGCCAGCATGCCGCGGATACGGCCGACGGTGCCGCAGCCGATGCTCGCCGGGCCTATCTCTTTCTTTTCACGTCGCATGGTATTCGTTCTTTGTTTCATTCGTCGACTAGGCGACGTTTTCGAGCGTCCCGC
>CAYXUT010000068.1:0-13957 GCA_964468005.1 uncultured Magnetovibrio sp. | reverse complement strand
TGATAATATGGTTACTTATTGTCGAACCTGCTGGTTTTAACAGGCTCTGGCAAATAGCTAAGGAGAAAATTAGAAAATGGCCTTTCCCCTATTGATGCCAGGCGAAAAAATGCTGAATAATCAATAATTACAAAGGAGTTTTCGGACCAAATTAGGTAAAATACCGGTCGCATGCTAAAATTTTGGTTCGGATTATCTAGACCGGTAACAAGTTGTGAATGACTAGGGAGCTAAACATGAAAATGAAAAGACTACTTCTGGTTGCCGCTGGCATCGCCATCGGCACCACCGGGGCTTTAGAAAGCAAGACGGCCTATTCAGCTGATCTTTTCTTTCCCCACACCGTTTATCGCACAGGCGCATACGCACCTAGCGGGATCCCAAGTGCCAATGGCTTCCGCGATTACTACGCGTTGCTAAATAAGCGTGATGGCGGAATTGAAGGCCACAAAGTCGTTAGCGAAGAGTGTGAGTTTAAGTACAATACCAAAATAGGTGTAGAGTGCTACGAAAAGCTCAAGGGCAAGCATGGCGGCGCCATGTTGGTTAATCCCTATTCCACCGGTCTTACCTATCAGTTGATTCCTAAGGCACCGGTTAATAAAATTCCTATATTGTCAATGGGTTACGGTCGCACCGCAGCTGCGGATGGGCGGGTTTTCCCGTGGGTATTTAACTTTCCTGCAACCTACTGGAGTCAAGCTTCAGCCGTTATTAATTACATCGGCTCGCAAGAAGGTGGGATCGAAAACCTTAAAGGAAAGCACATCGCTCACGTTTACCATAATTCCGCCTATGGAAAAGAAGCAAACCCAACTTTGGATGCCCTGTCCGCTAGGTTAGGCTTCAAATTGACCAAACTTGCCGTTGACCATCCCGGACAAGAACAGAAGGCTACCTGGCTTCAAATTCGCCGTAAGCGCCCGGACTGGGTGTTTATGTCGGGCTGGGGCGTCATGAACCAAGTAGCCATTAAGGAAGCAGCGTCAATCGGGTTCCCGATGGACAAATTCGTCGGCAACTGGTGGTCGGCTTCCGATGCGGATGTTATCCCGGCTGGCGATAACGCTATTGGTTATAAAGGCACCAACATGCATCCTGCCGGAACCAAACCAAAGGTTATCCAAGAAATAATTAAGCACGTCTATGGCGGTGATAAAGCCAAAGCCAAGGAAAATAAGGTCGGCGAAGTTCTCTATAACCGTGCTGTCTTGGGAGCCTTTTATGCCACCGAAGTCGTTCGTGATGCTGTCAAAGCAGCTGGTGGGAAAAAACCAAATGGAGACCAGGTTCGGCAGGCTTTCGAAAACCTAAATATGTCGCCTGCACGATTAGAAAAGTCGGGAATGAAGGGGTATTCTCCCTCTTTCAAAGTTTCTTGCAGAAACCATGAAGGTGATGCTCCTGGTGCCCTCATTCAGCAGTGGGATGGCTCAAAGTGGACTACGGATGGTAAATTCTACTCCGCTATGAGCGATGTTGTTCGCCCAATGGTTGAAAAGGCAGCCGCGGCTTATGCTAAAGAAAACAAAATTAAGCCTAAAGACTGCTAAAAGGCATCAATAAGAATGCAGCAAACAGCTGAAAATTTGGATGTGGGGGCGGCTCCGGCCGCTCCCCTTCTCAATATCAATAACATTGAGGTCATCTACGACCACGTGATCTTGGTGTTAAAAGGGGTCTCCTTGGAGTTACATAAGGGAGGGATCGTCGCTCTTCTTGGCGCCAACGGCGCCGGTAAGACTACCACCTTAAAAGCCATTTCTAATTTACTGCGTGCGGAGCGTGGTGAGGTAACCAAGGGGTCTATCGAAGCAATGGGCGAGCGTGTCGATAACATGACCCCAAACGAACTCGTAAAGCGTGGCATTATTCAGGTCATGGAAGGACGTCACTGCTTCGAGCACTTGACCGTAGAAGAAAATCTTCTCACCGGCGCATACACCCGCACTGATGGCCGTGCCGCGGTGGCAGAATCTCTCGAGAAAGTCTATCACTACTTCCCCCGACTGAAAGAACGCCGCACAGCCCAGGCTGGTTATACATCGGGTGGGGAACAACAGATGACTGCCATCGGACGAGGATTGATGGCTAATCCAACTGTGATTCTCTTGGACGAACCATCCATGGGATTAGCGCCACAGCTCGTCGAGGAAATCTTCCAAATCGTCGACAACCTTAATAAGAAAGAGAATGTCAGTTTCCTTTTAGCCGAACAGAATACAATGGTTGCTCTGCGTTTTGCAGAATATGGTTATATTCTGGAAAATGGCCGTATTGTGATGGATGGCGAGGCCAAATATTTGCGGGAAAACGAAGACGTCAAGGAGTTCTATCTTGGCCTCAGTTCCGGTGGCCGAAAAAACTTCCGTGACGTCAAGAACTACCGCCGGCGCAAGCGCTGGCTATAGACGGTCACCGCGTGACCAATTCGTCCGAATATTACGACGAACTTGAGACCCGCTCCGCTGATGAACGCCAGGCGACGCTCGTGGATTCGCTGCCGAGCCAGGTGGCGAACGCAAAGTCAAGCGCGCCATACTTTTCCGAACTGCTGAATGAATTTATCGCTGAAGAAATTAACACGTTTGAAGCTTTGTCACGACTTCCAGTTACCCGGAAATCTGATCTTATAGAATTACAGAAGAACAACCCGCCATTTGGCGGCTTGACCACGCGCCCACCAGGTCAGTTGAAACGGATTTTCCAATCTCCCGGCCCTATCTATGAACCGGAGGGTTTTGGCAAGGACTGGTGGGGCACGGCCCGCGCCTTGCATGCAGCCGGCTTTCGGGAAGGGGATATCCTACACAACACCTTCTCTTATCATTTCACGCCAGCTGGCTTCATGCTGGAGACCGGCGCCGCGCAACTGGGCTGTGCCGTGTTTCCGGCTGGTGTTGGCAATACGGAACTGCAAGTTCGGGCCATGGCCGATATGCGCCCCAACGGTTATGCGGGCACACCATCGTTCCTAAGAATTTTGCTCGACCGCGCCGAAGACATGAAGCTTGATATCTCCAGCATAAAGAAGTCCCTCGTCGGTGGCGAAGCTTTGCCACCGTCATTGCGCGGCGCTATTGAAGACCGCGGCGTTAATTGCCAACAGGTCTATGCCACGGCAGATCTAGGTTCCATCGGCTATGAATCGCCGGCCCGCGAGGGATTGATTGTCGACGAAGGATTGTTGGTCGAAATCGTCCGCCCTGGCACCAATGATCCCGTCACACATGGCGAGGTCGGTGAAGTCGTGGCCACATCGTTCGCGCCTGAATACCCACTGATTCGTTTTGGAACCGGGGATTTGTCGGCATTCTTAGATGGCGAAAGCCCCTGCGGTCGTACCAATGTTCGCCTTAAAGGCTGGATGGGCCGCGCCGACCAGACCGCCAAGGTCAAAGGTATGTTCGTCCACCCCGCGCAGGTGGCCGAGATCGTCAAACGCCATCAGGAGATCTTGAGGGCTCGCCTCATCATCGATCAACGAAATGGCGTCGATGTCATGACGTTTTCATGCGAGGTTAAAAACCCCGAAGTGGCTACAGATGGTAGCAATAACCTGGGCGACGACATCCGCGCCACTATTCAAGCTGTTTGCAAGTTAAAGGGCGAGGTTGGTTTCGCGGTGTCGGGTAGCCTGCCGAACGACGGAAAAGTTATCGACGACATCCGCGAGTACGAATGAAAAATGACGCCCGCTTAGGCCAGTGATCAGCATCTCATCCTCTCCACAGACCACATTCGTGATTGGCGCTTTTCATGGCTAAGAAGATTTTCTCTTGTAGTGGGGTTCTGGTTTTTGAACCACCGCGTTAAATATTTGCAATTTCTTTGCGCCAACGTCACCCCAAATAGCCGGGACAATGTCTACGCCGATTATACAGCCGTTGGCATCGAAGGGGCGAGATCACCGTGCCCTTCATGAACTATGAGAAGAATAACAAATTTAGTGGATTGGCGCTTGGCAGCCGCGAGCAAGGTGACAAGGTTCCTTGCAAGGCAGTTGATACCTTACCGCTTCGCTACTGTCATTTGATTAAGGTTAATGTCGAGGACATAGAGAATAAGGTTCTTATCAGCGCAACCGAGATCGTCAACAGGTTTTGGCCAATTTTGTATACTAAGAACGATCGCAAACCCGATCGAAAGAGCTCTTAACGCGGGTTTTTAGTTCGATTACCACGCCTACTGGCATATCCCACGATTGTACCGCGTCGAAAATTTCTTTAATAACACCGAAAACGTATTCGGTAATTTGATCTCACGAATGTGCCCTGCGCTTCGAAAGAGCGCGATTTGAAGGTCAAACAGATAACTGAAATCACCGATCCAAAGATTGAGTTTAGCGGTGCAAGGCCCCCCTCTGCCCAAAAATGATCAAGCCCGACACACAATCTTGCCACATTTACCGTCTTAAACTCTTGTCATAGACTTCCTCGTCTATAACTAGGGATTCCCCCTCCCTGCTTCCCTTATCGGCATCCCCCTGCCGAAACTCGCGGCCGGGTTCGTCCCGGTCGCTTTTTTCCACCGACACATTGGGTTAGGTTCTCTGGGCATTTTTACTGGGACCATTCACCGAGCATGAGCATTCGATTTTCGGGTAATAACCTAACTTGTGTCAGAGGTGGACGCATCGTGTTTACCGATCTTTCTTTCGCGTTGGAGTCGGGCGATGCGCTGTTGCTCAAAGGGCCCAACGGCAGCGGCAAGTCGACGCTTCTCAGAATTATGGCGGGCCTCCTCCAACCGATTGTCGGTAATATCCGATGGCACGATGGCACGATTGTGGACGAGCCGGACATACACCACCAACGTCTTCATTACGTCGGTCACCACGATGCAGTGAAACCGATGCTGAGCGTGTATGAAAACATCGCATTCTGGGCAGCGCTACGCCAAACCGACGAACACGTGGCAGACGCTCTAGACGCCTTCGATATTTCTCATCTGGCCGAGGTGCCGGGCCGTTTTCTCTCGGCGGGGCAAAAGCGCCGGCTCAACTTGGCACGCATTCTCGCCGTGCCAGCAAAGCTTTGGTTGCTTGATGAACCAACCACGGCACTCGACGTCGCCACCGTCTCCCGTTTCGAACAAGTCTTGTTCCAACACCGAGAAAGCGGCGGCATGGTCATCGCCTCGTCTCACACGACCCTTGGTCTCGATGGCGCAGATACCCTCAGGCTCGACGATTTCAAGGCCAAGCAGGTTTTCGATGAAACCCTTTATTGAAATCGTCCGCCGAGACCTGAAGCTCGCTATCCGTCAGGGCATGGATAGCGTCATGGTGGTAATGTTCTTCGTCATCGCCGTGGTCCTGTTCCCATTCGGCGTCGGACCAGAACCCAATATCCTGGCCCGGATCAGCGCCGGCGTGATATGGGTCGCGGCCCTGCTCGCCTCCATGCTTTCATTAGAACGCCTTTTCCAGACCGATTTCGAAGATGGCAGCCTGGAACTCTTGATTATGCAGCCGGTCGCGCTGGAAATCACGGTTGCGGCCAAGATCATGGCGCATTGGCTCACCACTGGGTTACCTCTGATCGTCGCCGCACCCTTGCTCGCAGTGCTGATGAACATGGAGAGCAGCGGTTTTATGGTGCTGATCCTGACATTGACTATTGGCACGCCAGCCTTGAGCTTGATCGGTTCCATTGGCGCTGCCCTAATCCTGGGCGCTCGACGCGGCGGGGTCTTGTTATCGCTATTGATCTTGCCGCTTTACATACCGGTCCTAATTTTTAGTGTCAGCGCTATTGACGCCGTTTTGAATGGTCTGGCATGGCGGGTGCAGATATTGATCCTAAGCGGTTTTTTGGTCGGCGTCTTGCCGCTGTCTCTATGGGCATCGGCAGCGGCCTTGCGCCAAGCGCTAAGAAGTTAACAATTCTACAATAATTTGATTTACGTCAAAGTGTAACTACCCCACATAACCTACGAGGGTTTCCTTTTATGACGGTGGAACTCCCCGACGTAAACTTGTAAAAAGCCAAGAACATGTTGCATCGCTTTGCCAATCCAACCCGTTTCCTGCGTCTTGCCGACTTCATCCAGCCCTGGGCAGCGGGATTAACGCTGGTGCTGATGATTTCGGGGCTATATTTTGCGTTGATCGGGTCGCCGTCCGACTACCAACAGGGCGAAACCGTCAGGATCATGTACATCCATGTCCCATCGGCCTGGATGGCACTATTCTGTTATACTGCGCTCGCCGTCGCATCGGGCTTAGCCTTAATCTGGAAACACCCACTTGCTGATCTCGCGGCGCGTGCCACGGCACCGATCGGAGCGGGTTTCACGTTCCTAGCACTCATCACCGGCTCTCTATGGGGAAAGCCCATGTGGGGCACTTGGTGGGTATGGGATGCACGACTGACTTCGGTGTTGATCCTGTTTTTCCTCTACCTCGGCTACATGGCACTGCAGGACGCTTTCGATGATGCCGAGAGAGGCGCCAAGGCTTCCGCCGTACTGGCACTAGTTGGGTTCATCAACGTGCCGATCATCAAGTTTTCGGTCGACTGGTGGAACACGCTGCACCAGCCGGCGAGCGTGCTAAAAATGAGCGGCCCGGCGATCCATTCCAGCATGCTTGTACCATTGCTTCTGATGGCGTTGGCGTTCAAGGGCTATTACATCTGGCTGTTGTTGATTCGCATCCGTGGAGAGATCAACTCCATGAAAATTCGAGCCCTTCGCTTGCGCCAGATGCATGGCGCCGAAAGTGCGGCGTCTGAAAGCTTCACGGCATGAACAGAGGAGCCTATTGACATGGGAGTGCTATCGGAATTCTTCCATATGGGCGGCCACGCGGGTTTCATCTGGCCTGCTTACGGCATCGTTACCTTGGTTCTTTTTGCATTGTTCATTACCGGGCGGCGTTTTCAGCGCTCAACTGAAGCCGAATTGAATGCGCTCAATCCACGCACACGCCGCCTTGCCCAATCAGATACTCCCGAGAGCGGTGATGAAGCGTAAACACAAGCGCCTCACCTTTATCGTCATCACCCTTTGCCTGTTGGGCGCGGCCGCCAGCTTGATCCTGACGGCGCTTGAGGACAACATCGTTTTCTTCTACAGCCCAACCGACTTAATTGAAAAGAAAACGCAATCCGGCCAGCGTCTTCGCCTGGGTGGACTTGTCACGGAAAATAGCGTCAAGAAGCCCGGCGGCGGCGTTACCGTGTTCAAGGTTACTGACACCACAAAGACGGTGACTGTCCGCTACAAGGGCATACTGCCGGACCTATTTCGCGAAGGCCAAGGCGTGGTCGTCGAAGGTCACTTCGAGGCTGGCACATTCCAGGCCGAAGAAGTCCTCGCCAAGCACGACGAGAACTACATGCCACCCGAGGTAGCCGAGGCAATCAAGAAATCTGGCCAGTGGCAAGGCGACGCCAAACCCGCCAAGGGCAAGGCGCAATGACAGCAGAGCTTGGCCATTTTACCTTGATTCTGGCACTTGGCGTGGCAATCGTCCAAGCAGTATTTCCGCTGTTGGGGGCCGAGCGTGGCAATGCTGCATGGCTTTCCTTGGCCCGGCCAGCGGCGATGTTTCAATTTCTGTTGGTCGCTATTTCGTTTGGCTGCCTAACTCTGCTTTACGTCACTTCCGACTTTAGCGTCGTTAACGTGGTCGAAAACTCCAACACCGCCATGCCGATGCTTTACAAAATATCGGGCGTTTGGGGTAACCACGAAGGATCGTTGCTGCTCTGGGTGTTGATCTTGACGATATTTGGCGCCTCCGTGGCTTCCTTTGGGCGCAACCTGCCGCCAGGTTTGCGGGCACGCGCACTATCCGTACAGGCAATGATCGCCGTCGGGTTTTATTTGTTCGTATTGTTCACCTCGAACCCGTTTGAACGCGTCTTCCCGCCGCCGATGAACGGACGTGACCTCAATCCGCTGCTGCAGGACCCAGGCCTCGCATTCCATCCGCCCATGCTCTATCTCGGCTATGTCGGTTTCTCCATGGCATTTTCCTTCGCCATCGCCGCGTTAATCGAAGGCCGCGTCGATGCAACCTGGGCGCGCTGGGTCAGGCCTTGGACGCTGGCAGCCTGGCTATTTCTGACTGGTGGCATCGCGCTCGGCTCTTGGTGGGCTTACTACGAACTCGGCTGGGGCGGTTGGTGGTATTGGGATCCGGTGGAAAACGCTTCTTTCATGCCGTGGCTAGCGGGCACGGCGCTGTTGCATTCCGCCACCGTGGTGGAGAAGCGCGACTCGCTTAAGGGTTGGACCGTTCTGCTTGCAATTATCACTTTTTCACTAAGCTTGTTAGGTACCTTCCTGGTGCGTTCTGGCGTACTCACTTCCGTCCATGCCTTCGCCACCGATCCGGGGCGTGGCGTGTTTATTTTGGTACTTCTGGTCATCGTCATCGGTGGCTCACTGACCCTCTTTGCCTGGCGCGGGCCAAAGCTCATCAGCACGGGCCTGTTCCAGCCAATTTCGCGCGAGGGCGCGCTTTTATTCAACAATCTGGTCATCGCCACGGCCACCGCCGCAGTACTACTTGGCACGCTTTATCCATTGTTTCTTGATGCAGTGGGCGGCGGCAAGATATCAGTCGGCCCACCATTCTTTAATGCCGTGTTCATTCCAATCATGCTTCCGATGATTGTCGCCATGGCATTTGGACCACTGCTCAACTGGAAGCGTGGTGATCTGGCCTCCGCCTTCAACCGACTGAAAGTCGCCCTGGTTATCGCCCTCGCCGCTACTGGTGCCACCTGGGCGGGGCAAAGCGATGGACCGGTGTTCGCAACGCTGGGCATGGGGCTGGCCGTCTGGCTTGGCATCGGCACTCTCGCTGAGTTTGCCGGCCGTCTGCGCCTGTTTTCGGTACCCACCAGGGCTTGGGGTCGGCTGATGCACGTACCGCGCGCGTCCTGGGGAATGACGCTCGGCCACTTCGGACTGGCGCTCGCCATTGCCGGCATGGCTGGTGCGGGAGGCTGGACCAAGGAAAGCATTCAAACCATGCGCCCGGGTGAGACGGTCGAAGTTTCCGGCTACGAATTTACTTTCAAAGGCACAGAAAAGGCTCGCGGACCAAACTTCACCTCGGTCGTCGGTAAATTTTCTGTTACACGAGATAAGGATATCGTTACTGAAATCCTTGCTGAGAAACGCACTTATCTGGTTGGCGGTATGACAACCACGGAAGCCGGTATTCACACCATGCTTTTCGGCGATCTTTACGCCGTTATTGGCGACGCCGAGGGAGAAGCAGGTGCCTATGTGACGCGACTCTATTTCAATCCCTTGGTAGCATGGATGTGGATTGGATCGTTAGTAATGATCTTCGGCGCGACCCTTAGCCTGACCGACCGCCGCTATCGGGTCGGCGCGCCACGCCGCAGCGACCAAGCCGCCCTGGCCGCCAACGCCTGATCGGACCGAATAAACATGCGAAACCATCTAATCTACAACGTTCCCCTGGCAGTTTTTTGCATCATCGGCATCTATCTCGCTGTTGGATTAACTCTCGATCCGAAAAAGCTGCCAACCATGCTGGAAGGGAAGCCCGCACCCGCTTTCGACCTGCCCGCAATCAGGCATCGCGGCGAGAAAGGCTTCGCCAACGCTGATCTCATGGGCGTTGTGTCTTTGGTCAATATCTTCGGATCGTGGTGTGGCGCCTGCCGGCGCGAGCATCCGTTCCTGATGCAATTGAAAGCCGAGAACAAAGTGCCGATCCACGGCATCGACTGGCGCGAGAAAGATCCGGAGGCGGGACCAGCCTGGTTAAAACGATACGGTGATCCGTACACTCTGGTTGGCGATGACCCTAGATCTAAGGCAGCTATCGCCTTTGGTGTTACTGGTGCGCCTGAGACTTTCCTGGTCGATCAACAAGGCATCGTACGCTACAAGCATACCGGTCCGATCGACAGAGCGGTTTGGGACGATGTTATTTGGCCAATAATTGAGAAACTACGCAGTGGAGCGAGATCGTGACATGATCCGCTTGCTTCTTACCGCCCTTCTTTGGATTTGTATCGTTCCTCCGGCACAGTCCGTCGATCCGAGGGAAGTTCTGGAAGATCCAGCGCTCGAAGTGCGTGCACGAGAAATTTCCAAGGGTCTGCGATGTGTTGTCTGCCAGAACCAGGCAATCGACGATTCCGACGCGATATTGGCGCGCGATCTCAGGCTTTTGGTCCGCGACCGGTTGACCGCCGGCGACAGCGATAAACAGGTGGTCGACTATGTCGTCTCGCGCTATGGCGATTTTGTTTTATTGAAGCCGCCGTTCAAAATGGCAACGCTAGCTCTTTGGCTGGGGCCACTGGTGATTATCGTCTTTGCCTTAATTGCCGGAATTACTTTTTTCCGTCAGCAGCGCCGCGCAGCTATACAAATAATTGGCGCCAAGGCGCTCAGTGATGAAGAGCGGAAACGCCTGGATGATCTTTTGAGAGACGACCCGTCATGACGGTGTTGTGGTCTGTTATGGTGGTCGTGACAGTCATCGTCGTCGGCAGCTTGTTTATGGTAGTGGTTCGCAAACCTCGCGAAAATGCCGCGGACCGCCTCAATTACGATGTTGCCGTTTACAAGGATCAACTGGCTGAACTCGAGCGTGACCTTGAGAGCGGTGTGATATCGAAAGCCGAGACTGAAGCCGCGCGTACCGAGATCGAACGCCGCCTGTTGGGTATTGCCGCCGGAGCATCGGATGCAAACGAAGCGAAATCAGCCACCGGCGGAAAGCTGGTTGCCATCGTTTTCATTGGGTTTGGAGTACCGGTCATCACCGCCGCTCTCTATCTCCATCTCGGCTCGCCCAACTATCCAAACGCGCCCTACGCCGGCCGGGATATTTCGGCCGAGCGCGAAAGCCAGGAACGGCGCCAAGAAGGTCAGAAAATGGCCGGCTTGGTTAAGACGCTTGCCGAACGGATGGAACGGGAACCCACTAATCTTCAAGGATGGCTGTTGCTCGGCCGCACTTATTTGACCATGGAGCGCGAGGAAGACGCGGTCGCCGCTCTTCGCAAAGCCGTAGAGTTGGCGCCAAAGGATCCATCCGTCGCCACGGAATTGGCCGAAGCACTGGTGATTGCAGCTAACAACCGCGTCGGGGAGGAGGCCCACAAAATATTTAAGGGCGTCCTATCCAGCGATGCCCGGGCTCCCAGGGCGCGCTATTACCTAGCCCTGGCCGATGCGCAGGACGGAAAGCTCCGCGATGCATTGCAGGGCTGGACAGACTTGCTGGCTGTTTCTCCTTCAGATGCACCATGGCGCAATACTGTCACCCAAAGGATCCAGAACGCAGCTCGGGATTTGAAGATCGATCCGGCGTCGGTCAAGGCATCACTGTCGGCGAAACTACTGGGCCCTGACAAACCAAAAGCCCTACCTGCCCAACCGTATTCCACGGCGCCGGGGCCAAACCGCAGCGATCTAGAAGCCGCGGAGCAGATGCTAGCCTCAGAGCGAGCCGAGATGATCCGCGGCATGGTCCAGCGCCTGGCCGATCGCATGAAAGACAATCCGGATGATCTTGAAGGCTGGCAACGCTTGGTCAAGGCCTATCGGGTTCTTGGCAAAACCAAGAAAGTTCGGGCGGCTGAAGCACAAATCAAACGCCTCAGCCAATAGGCCAAATCGAAGACTGGCCACTTTCCTTCCACCCTTTTATAACCGTGACGCCAGTAGAGAGTAGGTTCACTCTAAGCACCAACGGGAAACATAAGAATGTTCGCTTTCAAGACTCTCGACGACTTGGATGTCCAGGGCCGCAAGGTTCTAGTCCGTGCCGATCTCAATGTGCCGATGCGCGACGGCAATGTTAGCGACACCACCCGAATTGATCGCTCCCTGCCAACTTTGAACGATCTTCTCGACAAGGGTGCCAAAGTCATTGTCGTCTCACATTTCGGTCGCCCGAAAGGCCAGGCTGTGCCCGAGATGTCCATGAAACCGGTCGCGGCGGCGCTGGAAAAGACCATTGGGCGGACCGTTGTCTTTGGTACCGATTGCGTCGGAAAAGTAGCAAGAAAGGCAATTGATAGTACCGAGATGGGCGGCATCGTAGTTCTTGAGAACCTCCGTTTTCACGCCGGCGAAGAAAAGAACGACGATGCCTTTGCTGACCAACTAGCCGCGCTGGCCGATGTCTACGTGAACGATGCATTTTCCTGCGCCCACCGGGCGCATGCCTCAATTGACGCTATCGCCAAGCGGCTACCGTCCGCCGCTGGCCGCCTGATGCAAACTGAGTTAGAAGCTCTTTCCAACGCCCTTGAGGCCCCGACACATCCGGTTGCCGCCGTTGTCGGTGGCGCCAAGATATCGACCAAGATGGCCGTTCTCGGTCACTTGGTTGAGCGCGTCGATCAGATAGTCATCGGCGGCGGTATGGCCAATACGTTCCTATTTGCACTAAGTTTTGATGTCGGAAAATCTCTTTGTGAACAGGACATGGCCAAACAAGCCCGCGAGATCATGGAGAAAGCCTCGGCTGAGGGCTGCGAAGTCGTCCTTCCCGTCGACGTCGTGGTCGCGGATAAGTTCGTTGAAGGGGCCTCCAACGAGACCGTTCCCGTGGGCGTGGTGCCGGCGGACAGCATGATTTTGGACATAGGGCCAGCCAGCATCGACGATCTCAAGCAACGGCTTTCTGGATGCAAAACCGTGGTCTGGAACGGCCCACTAGGGGCTTTCGAGATCTCCCCCTTTGATCTTGGCACCAACGCCGTCGCCCGCGAGACTGCCCGCCTGACCGAAGCCGGTCAACTGCTGTCCGTAGCAGGTGGTGGCGATACGGTCGCGGCGCTTGCCAATGCGGATGCAATCGATAGATTTTCCTACGTATCAACAGCCGGCGGGGCCTTTCTTGAGTGGCTTGAGGGACGCGCACTTCCAGGCGTTGCTGCGTTGCAGGCCGCCGGCTAACTCAACCTCACGTTTTCACCCGCGTTCCAACGGCATACCTTGCCTTGGCTGTTGGGATTGCTGCGCCTGGTCTTGGCGTGGATCCTGGCCCAATAGGCGATCCGGCTCCGAAGGATGTCTACGTGCCATGATATCGTCGAGCATGTTTTGAAGATACTGTGATTGCGCCAATAATTTATTGGTGGCATCCATAGCCTGACGCGAGGCGGTAGTGGCAATCTCCTGGGCAGCGGCTGAAACGTTATCGACCGAGAGCTTTACTCCTTGGAGTGCGCGCTCGGCCCGTTCTGTTGTTTCGCAGATCGCATCCAGCCGGCCAGCCGCAACGGGATCGTCGGATCCGCTTCCCGGCTGGCGCTCATCCTTGTTGAACGGGATCAAATTCTCCGGCGCGGCGGTGTTGTAAACGCGCGGAGACGAGCGGAACGCCAAAAGATTAACTTGATCGCGCACCGCCGTTACCAGGTTGCCAAGGACTTCGATCTGGGTGGTCGCCTCGCCGAGCGAACGGACCAGCGTCTCAGTGCGCTCCGCTCCGTAAGCGGCGGCCGAGACGTACTCGCTGAAACGACTGAGTTGCTGACTAACCGACGATATGGGACCACCAACGCCGGTGTTGTTGTAAACGGCAATAGACGGCGGCGCGAGTGGCAGCATCTCGTTGCTAGCAGCGGATGGCACGGGTGGTTCTTCAACCGTTCCCGGCTCAAGTTTCGACCCTCGTGTTTCAAGATCTGCCATGATATCGGCCTTTGCCGCTTCAATGGCTGCTTGCGCTTTCCGATCGGCCTCCTGTGCGACTTGCTCCATCTTGAACTGAGTTTTCTCCAATTGGCGGCGCAGCGTGTCGAGATCCACCAGATCGTCCGCCCACTTGTCGAGGGCGCGCGCAATTTGTCCCGAAGCATCGACATTGCCGCGCGCTGGGATAGGGGTGCCGTGCTCGCCGTTCGCCAAACGGGCCGCAGCATCTGCCAACGCGCGGACCGGTCCAAATACACTCTTGAGCAACAGCATGCCGGCGAACATGAACCACAACAGA